>CAYVBJ010000001.1:0-180382 GCA_964449075.1 uncultured Balneolaceae bacterium
CCCTCAAAAAAAAGGGGGGAGAGGCAGCTGTTTTTAGGTTTGAATTTCTTCCCGATTATAAACTGGCTGATTGGGTAACCGGCTGGATTGATCACAAACACAATAAAAAAATCGATGCCCGTGCGGCACAGGTTCTGTCGCAGCTCGTGGGTAATAACCTGCAGCTACTGTCTATAGAAATAGATAAAGTGTGTACTTTTGTAGACAGTGGAACAGAGATCAACCTGGAGCATGTAAAAAAAATAATCGGCTCATATCGCGAATATTCGGCGATTGAGCTTAAAGACGCCCTTGTTG
Source organism: uncultured Balneolaceae bacterium (assembly GCA_964449075.1). Lineage (GTDB taxonomy): Bacteria > Bacteroidota > Rhodothermia > Balneolales > Balneolaceae > CAYVBJ01. The sequence continues at coordinate 298 of CAYVBJ010000001.1, forward strand.
CCAAAGATCTGGACAAGAGCCTCCGTATTGCGGAACAGATGTTGCTTAAAAGTAATACAGAAGCGGGAGAAGTTATTCGTACCGTGGGGTTCTTTTACAGTGTGTTTGGAAATATCTGGCAAATTCGCCGCCTGGCTGAAAAAGGGTTAGGTAAACAACAGGTTCAGGCTGAACTTGGAATTACCAATAACTGGATCTTTAATCGTCAATGGCAAGACGCATCCAATTTCAGACTTGCCGAAATGCCCGGAATTTTCGAAGCCCTGCTCGACGCAGATCGCGCCGCCAAAGGCTTCACCACACTGGATACCTCTTCGATACTTCTTCTGCTGATTACACGCATCGTCGGTTAAGACGGCTGCTTAACAGCAACGAAAACTACGGGGTATCAAAATGAATACAGTGACTAATAACAGTGTGAATCTGCAATCTCTCTCTGACGAAGATGTAATGGAACAACTGCAGGCAGGGAATATGCATGCTTTTGATATTCTTGTAAGCAGGTTTAAAGATCGTCTTCACAATTTTTTATTTCGATATACTCACAACCATGAAGACTGTGAAGACCTGGTTCAGGAAACATTTCTCAGGGTTTTTAAAAGCCGCCAATCTTATACACGCATTGCGAAATTGAGTACATGGATCTATACGATAGCACTGAACCTGGCAAAGAGCATGTACAAGAAGAAGCAGAGGATGTCAACCGTTTCCATGCATGCTGACCCTTCAGATCCGGATGATTTTGAAATAGCAATCGAAGACACAACCATTTTGCAGGATGAACAGCTTCATCAAAAAATCTGTGTAGAACAGCTCGAAAAAGCACTTCATACATTGAATGATGACTTTAAAGAAGCAATTATCCTGAGGGATATTCAGCAGCTGACCTATGAAGAGATTTCCGAAATAACCGGTTCCGCCATGGGAACGGTTAAGTCGAGAATAAACAGGGGGCGCATCCAGCTGCAGGAAATTTTAGAAGAGTACTCTTTACAGGAAACATTTTAAAAAACTTGTGGTAAGAGACTTATAAATACCCAATAGTAAGTCTCTTGCCATGACAATTTATACTGATTACGACCAGGTAATTACAGATTATCTACTTGATTACTGCGAAGAAAGTTTAGACGATACAGAACTAACAGTTTTTACCGAATTGCTCTCAATTGAACCCGGTCTGCGCCGAGAGGCGCAGTCGGGTTTATTTATTTGCCGAAAGTTAAAGAGCCTGCCCCAAATTAAAGCTGCGCCCGGATTCGAAATGCGCCTTAAGAACCGGATGAAAAAAGAACTTGTCCCGAAATAAAATTCATCACATGGTTAAGGCACGGGATTAACAAAAGTTTGAAGATGTGCGATTCATCCGATGAATCCGGTGAATTTAACTATCGGTGAACATCTCTTCGGCTTCACCGGCAAGCTGTAAAACGGCTTCTGTGTAAAGAGAGCTCGGATTATATCTGAAAACAGATTTTTCAATGGTACCGGTGCGCTCCATGAAATAGGCAAGATAATTACCGATCGACATAATATTATTATCCATATCAAAAATATCGGAACCGACAAACCATTTATTCAAAGAGTAGGGGATAAACTGTGCATACGACATTGCACCTGCGTAACTTGATTTCAGGTCAAGTATATCGATCTTGTTTTTCTTTGAAAATTCGAGCAGTTCCAAAAGCTGTGCTTCGGCAAAATCCGCTCTGTAATTTTCAACATACATGGAAACATAGGCGTTAAAAGGGTTGAACGAGCCAATATTTTTCCCAAAATCCGATTCTATTCCAATGATTGCAGCAATCACATACTTCGATATTCCATAGGTCTCTTCCGCATTTTGTAATTGATCGGAATTTTCATCGATAAAATTAAAAATCTCAGCTTTTTTAGCGTCAAATCCGAGTACCCTTTTATAGTCGTCTATATGCTCTATCTTGCGTTCAGCAGATTTTTTAAATCTGTCACTGATACCATCATAAATTTTGAATCTTGGATCTTCGATCAGTTTTTTGATGTCATACCCTTTCTTTTCAAAAATTTCAATGAGAGAGGAGAGAGAAGTTTCTACAGGGTCAACAGAATCACTTGAACTTTCGATGAGGTAGTGATCCATTTCTCGATCAGAAATCCTGTTGTTTACAGAATTTGCATGAATACTGTTTAGAAAAAACACGATAATCAGGGAAAAAAACAAAGCAAATGCGTTCAGATTCAATTTCATGCTCGTATACTCTTTTTTAAAATTTGCCGTCATTTTGTAGATGATTTATAAATAATAAGTATTTAACCAATAAACAAAGTTCTTTTTCAAGAAATTCTGCTTGATTGTGAAACCTTATTTATTATCAGGATTTCAAAGGAATAATTATGTTACATTTTATTAACAATCTCCGCATTTTTCTGTTGGGTTTGTTCCGTTAAATATATTGCGTTTCAGGTGTTCAGGCTTCATCTATTATCAGCATCAATTGATTTTATTAATTCTTATCTTTTCACTCTTGTAATAAGATTCAATTTAATATTTTCTAAACCAGTTAACGCTTTTATGAATACATACGATCCGGCAAAAATCGAAGCCAAATGGCAATCGTATTGGTTAAATAACAGAACATTCAGAACAGAAAAAAATAGAGATAAACCAAAGTACTATATCCTGGATATGTTTCCCTATCCGAGCGGATCCGGTTTACATGTTGGTCACCCCGAAGGATATACCGCCACTGATATCCTGGCGCGGTACAAGCGCATGAAAGGGTTTAATGTGCTTCATCCAATTGGCTGGGATGCATTTGGTTTACCGGCTGAACAGTATGCCGTAAAAACAGGAACACATCCGCGAATAACCACAGAAAAAAATATCAAAAAATTTCGTGAGCAGCTGCGAATACTCGGTTTTTCGTACGATTGGGAGAGAGAAGTTAATACAACTGATCCTGATTATTACAAATGGACGCAATGGATCTTTCTGAAACTTTTTGAAAAGGGATTGGCTTACCAGGATGAAGTGGCCGTAAACTGGTGCCCCAAACTGGGAACCGTTCTTGCCAATGAGGAGGTGATTGACGGGAAGAGTGAAGTTGGCGGATATCCTGTTGTGAGAAAACCAATGCGCCAATGGGTCCTTAAGATTACTGCCTACGCAGACAGGCTTCTGGAAGGACTTGATGACCTTGACTGGCCGCAATCAACCAAAGAGATGCAGCGAAACTGGATCGGGCGCTCCATTGGTGCTGAGATTGATTTTGAGATTGTGGATCACCCCGAAAAAATAAAAGTTTTCACCACGCGGCCGGATACACTTTTCGGTGCCACTTACATGGTGCTTTCTCCTGAACACCACCTGGTTGATAAAGTGACCACTGAAGAACAGCGGACTGAAATTGAAAGGTACAAAGAGCAGGCAGCTAAAAAATCGGATCTTGAACGCTCTGAGTTAAATAAAGAGAAGAGCGGAGTATTTACAGGTGCATATGCACTGAACCCGGTTAATGGTAAAAAAATTCCGGTCTGGGTAGCTGATTATGTACTCATTCATTACGGTACCGGTGCCATTATGGCCGTTCCGGGACAAGATGAAAGAGACTGGGAATTTGCTGAAAAGTATGATCTGCCCATTATAAGAACCGTTCAGCCTCCTGATGATTTTGAAGGAAAAGCATATACAGGCGATGGCGTTGCTATTAACAGTGATTTTTTAGACGGACTTCAGATTGAAGAGGCCAAAAAGAAAATAATTAAATGGCTTGAGCAAAAAGGAGCCGGCAAAAAAAGTATCAATTATAAACTGAGGGATTGGCTCTTCTCCCGTCAGCGTTACTGGGGTGAACCATTTCCGATCATACACGCGGATGGCAAACCAAAGGCTGTTCGTGAAGAGGAATTGCCGGTAACTCTTCCCGAACTCGATGATTTTCAGCCAACTGAAAGCGGTGAGCCCCCTCTTGCAAAAGCAAAAGAGTGGATTGAAACGACTGATCCGGATACAGGAAAAACTGCATACAGAGAGACTAACACCATGCCTCAATGGGCGGGTTCCTGCTGGTATTACCTGCGATATATTAGTCCTGAATTTGAAGGCGGACCGGTTGAAAAAAGTTCTGAAAAATACTGGATGCCGGTTGATCTCTATGTTGGCGGTGCTGAACACAGTGTATTGCATTTGCTTTATGCCAGGTTCTGGCACAAGGTTCTCTATGATTGCGGGCTTGTATCTACAGAAGAACCATTTCAAAGATTGGTCCATCAGGGGATGATTCTGGGAGAAATGGAATTCACTGTGTTCAGGAGAGATGGCGTTTATATACCACCTGAAGAAGCCGGAGCCCTCGACAAGGTTGAAAAACTGAAACTCAGTGAAAATGATGTCGAAAAGAGGGGAGAGTCTTTCTTTATGAAAGATTCCGATGTTAAAGTTGAAGCACGAGCCTACAAAATGTCGAAATCTCGCGGCAACGTCATTAACCCGGATGATGTGGTTGATAACTATGGCGCTGACTCGCTGCGGCTTTATGAGATGTTCATGGGGCCGCTTGAGCAGGTAAAGCCGTGGAGCACCAAAGGCGTTGAAGGTGTTAACAGGTTTTTGAACAGGGTATGGAGGCTCCTGACCGATAAAGATGGAAAATTAAGTCCGTCTGTAGAGGATGTTGATCCTGACAAAAATCAACTTAAAGTTCTTCATGAAGCTATTCAGAAAGTTACAGACGATATTGAAGAGATGCGTTTCAATACTGCAATTTCAGCACTTATGATTTTTACAAATGAAGCAAATCAGTGGGAAACAGTTCCCGAAACTGTAGTCAAAGCTTTTGTTAAGTTGCTTTCGCCTTTTGCTCCGCACCTTTCCGAGGAGTTGTGGGAAATTCTCGGCAACACCCAGTCAATATCGCACGAACCATGGCCGGAACTGGTTGAAAAATATCTGAAGGAGGAAACAGTTACCTACCCGATCCAGGTAAATGGGAAAGTTCGCGGACAGCTTGAGGTAGATGCATCAAAATCAAAAGACAAAGAATTTGTACTGAATGCTGCAAAATCAGAAAGCAACGTTGAAAAGTATCTCTCAGAATCTCAAATTCTTAAAGAAATCTTTGTACCGGGGCGAATCATTAACTTTGTTGTAAAACAGTAAATATATAGTTGTTTATTTATTGTTTAGACGCGCTCTATCAGATCAGACTGAATAAAAAGTATAACCGTCGGTCTATACAAGTTGTCCGTTTACCAGTTTATATATACGATCGCACCTGTCTGCAATGGCTTTTTCGTGGGTAATAAGAACAATGGAAACGTGATCAATTTCGCGTAGCTGGAAAAGTTCGTCAAGAATGATATTGGTATTTTCCTCATCAAGATTTCCTGTCGGTTCATCAGCCAGAATAATTGAGGGATTATTCATCAGGGCTCGCGCCATCGATACACGTTGCTGTTCACCCCCGGAGAGTTGAGACGGCCTGTGATCTAACCTGTCTGACAATCCGAAACGATCGAGCAGACCAGCCGCGTGCGGTTCTGCTTCAGCAGGAGAGTCACCCCGAATGAGTGCGGGCATGAAAACATTCTCCAGTGCTGTAAACTCAGGCAGCAGATGATGAAATTGAAATACAAATCCTACATTAGTGTTTCTTTTATCTGCAAGATCATCTGATTTAAGTGAAAATATATCTGTGTCGTGCCAGTAGACATGTCCTGAATCGGCCTTATCCAAACCTCCCAGAATATGCAAGAGGGTGCTCTTTCCGCTGCCGCTGGAGCCAATAATTGAAACTACCTCGGCTTCCTGAACTTCAAGTGTTACGCCCTGTAACACACGTAATTTGCCTTTACCTGATTTGGAGGGAAAGCTTTTATGCAGATCACTACAGCGGACCACACTTTTTTTATCGGCTCTTGTCATGAATTTGTATTGTTTTTGAATTCGGGGTAAATAAGCGATTGAATAGAGGTGCACCTGGTCGTTTCAGGATCTATTTCTACAAGAACTCCGCACATCCGGTTATCACCTTTTGCAATTTTATAGCGCTGCGGTGTGCCCCGGGTAAAGCGTTTTATGGATGTCTTTTTATCCATACCAATCACTGAATCGAAGGGGCCTGTCATGCCCGCATCGGTAATATAGCCCGTACCTTCCGGTAATATTCTCGCATCATTGGTCGGGATATGGGTGTGGGTTCCGACAAATGCAGATATTTGACCGTCAAGGTTCCAGGCCATTGCGAGTTTCTCAGCTGTAGCTTCTGCGTGAAAATCAATAAATATGAGATCGGTTTCTTCTTTAATTTTAGAAATTGCCCATTCAGCAGTTGAAAACGGATCATCGATCGCCTGCATAAATGTGCGGCCCTGGAGATTTAAAACACCAATTTTATGTTCACTGCCCGGTACATCATAAATGCCATATCCGAAGCCGGCATTACCTGCAGGGTAATTTAAAGGTCTGAGCAGATTCTTGTCGGTTTTCATATAACCGAATATTTTCCACTTATCAAAAGAGTGATTTCCGCCTGTAATTACATGTACTCCGAGACCGTAAAGTGTTTTGACGATACTTTGATTTAACCCGCGGCCTTCGTGAGAATTTTCAGCATTGGCAATTACAAAATCAGGCTTGTGTTTATCGATAATACCAGGCAAAATTGTTTCAAGAAGTGTTAAACCCGGCTCACCGACAATATCAGCAATAAATAAAATTTGTATTCTTTGGCTCATAGATGAACCTTGCTTTGCAAATTAATTAAAAATGAAGCTAAAGGTACAAAATATGAGAAGATGAATGAGACTGATTTTTTAAAAAATTATTTATTGGCTGATAATTACTTCCGGTAGCTCAAAGATCCTAAGAGCTGAGGCCCTTCGCACATTTAAAAAATGTTCAGAATTTCATTCAATTGTACTTTCACCGAATCTATTGAGAGCAGTGTGTGCACTATTTAATTCCTCTTCACATTCATTGAGAATACCGTGCCTCTCTCCAAGGTACCTGGGATTATTAAAAGCCAACCACACATCTCCGTTATCATCTTCCCAGATTAATGCTTTCTGAGGAAGGTCAATTCCTGCAAGTTGTGAACACTGCATTATGGGAGTTCCTGCTTTGGGATTGCCAAAAAGAACAAGGTGAGTAGGACGAAGATCAAGATCAACCACTTCAGCCCCGGTCTGGTGATTAACCTGTGTAATAATATTCATTCCCGCATCTCGTAAAACAGTAACCAGCCGGTTTCTTGTTTCTTCAACACTGTACTCGCTTTGAAAAATTAAAAGGTCATCTCTGTCAGGCTCAGCAGGCATAAATGTTAGTAATGATATAATAAGTATAAGAGTCATTTGAATAGATTTTTATAGATTTAAAAGTGACTTATACCATTTAATATCATAAATTTTGACTACATATGTATCATAAAATTGTTGAAATTTATCTTCGGAACAGGCGAACAAAATCATTTTTATTCATTTAAAATAAAGTGGTTACCGGTGAGAGTTATTTCAGAATATGATTTACTACAATATAAAATCTTTTCATTCAACTTTAGTATCTTTGACACCGGTTAGAAAAACAGAACAAAAATATTCAGAAATAAAGTATTTAAAACACAATGCCAGAAAATGATTTTTTAGATCCTAAAGGTGATATCAAACTGAGCGACAAACAGTTAATGGAATCACCTGAAGTGGAACGTATTGCAAAACAAGTGATCGAGAGTAACAAAATGGAGTTTGGGCCGGCCCAGATAGGGTACTTTCTGATATATCCAAACATTTCAAAACAGCGGGCAGCAAAATGTATGAAAGCTTCGCGGGAAGTAAAATATTATTCCGGAAACGACTACCTGATTGAAATATCGGGCGAATTATGGGATATGCTTGATGAAGAGACTCAAAAAATGTTGCTGCACCATGAACTACTTCACATCGATCCTGTATTTAAAGCTAAAAACCAGGAGTGGAAGATGAATATTAAAAAACCTGATTTCCAGGATTATTATCAAATTAATGACAAATTCGGAAATGAGTGGTATAAAACCATCCAGGCTACGGTTTCATCACTTTATGACCTTGATCCCCGCCAGGAGAGCAAGGTATCTACTTAGTAAGCCGATGCTGCAACAGGATAGTTCAGATAAAATCTGAACCAGGTTATGCCGGTCGCTCATTTTCAAACTCATGGCCATGAAAGGTAACACTGCCTAATTTCCATGTCAGTTTTGAAAAGAGTGATTTTGGTTTGTCGAATATTACTGCATGATGAGCATACCGCCTCATGGTTGCATCTGCATTGTAGGCATCCTCTATGTCGAAGATTATAATTTTTTCGATTTCTTTAATTTTTTGCAGTAAGTAACGTTCTTGCGGAGTGGCATATCGATTGCTGGAGTAGGTGTAACCGGTATAAGCTCCGCAGAGCCTGTCTGCATTTGAGAAGAATAAGATTTTTCCTTTCCCTTTGATATTTGAGAAGAGGGCATCAATATTTTTGGTTGTTTCTGCTTCATCAACACTGATAATGTTGCGTAAATCAATATGACTTATTTTCTCATTTAGTAATTCTGATAACTTTGAAAGGAATCTTTTTTTTCCTTTTTGATATGGCCCGACCAGCAATAACAGGTAATATGATGAATCAACATTAATTTTCGAAAGTTGAGAGATATAATTATTTAAATCTTCTTCCGCAAAATTCGTTAATTCCACATCCTGAAGTATTTTTTCATAATCCATAGATAATAATCACTGATTATTAATAAGATAGCAGAATACATAAGATACCAATCCGATGCAATTTATAAATACTGCAGATTCTTTATAAACTTCACTTAAAATTACTGACCAGGTACTAAAAAGTCAGGAAATGTGATGGAAAGTTCGTCTAAAATTCTTGAAAACGACTTCTGGCTTCTTTTTCCAGGTCTTCCCGGTGATCAGGATGAGCAATTTTAATTAACTCCCTGGCTCTTTCTTTTAATCCTTTTCCGTACAGATTTGCCACGCCGTTTTCGGTTACTACATAATGAACATGAGCCCTGGTTGTAACGACACCGGCTCCCTGCTTTAAATAGGGGACAATGCGTGAAATACCTTTATTCGTGGCGGATGGCAGTGCTATAATTGGTTTGCCTCCTTTTGACAGGGACGCACCGCGAATAAAGTCCATCTGCCCGCCAACGCCTGAATATTGCTTTGTACCGATTGAATCTGCACAAACTTGTCCGGTTAAATCAATTTCTATTGCACTGTTGATAGCAGTTACCTTCGGATTTCTGCGTATTACAGCCGTATCATTCACATATGCGCAATCAAGCATTGCTATCAAAGGATTATCATCCATAAAATCGTAGAGCTTTTTTGTTCCCACGGTGAAAGAACCGACTACTTTACCGGGATGGACCCGTTTCTCTGAATTGTTAACGACTCCCGATTCAAGCAGCGGGATTAGACCGTCTGAAAACATTTCAGTGTGCACGCCAAGGTTTTTATGATTTTTGAGGGATGCTAAAACGGCATCAGGAATGCTGCCTATACCCATTTGAAGTGTGGCTCCGTCTTCAATCAGGTTGGCACAATTTCGTCCAATTGCTAACTCTGTTTCAGAAAGTTCCGGTGGAGTGATTTCGTGTATCGGTTCATCTACTTCAATAGCATAGGATATTTGACTGCTGTGAATAATGCCATCACCATGTGTACGCGGCATGTTCGGGTTGAGTTGTGCAATTACAGTATCTGCATGCAGTACCGCAGCCCGGCTGGCATCCACTGAAACACCCAGCGAACAATAACCATGTTTGTCGGGAGGACTCACCTGAATCATTGCAACATCCAGGGATAAGATGCCATTTGTGAACAGGTATGGAACTTCACTTAAAAATATCGGGATGTAATCCGCTGCTCCGGTCTGAATTGCTGAGCGTACATTTGCACCCACAAAAAAGGAGTGTGTTTTAAATGACTTGATGTAATCGGGATTTGCGTAAGGTGCCGGACCCTCTGTATGCAGATGATAAATTTGAACATCAGAAAGCTCGTTATGCCTTTCAGACATTGCATTAACAAGCTTTAGAGGAGTGGCGGCCGCCGTGTGAATAAACACATGGTCACCGGAGTTGATAGATTTTACTGCTTTTTCAGCTGTTACAATTTTCATAAGTACTCAGTTAGTTTTTTTGAAATAATCAGTTGGTTAATAATCTCAAAAATAGATGAAATCTTTATGTATTTACCAGTAAATATTTTCTGAATGTTAAATTGGTCAGTGGCCGTTTTAAAGATTAAAAATTTTTAATCAAGCTCTTATTAGAATCATAGCCTGGAATGGTTTATGTTCTATTCATAAAAATCTACAGTTAATATTGTCACAATTACTCCCGCATCTACTCTTGTCAATGAAGATATTTCAACATTAATAAGGAATATAAGGTTTTATCAAATGCCCCAATTTCGACTAAAAGCAATTTCGCAAACCGGAAAAGCTATTAAAACTGAGTTTGAAGCTATTTCAAAAAAAGAAGCTCAGAAAAAAGTAGCTAAATCATTAAATGGCAACGGCTATAAAATACAGGATATAGAACAGAAGCAGACCTACCTCTATAAAGTTCAGCGGAACGGTAAGCCGGTTGTTAAAGGAGAACAGGAAGCCTACAACAAAGAAGAACTTGAAAGGGCTCTTGTAAAACTGGGATACAAGGTTCACAGTGTTAATCGCAAATTGCTCGACTTTAAGGGCGGGGTACCCACTCAGGATATAGTAACCTTCGTCAGCCTTTCTGCAGACTTGTTAAAACAGCAGCTTCCGTATGATGAAATTCTGACTCTTCTGTACGAGGATACGCAGAATAAGAAAATGAAGGAAGTGATTAAGGAGATTCAGAAAGACCTTAAAGATGGTAAGGAAGGGTCTGAGGTTTATGGTAAGCATGAAGAGGTTTTTGGTAAGTTTGCAGCATATATGTTAAGTGTGGCATCCACATCGGGTAACATGGCACTTGTATTTGAAAGTACTGCAAAATTTTTAGAAAGAGATGCTGAGTTTAAGAAGAATTTGAGAAGGTCTTTATTAATGCCATCCGTAACCGTTCTTGCTGTTATTGCAACATGTATTTTCTATGTGGCATATATATTTCCTGCTACAGCAGAATTATTCCTGGAATTCGATATTATTTTACCACCGATGACAGCGGCGACCCTGGAAATGAGTTATTGGTTACAAGCCAACTGGATAACGCTGAGTTTACTTTTTATCATCCCGGCAGTTATGTTTTTTATGTTTATAAAAACTCCAAAGGGAAAGCTCTGGCTCGATAAGTATATAATAAAAATACCGGTGATTGGTGATCTTCTTCACAAAACCAGTATTGAAATATTTTCACGTGTATTCTATACCTTGTACAGTGGTTCCGGGCAGAATATTGAAGTAATTAAAGTGGCTGCAGAGGCTTGCAGGAATACTTATATGGAGAAACAGATTAAAGAAACAGCTATCAAAATGATGCTTAAAGAAGGAGCGGGGCTGGTGGAAGCAATCGAGGCAACCGGCGTATTTACGAATACTGCAATCAGTCGCTTCAGGCTTGGTGCAGAGTCAGGTGCTTTAAGGCAGAATGCAAAACAACTTGCAGAATATTACGAGGTGCAGACAACATATAAGATGGAATCTGTAATTGATATGATTAATTTGTTTATAAATCTTTTTATTATGATAGCACTTATAGCTATTACAGTAGTTTCATCCGAAGCTGCACTTGTTCAGCCAAACAACGGTGGATTTTAATAAAATCCAATTGCATACCGATTAATTTTGTGACAAATTTCAGCTGTCTGAAAATTGCAACTGTTTAGGTATATTGGTATCGGCAACAGCTGATTTTTAAAATTATTTATTTCATCAACCTTACACATGGGTAAAGTTAACACACGGCGACATATTGGAGATATTCTTTTAAAAAGAGGAGTGATTACTGAAGATCAGCTTCAGATGGCATTAAAAATCTTATCAAGTGAACCGGCTAATTCCAATCGCAGGCTCGGACAAATTTTATACCAGGATTTGAAGCTTGATCGCCATCAAATCATGAAAGAGATTGCCAACATTTATGCTTTTGATGAAGTTTTTATTGATAAAAATGAAATTTCCGAAGAGAAGCTGAAAGAAATTAAACAGTATATTCAGGAATTATCCAATGAATCGATTGATGAACTGATTCATCAGAAAGCTATTCCCATCCGAAGAACAGCAACCTCTCTGACAATCGCTGCGGCCGATCCTTCTAACCCTATTCTTTCAAATATTCTTTCAAAATTAAATTATACACATTTTGAATTAACCTACTGTAAATTCGAACTGCTGGATAGTATTATTACACGGGTTTACGAGCAGAAGAATGAATTTCTGGATCTTCTTGAAGAGATAGATTATGAAGAGACAGATTTAGAAGGCAAGACAGACCAGGAAATTGACGAAGAAGAGATTGAAGCTGAAATCAATCAAAGCATGCTCAACTCTCTTATAGAGGGAGTACTGATTGAAGCTGTGAGGCAGGATGTGAGTGACATTCACATTATACCCAGCGGACCATCAACCACAGATATCCGTTTTCGGGTTGACGGGAAATTACAACTATGGTATCAGCAAAAAAATGTAAAACCTGAAGCTATTTCAGCAGTAGTGAAAGATAAAACACGAAATGTTGACCGCTTCGAAAGAGATTCGTCGCAGGACGGTTTCATTCAGAGAACGGTTGATAATCATAGTATCCGATACCGGGTCTCGATTATGCCAATGGTGGGAGCACAGTTTGACAGAAAATTCGAGTCGGTAGTTATCCGGGTTTTGGATGACCGCAAAGTAATCACTGATTTGAATGTTCTTGGTTTGCAGGAAAAAGCCAAAGCTGATTTTGTAAAATCAATTGAAAAACCTTCAGGAATTGTAATTATTACCGGACCTACCGGAAGTGGTAAATCAACAACACTTGTAGCTGCTCTTTACTATGTACTGGACCCTACTAAAAATGTACTTACAGTCGAAGAACCGGTTGAGTATCTTATTAATGGCGCAAGGCAGCTTAAGATCAGTCACCATATGACGTTTGATATGGCGATCAGGGGTATTTTGCGTCATGACCCCGATATTGTGCTTGTAGGGGAAATCCGGGATTTGAAAACGGCAGAAATTGCAATTAAAATGGCTAATACCGGTCACCTTACCTTTTCAACTCTTCACACGAATGATGCACCAAGTGTCATTTCCAGGCTCTTTAAGATGGGGGTTGAACCTTTTCTCATTGCAAATGCTGTAAATCTTGTTATGGCACAGAGGCTTATAAGAACCCTCTGTAAATATTGTAAAGAAGTAGTTGATCCCCATCCCGAAACACTAAAGGGAATTGGATTTACAGGTGAAGAGATTGAATCTACAGTATTTTACGGACCTGTTGGATGTGAGAAGTGTAACAATTCGGGTTATAAGGGCAGGGCGGCGATCCATGAAGCACTTTTGTTTACCAAAGAAATTAAACGTTTGATTCTCGATTCTGGCGATGATATCGATGAAGATGTGATTAAAGAACAAGCTGTGAAAGATGGCATGCTTACGCTTCGTGCATCCGGCCGTGAAAGAATCAAAGAAGGAATTACATCTATTGAAGAAATAATTGCCATAACAATTGAAGATTAGTAAAATGGAGTACCACAATGCAATTTAAATACCGACCGCCAATGGATATGATGCCAACATATCTGCGCAAGCTGCTAAAATCGCCTCCGCACCTGTTAAAAAGCTTTCACTATGAAGATGTATTGGCATTTCTTCAGATGGGCGAAGAGCAAAGGTTTGTGAGTCACGATCTTGTTTTTGATCAAAGTGATTATATCACCTCAGCTTTTCTCGTTGCAGACGGCAAGGTTACAGTTTGGAATGATAATATTGAATTGGCTAATCTTGGTGCCGGCAGTTTTTTGGGGGAAACATTTCTATTTAGCAAGCATACCCGAATGGCAAAGGTAACTGCACATAATGATTGTATTCTCCTAAAGTTTGAGCGTTATGATGTGTTAAACTACTTTCGCAGAAGACCGGAAAAGTTGTTTAATATTTTCACAAAAAATATTATTGAAATACAGCAGGATAAAATACAAAATATGAATGTCCAGTTACTTCAATTAAAAAAAAGATTATTGGATGAACGTAAATTTTAATAATCATTTACCAGGCATTCCTCTATCGGGAAAAAATAGTTTTATTCTAAACTGGATGTAATATATTTTAACGGGATTTAAAATATTTTGTAAGTCTTAATTATGCATTGAGTCCAGACTTTATATTATTTGCATTCAGAATAGTATTAACTGCTCCATATATTAAATTTATACGTTTAAAAACTAATATGTCATTTTTGGGAATCTTTTACTATACAAGTTTAAATAAAGTTTTTTTTCCGATAATTTCAGTTTTTAATATAAATAATAGAAATTATTAGTTAATATCGGTCATTTAATGTAACATTTCTCCGTCTCGGAAGTCTTTTTTAAACACCGGAGTTCAATAAAAAATATCAGCTTAATCGGAATCAGGCTATTACAACATAATGAATGGACAAACGATTTCACTAAAACCTATTAAGGATATGGCTCAGCCAATCATTGAGCAAATTCCCAAATCAGTTCGGGGAATGGAGTATCATAAAAAAATAGGGGAAATTATTGACGCGCTTGATGATAATGAACGACAGGAACTGAAGAATCTGCTCGATATGTTCCTTGTTCAAATGCGCAGCCTGGATGCATCTGATATTGACATTGGAAGTGCCGGATGTGATGGAAAAATCTGGTACAGAATATACGGAGTGAAATCACCTTTCTCTTCAGCCATTGAATTATCAAAGACTGAAACGGATGTTCTTCTCCATAATATTATCATGCCGTCTCAAAGAGAAATGCTTATAAACGACAGAAACCTCGATTTCTCTTATTCGGTTCAGCTGGATAACGGAGAATCTCAGCGTTTTCGTGCAGATATGTATTTTGACCTGGAGCATCTTGCACTAAACATGCGTAAGATTGATGCTGAAATCCGACCATTTAAAGGATTAGGCGTTCATCCGGAAGTGGCAAAGGCACTGAGTTTAAAATATTACAAATACGGTTTAACTCTTATAACAGGAATCACCGGTTCAGGAAAATCTTCAACTCTTGATACGATTATTGATGCAAATAACCGAACCGTAGATGCTCATGTTGTTATTATCGCATCTCCAGTCGAACTCATACATAAACCCGTGCGCTCGGTTATACGTCACCGCGAAGTTGGCCGTGATGTGCCTTCCTTTAAAATGGGAGCGGTCCAGGCATTACGTCAGGATCCTGATATCATTGTTATCGGAGAGCTTCGTGATCCTGAAACAATTATGACTGCACTTGAAATCACTGATTCAGGTCACAAAACATTTGGTACATTGCACACCTCTTCAGCTATGGAAAGTATAGAACGTATTTTAGGAGAAGTACCAACAGAAGAACAAACAAGAGTTCGAACCAGACTGGCAGATGTGTTAACATGTGTAATGAGTCAGAAGCTTGTACCAACCGTAGACGGGAAACTAACCCTGGCTAAAGAAGTTCTGCTGGCTACACCTTCTGTGCGTGCTGCAATCCGCAATAATAATGTCAATGAAATTTATCAGATGCTTGCAGAAGGCAGTGATAAGGGAATGATTACGATGGAGCAAGATCTGAAACGATTGTATGATGAAGGCCGCATTTCGAAGGATGAAGCTCTTAATAATGCTAATAACAAAAAACGTATCCTCCAGTTGATGAGCGATATTGATTAATCTCTACTGAATGATTAAGAATAAAGATTACATAGGAATATCATTTGAAGGTACTGTTGTAAGATTTGCAAAAATCCAAACAACAAAATCCGGGATTGAAGTCGTTCGACTCGATAAACTAACGCTTGTTGACGAATTGTCGGAAACAAAGCAAGAGACGGAAGACATTTCATTTGATAATATGAATTATGATGCCGAATCTATATTCGGAATCGGTGAAGAAGAGACAGAAAAAGAGAGCGACGACGATATTATTAACCTGGATGATCTCGATTCGACTGAAGCCGAATCCGATAGTTTCGATCTTGTTGATGAAGCAGGGGCGCCAAGTAATAATGAAATGGTACTCTTTAACTATTTCTCCAATCTTGACGAGAAAAATCACAACATCGGAATTAATGTTCCGGCAGGAAACACCATTTTCCAGTTTGTAAAAGAAAATGATTATTCAAATTTAAAAAAGAAAGAACTTACAGAACTTGTTGAAGATAAGTTAAAAGCGATTTATGGAGAGCAACCGCATAAAAGCAATTATGAATACTATCTTCGCGATGACGGTTCTATCGTAATTGCATCGGTGGATCACGAGCCATCCAGTCTACAGCTGGTTAACCGGGTCAACGACTTATATAGTGGTAAACTTTTTATAAGCGAAGTTACCCCGGATGAAGCTGCTATGGTCGGTCTCTACAAAGATCATTATCAAACCGATGAGACACAAATTACCGCACTGCTTAAATTTGGTCCCAAGAAATGCAGAATGATTTTTATGATTGGTGATCAGATTCTCCAGGTATCACCTGTCATTAATGAAGGAACCGAGAGCAAGAGTTTTTTAAACACAATTTTCTCAAAAATACTTTTCCAGCTCGATACAGGTGAAGTTCCAGGGCTCGACAAATTAATTATTTACAATAATACCATTGGTGAGTCGGCGGTAGAATTCTTTAGAAAAAGCTTCCCGGATCTTGAAATCGATGATTTTGAATTTGATTCCGAGAAGTTTTCATGCGATGAAAACCAAAAGATTGCTCTCTCATCATATACATCTGCGATTGGAATAGCTTGTGCAGCAGCCGGGGTCAACAGAGAAGCATACCCTCAAATTTCATTTCTGCCGGAATACATCGCGGAACAGCAAAAAGTATTTCAGCTCCACTGGCATGGCTTTCTTCTGTTGTTACTGATAGGCATCAGCCCGATTATTATTAATTATTACTATCAGCAAAATGCACAAAAAATTGAAAGCCTGGGTAACGATATTACCCGGTTTGAAAGCCAGATACGTGAATTAAATCCCGTAGTAGATCAAACTAATGAATATTCTGAAAGCCTGGCACAATTGCAAGACCAGATCGTTCTGCTTGATACGCTAAGTCAGGGCACTATTCGATGGACGGTTTCACTTGATAAATTCAATAATGCCGTTAATGATATAGGTGGAATGTGGATTACAAATTTGAGGCAAGCGAATGATAATTTAATGGTTGAAGGTATCTCTTTATACAGAAACCGAATTCCGCAACTTGCCAGACAATTTTCGGAAGTTACATTATTAAATGTCCGTAAAGATGAAATTCGAGAAAGAGAAGTATTCATTTTTAATTTTATGATTAAGGAAATAGTGCCCGATCGTTCAGCATTTTCTCCTGAAAATCTGCAACAGGTACGTGAAGTTTTAAACAGAGGTGAAGAGTAATGTCATACGCAATACGAAATACACTTATTCTGCTTGTGGTGCTCTTAGCTATTCTGGGTACCGGTTTTGGATATATTCAGTACTACCAAAAAACAACTATTGAAGAAATGAGTGTGCGTGCAGATGAGCTTCAAAATGAGTATAACAACAAGAAATCTATTGCAGACCAGCTTCCGGTTATCCGTGAACAGCTTGAAGCAGCCCAGAGGTTTATCGGTAATTTTGATAAAGCCCTGTTTTCGTCCAATAATCCCGATGATGTATTTGATTTTTTAATCGATCTGTCGCCCGAAAGTGAAGACCTGGAATTTGACTACGTGTTCAGTGATTCTTCTTTAACTGAAAGGTATGGAATTATAGGTTCTTCAATCAACGGAACAGGTGGTTACAGGTCAGTATTTAACTTTATTAACAGAATTGAAAATAGTCAGGCGGTACAAAAGATAAATAATATAACTGTTACACCAATTGGTGAACCAGAGAATTACAATCGTGTCAGTTTCAATTTTGAAATGAGCAGTTTTTATAATCGCTCAGGGACTATGGATGCCACTGCAATGTTCACAAATCTCAGGCCCGTTGAAGAATTTTCTAATCCATTTTTCCCTTTGATCCGTGACTTGCCACCAAATGTTGATAATTTGACAAATATTGAAAACAGCAGGTTGGTTGGTATTTCTTCGTCAAAAGTTTTTGTAATGAATCAAAATGGCAGAATGGTCAATTTAAAAGAAAACGATCCTGTTTTTATGGGGCGTCTGGAAAGAATTGATTTAACTAACGGCCGGGCAGTTTTCCGGCTAAACAAAGGCGGAATTATTGAGATGGTTACTCTGGAGGTTCAACGATGAAAAATAAACATATGAATACAAAACAAACAATTACTACATTTTTATTGATTTTTATAATCGTTGGGAGTTCTCAAATATCCCATGCACAACAGGGTGACGTTCCGCGTGAATTTCGCGAGTATACAAATCCCCAGGAAATGGTTTCTTTTAACAGGGAAACCTCATTCCAGGATGCGATTGAAGTATTAAATCAATTTGCGCAGGAATTTCAGAATAAGATTATAGTCGACAGGTCCGATTATTCAGGACCGATTGGCATAACTCTGCCGGCTATGTACTGGAGAGATGCCCTGGATTTTATTCTTAGAGTTCAGAATCTTGTAGCACTTGAGTCAAGTGATATGATTGAAATCGTGACACGGGAACAGGCGCAGGAGATGCAGTCTCCGGGTCAGGCAAGGCAATCTGCAGGTGCAGGTATAACCGATGAGATCATTGCAAATACCAGTACAAGGGAAGTCCGAATAAATGCCACCTTTTTTGAAGGAAACAGACGCGCATTACAGGAAATTGGTGTAGATTGGTCTACGCTTACAAGCAATGTTCCTGATAATGTTCAAAGTTTTGTAGGAGATCAACAGTCCGGCGGCGGCAGTGGAGGCGGAGGTGGCGGAAGCGGTGGTGGCCAGCAAGAAGGTCAATTACCGACCACTCAATTCGATGGCAGGTTTGTATCCGTTAACTCAAAAGGTGCTCAAAGTGTTTCTCAAAATGTATTTAATTCACTTGTTAACTTTGGAGATATAGGGGCAGGAATTGAAGTGCAGGCACTGTTCAGTGCATTCGAAGCCGATAATCTGGGTCAAATACTTGCTACTCCTTCTATCAAGGTGATGGACGGTGAACAGGGCCGGATCCAGGTTGGACAGGATTTTTCTATAAAACAGCGTGATATTGCAGGTAACGTTACAGATCAATTCTTTAGCACAGGTACAATTTTGAATGTTACACCGCAGGTTATTACTCAGGATGATACAACTTTTGTTTATCTCGAAATTGATACGGAACGTTCGTCAGCTCAGCCGGATCCTGTAAGTACCATTATTAATAAGCAAACTGCAACAACACATTCTCTCTTACTGGATGGAGAGAGTACTGTAATTGCAGGTCTTTACCGAACGGAACGCACTGAAGTAAGAAGAGGTATTCCCATTTTGAAAGATCTGCCGCCATGGTTTTTCGGATTGAGGTATCTGTTTGGTTTCAATTCCATCGATAACCAGGAAGCGGAATTAATTGTGCTGCTGCAGGCCGAGCTGGAGGATACAATTCCGGAAAGAATGAGAAAGATTTTTAAATCTAAACAAGAACTTCTGAACCTGGAAAAAGAGAGGCATAGAAATGAATTTGACCAGGATACTTTTGATGATTTAAATAATGAAGAGACAGAGGAAGCCGAAACCGATTCCGTAGTAACTGAAATTATGGAAGAGGAAGCTGTTATTCCTGAAATGACAGAAAAACAACCTGAAAAATCAATTGAACCGGCTGAATCAAAAACTAAAGAGACAGAAAGCAGAGCTGTAATCTCAGAAATTTCATTGAAGCAGTCTGATGTAGGGAAAAAGAACATTTCTGAATTTGCGGATGAATGGAAGCCGGTGGAAGCTGCTAATATGAGCAACGGCTATGAGGATCTTGAATTTTACGTGATCGGTGGCTCTTTTACGGTACGTGAAAATGCATTCAGCCTCTTTGATGATCTCAAATCAAAAGGATATGAGGCGCATATGCTTTTCAACCCGGCAACCAACTACTACTTTGTGGCTTATGCAGGTTTTGAAGATTTCGGTAAAGCACTTGGTTATACCAGGCAAATACAGGACGAAGTTCAGTCTCAGGCCTGGTTGTCAAGGATAATCAGGGAGTCCAGACTTGATCTCAACAACAATGGATAACCGGCTGTATCCCGGCTATTACCTGAGTTAAATAAGCAGTCTGTAAAAGAAATTCATGTACTAACAGGAACAGATTCAGACTGTTCCTGTAAAAATTTAATCGCTATTTTATTAAATTTTTTCGGCTCTTCCACATTACATACATGCCCGCAATTCTCTACAACCGCAAGTTTACTTTTTGAAAATCCGGCTACCATTTTTTTGACAGGCGGTAAAAACATATGATCCTCGCTCCCCATCACATAAAGTGTTGGTGAATCCATCTCCTGCTCTTTGAAATATTTCAAAAGCGGATTGATATCATAAGTGAGACGAAACCATTTTAAAAATTCCTTTTGGGCAAGTTTTTTGGCATCTCTGATAAATAACATTCTTGTTTCTGAATGGTTTTTTCGTGGCATAATTATCCATGCAAATAATTTATAAAGCCACATGAAAGGGACAATTCGTTTAAATGCATGGCCGAGCCATACCAAAAAACGGGATCTTACATCCAATCTGGTAATAGCACCGCACATAACAGCTGATTGTACAATTTCCGGTTTTATGTCAGCAATCGTGCGGATTATAATTGTACCAAGTGAAACGCCAACAAAATGAGCTTTATTGATATTCTGCTCTTCCAGTACATGAAGAACATCATTGCTCACCGTCCTGAAAGTATATTTCTCTTTGTAATAGTCCTGCAGTGCACCTGCAGATTTACCATGTCCACGAAGATCTACCAACAGAACGTTAAATTGTTTTCGAAAAGCGTTAACCTGTTTAAACCAGATAGATGAGGAACCACCGGCACCGTGGATAAAGACTACCCAGTCCAAATTTTCATTTTTAAAATATTTTTTACTATATAACATAAAAGGGAATAGTCTTAGAATCTTCTGAAAAATTTAAACACAAATACATTAACGTAACATTCCCCATAAAATTTACATTTAATTAATATAGACATTAATTTTTTGCTAAACGATATACGTATAATTTCAGCAAATTATCAAATATATTTAATATCATGTTACAGCAAAAAACAAGAAGACGGAGCAACTCCATTTATACAAAAGATATATTAAAAAATAACAGGTACACAGTTCGCTTTGCCAGAAATCAGAATGAGGTGCGCGCTGCATTAGAGTTGAGATTTATAGTTTTTAATCTGGAATTGGGAGAGGGACTTCCTGAATCCTACCGGTCAGGAATGGATACAGATAAATATGACAAGCAGTGTGATCATTTGATTGTAATTGAGAACTCATCAGGTAAGGTAGTAGGAACCTATCGAATGCAGTCATCTGATCAGGCAAACGAAGGAGAAGGATTTTATACGTCAGATGAATTTTATGTAAATCAATTACCTGAAAAAGTTTTAAATAATGCAGTTGAACTCGGCAGAGCCTGCATAAAAAAAGAACACAGAAGCGGTCGGGTTTTATATATGTTGTGGAGAGGTATGGCTGCCTATATTCAGGCAATGAATAAAAGATATTTGTTTGGATGCTGCTCAGTAACAAGCCAGGATCCATGTCTTGGATTTTCGATTGAAGAGTATTTACATGAAAACAAATTTTATCACCCCAAATACTACGTTGAAACAAAAAGAGAATTTGTTTGCGAAAGACCACAACGTGCAAATTTGCATAAAATTGAATCTGCCAGGGAATTACCACCACTTTTTAAAATGTACCTTGAACTGGGAACTCTTGTATGCAGTCCGCCCGCAATGGATAAAAAGTTTAAAACCATTGATTTCCTTATTCTTCTCGACATTCAGCATTTAAATGAGAAATCAAAAGCACTCTTTTTTTAAAAAAATTGTAAATTTGACCGCATGAAGCACGTGCGGGCAACTTTAAAAATATTAGCTCTTTTTTTACACACAGGATTTATCTGTGCTGTTTATTTAATTTTGTTGGTTCCGGTTGTATTAACCAACTCTTCTTATGAACCACTGAGAAATTTCTTTATGAGCTTCTGGTCGAAAGGAATTCTCCGTTTATTTAATATTCACATCAATGTGAAGGGTAATATACCTGAACCGCCATTCTTTTTAGTCAGTAATCATCTGAGTTATCTTGACGTTATTGTATACTACAGTATTTTGAAAACAACATTTATTGCTAAGATGGATGTGAAATCATGGCCGGTTTTGGGTTTTTTGATTCAATCTATGGGGGTGATCTTCATTAACCGCAATAAAAGAAGTGATGTAAGAAGAGTTAATGATTTAATTTCTTCAAATTTGAACAGATACCAGGGCATCATCCTCTTTCCTGAAGGTACCACGTCACCCGGCGAAACAGTGCTTCCGTTTCGTGCTTCCCTGCTCGAATATCCTGCTGCAAACAATTTATCTGTCCATTATTCTTCCATACGATACCAGACAGGAAGCAGTGATCCTCCTGCTTATGAATATGTAAGCTGGTGGGGAGACACAGAGTTTTTCCGGCACTTATATCTAATGGCAACATTGAAAAGCATTAAATCTAAAGTGATTTTTGGCAGTGAAACTCTTCACGAGAACGATCGTAAGTTACTTGCTGGTTCTCTGTACAGGTATATCAGTGAATCATTCGAACCGATGGCATCACCAGGAGAAGTTGATGAATACGTACAACCTCTATTTTAATGTAAGTTATAAATGCGAGTAAATCTTTTTGATTACCGTTTTCTTATTCCGGGTCTTTACCTTGTTTTATTATCAGCATCTTATGCTCAGCAGACCTTTTTCCCGAATGTGCCAGGTGTAAATAAATATGAGAAAGCGATCTATTTTCATAGTACAGAAACAGGTACTGGTTCAGCAGGATATTATGAAGTAAAGACTACAAATTTAAATCCATCTGTTCCGCTTCTACTGTTTCCTGATATCTACTACGATGCTGAATTCCTGCTTCCACTGGCAGAGAAACTGGCATCTGATCGAACTGTAATCGTACCGTTATACCCGGGAGACCGGAATACTCCAAATGACCTTGTGGGTAGTTCAATTAAGGAAAAGTCCAATGCCGTTTCTCACTTGCTGACTGAACTGAATATTGAACAAGCTCATATTGCCGGGCAGGCTTACGGATCAGCCGTTGCTGCCAGGTTTTTACAGGAGAATCCTGATGCAGTAAAAAGCCTGACAATGATTTCGGGAATGGGTGTGCAGGAATTATACTTTATGGGAAATCATACCCTTAACAAGTTAATTTTTTCCATACTTAAACCAATTACCTGGACTTTTAAATACCTGGTACCTCATTTTGGCTGGTACTACAATCAACCTTTAGACTCCCATTTTGCATCCGGCCTTATAAACCTGGATATAAGCAGTCACAGGGATATCCTGAAAAGCATAACCGTTCCTGTCCAAATCTTACATGCGGCAGAAGACAGGTACATACCGGTGCAGACAGCAGAAGAACATCACAGAATAATACCCCAGAGCGAATTGAGTTTTATTTCCGGTTTTCATAAATCAATTTTTTATAATTCTGATAAGTGGGCTGCTGAATTTTCTCTGTTTTTAAATCATGCAGACTCCGGACTGGCAAATTCAAAATCTGATGCCCCGGAAAAGAGAATAGCAAAAAGTGAGGAACCATTTGACAGAACTCAGGTTGTGCCATTCACAGGCTGGGTCTTTTTTCTCATACTTGGCCTGATTGCATTTAGTTCTGTCTTAAATGAAGACATTGCAGGTATAGGCGGGGGGTTACTCGCAGCAAGGGGACTTATTGGTTTTTGGGATGCAGCAATTGCCTGTTTTTTTGGTATTGTCTTTTTTGATGTAATTATCTATTGGACCGGTAGGGTTTTCGGAAGCAGGGTGGTTAGAAAAGCCCCGATTAAATGGTTTATAAATGAGCAGGATATTAAAAAAGCGGAAGCCATGTTTGAGCTCAGAGGCTTAGAAATTCTCTTCGCTGCTAAATTTATTCCGGGTACCAGGTTTCCTACCTATTTTAGTGCTGGTTTGTTAAAGAGTAACTTTCTGTTTTTCATGATCTATTTTATAGCATCTGTGATCATTTGGGTCCCAATTGTGGTTGGAATTTCTATGATTACAGGGCAGACACTTCTGTCGTTTTTTCAAAAATACCAGGACTATTTTGCACTATTTGCCATATTGAGCGGCGTACTTATTTACCTGTTTGTGAAATACATTCAGCCTTTCTTCACCGTTAAAGGTAGACGTAAGCTTATTGAAAAATGGAAAAGGAAATAACTGTTTTTTTGTCTAGATACACGTAGCTGATGTAAATTCATGTGTAATGCAAAAATATTTTAGACAATCCGATTGGATTAAATTCAGGGCTGATTTTTCCTTTTTGATTTAAAAAACTCTTTTAAAAGATAAGCAGAGTCCGATTCAAGCACTCCCTGAATGATTTCAATATTGTGATTTAACTTATCGCTGTTCGTCAGGTTAAAGACTGTACCGCATGAGCCAGCTCTTTCATCAAGAGCACCGAAAACAATCCGGTCAATTTTTGACCATATCAATGCACCTGCGCACATCGGGCAGGGCTCAAGAGTGACATAAAGAGTACAACTATTCAGGTACTTATTGGAAAGGGTAGATGCAGCGGCTGAAATTGCGATCATTTCGGCGTGTGCTGTCGGATCTTTTAACCTTTCAGTTTGATTATATCCGCGGCCTATGATTCGTTCATTCTTTACAATAATTGCTCCAACCGGCACTTCTTCTTCGTCCATTGCTCTTTCGGCAAGCTTGAGAGCCTTAAGCATAAAATTTTGATGATAATTCACTTTAGTTTCCAATTTTCCATTAAACATTTACTCAGAATGTGTTATGTTTAGTTATAAGGTTTTCTAATGTATGATATATAAATAAGTTACCTGTTTATGACCATTGAAAAAATCGATGAATCGATTAAAGAACTTTTAAAAAATATGATTCGAACTATTCCTGACTATCCGAAACCGGGAATTCATTTCAAAGACATTACCCCTTTATTAGGAAACAAGGATACTCTTGAATTAACCTCTCGAATGCTGGCAGTGCCTTACAGAGGTACCAGGATTGATTATGTAGCAGGTCTTGAATCAAGAGGATTTCTGTTTGGAATTAACATGGCTCAATATTTACATGCCGGTTTTGTTCCGATAAGAAAACCTAATAAACTGCCGGCTGATACGATTTCTGTCTCTTATGAGCTCGAATATGGAACAGACAGTCTTGAAATTCATAGTGATGCAATATTTGAAGGATCGAATGTGATTATCCATGATGATTTAATTGCAACCGGAGGCACAGCTCTCGCAGCTTGCAAGCTTATTGAAAAGCTTGGCGGAAAAGTTGCCGGATTTTCTTTCGTAATGGAACTCAATGATTTAAAAGGCAAAGAAAAACTTCCTCAAAATGTTCCTTATCACACTGTTTTAGTTGTATAATGAAACATTTTTTGTAGTTTTAAATATAAATAACATTCACAAAAACAACCATAAAACCAACACCATGGCAAAAACAAACATAACTACCTTACTGATTGGTGTAGCACTGCTGCTTGGTACAGTTGCATGTGGTCCATCTCTTGTAATTCAAAATGTGGACTATTCACAGCCTGTTGAGAGTGTGCTTTCCCCTGACAACGATAACATTGTACACGATCAGCGCTACGCAGTTAAATTCAACGTGTCACCTGTCTTGAACGAAGAGGGTACAAACAGCGTCGATAATGTGCACCTGATCCGAAATGATGCCGGATTTTATTTTGTAACGGCTTCAGGCTTCCAAAATGTCTACGTTTTCGAAACGGCAGAAAGTGAACTGCAACTATCCAGTAAAATTGCAATTACAACAGAAGGTCTGGGTGAACCGGCATTCAATCAGCGACAGGATCATATTGAACTGATTGATATGGCAACCGGAGACACATACCGTTTAACTCAAGAAGGAATACAATAGGAGGCCAATTATGAATATGATAAAATATAGTATATCTGTCGTTGCAATTTTTCTGATCACAGCAAACAGTGTTCTCATTGCACAACAATCTGATTATCAAATACAAAAGGATTTTCAGAACGAATATGAAGCATTAGTGGAAAGAGTTGATAACGCAGTTTCATCAGAAGATTTGACCGAAATCAGAGAAGATATTGAGTCTCTTGAAGCCACCTATTCAGGATCTTCAGATCTGATAGATGCTGCCTTGTACCCGGAAACATTTGACGATAAAATTTCAGATTTGAGATCAAGGTTTGCAAACACAGAACAGAACATCTCTGTAATTGAACAGTTGAATGAGCGAATTGATGAACTCAATGCCGAACTTCAAACCTTCAGAGACAGATTAAGTGAATTTGAAGAAGAATCGGAGTCTCTTGAACAACAACTTGCCGAATCCAAATCAAGTGAGAGACAGGTCTCTGCGCTTGCAAGGCAGTACAGAGAGAATCTTGAAGAAAGAGATGAGTTTGTCGTAAATTTTATGAATGATTTATTGAATCGCTTCGATGAAATGGATGAAGAAGCTATATCTGAGCTTGCTGATTCGGAAGAACTTCTGGAAGAGAATCCGCTCGATGTTATTCAGACAATCATTTCTGAATACATTAACAGGGCCGATCAGGAGTCAGGTTTAGAACCGGTCGACTATCTTCAAATGAGATCACAGAATGCATACTTTCAGGATGTCTGGAATTCAACCGGGCAAGATTTAAGTGAAGTATTTGCCCCCGACAGTCCTGTTCAGGCCGAGCAGGAAATAACAGATATGATTGCTGCCTGGGAAGCCACTATAAACAATAAAATGTGGAATTCAATCTCAACAGCTTTTACTCAAACCGGAATTGAACTCCCATCTTTTAACAGCGATGAATCTTTTTATGAAGCCTTGCTTAATTATGTTGAAGATGCAACTGAAGTAAGCAGGCAGCAGAACTCTGAAGAAGATTATGAGGCATACAGTTCCTTTAATAACTTTTGGAATAACAGGGTTAAAGCAGACTGGGGTAATTACCTGGTCGACGGAGGAGTTCTTGACTTTACGGAAATATCAGCCATCGATCTGCAGGTAGATGACTGGAGCGAAGCAGCCACTCCAACTTCAAACCTGATGATGATTCTATTCATAATCAGTATTGTCGTCATTCTTGGCCTGATTGTAATGCTGGTTACAAGAAAGGGCTGAGTAATTTAGACTGTTTCTGTTTTTTTAGAAACTACATCAAATAAAAGCCGGCGGATTTCGATTCGCCGGCTTTTTTATGTTAAAGAAAAACTGTTTTATTTTTATCCGGTCTGCTGTGGATCTACAAAATAGCGAATTGCAGATTCAGGTATATATTGGAATTTCAGAGTTTTACGGAAGGGATACAGTTCTTCGCAAGATCCATTCTGCAGAGAGAGTAATCATCACTACAAAAAACCAATAGTAAAATTGGTGAAGGTAAAACAGATCCCTGCTTGTTTTTTCTACAGTCTGCATAAAGTTTTTCTCATTCATATCGGAGAAAAAAGCTTTTGCAGGTGATGACTCTGAAAGAAACTTACCACCTGTAATATTAGCAAGCTGCCGAAGGCGCTGGTCATTTCGTTTGGTGTTCAACAATTCACGGGTTGAACTGGATACAGAAAATGCACCGCTTTTATCCTCAATAACTCTGTCGCCTATTCTGGCAGTTGCAGTATACTGGTATTTTCCTGCTGGAAGAGTACCCGCACTAACCCTGTAATTTCCATTTTCCTGGTGCTGCATAGTAAATGAATTGCTTACATCAGCAGACTCTGTGTCTTCGATTTTTACCTCAATCAGGCCATTTGTTTCCGGTTGTCCGCTTTCATTTTGAAGAGCGGCACGTATTGTGATCTCTTCATTTTCATTATAAGATGATCTTAGGGTGGAAATTTGAAGATTTGACTGACCCGGAGGGGCCGAAGTCCATGACACTATATTCGTAAAGAACCGGTCTGTGAAGTTTCTTATGTCAGAGTTATTCGATTGTGAATATTTATACCAATTGAATACATTTAAAAAAAGTTTTCTCGTATTTCCGGTCTCTTCAGTCAAAAGATAAGGAATATCAGTTCTTTCATTCTGAAATAGAACCATGCCGAGAACCTGCTGAACAGGTGAGATTTCATATTTGCCAAGGCGAGTCTGTAACGGAGGAAGTCTGAGAGCTTGTATTCCGTCAATGTCAAACACCGGATGGAACTCATTGTCCTTTAATTCCGGGCTTACCCCAATAAATGACTGAGGATTGCTAATTTCAAAAAACATACCCTGCATTTTATTAAGTTTCCTATAACTTCCCGGAGTAACAATAAAAATTGAAGAGTGTAAATCCATCTTTTCAAGAAGCCAGTCAATTGATCTTTCATCTTCGGGTAAACCATGAATAACCAGGAGATCCGGTTTTGATTCACTGCTCTCTGGATCACCTTCTAAAAATTTTCCTGACCTGATCCAGGTATATGCAGAGACATCAAAAGACTGATCGCGCGCGATGATATCTCTTACTGCGCCTACATCAGGATGAATTTCGTAAGCCAGGTGCCAAATTTCTGTTTTTACGTCTTCAACGTTAACAGAAAAAAAGACAGAGTTATTCTCTTCCATTAACTCATCGTCAAACGAAGGAACACGTATCTGGTAATTTCTGATTCCGGCTTCTTCATGAATCAACTCAAAATCAATTTCATGGCTTGAAAGCGTATCCGTGAAAGAGACCCGGCGTGTATCAATAACTGCATCATCTTCAAGCAGCTCAACGGTAATAGTTTTATCACTATAGCCTTCTTGCTGAATAATTGAGTTGACTCTGAAGGTACTGTTGGTATAGGCATTTTTTAAGGATTCCAAATCGGAGACAGCTATATCTTTTGCTGCTGATGTATCCCCGACCGGAACAGTATAGAAAGGAATTGTACTATTTTGAGCGGAGAAATAGGGCTCTTGTCCCTGCGTGATAATTCCGTCTGAAAAAACAATTGCAGCAACTGCATCAGGAGCCTGCTCAAGCTGGTGTTTAAATACTTTATCAAGGTTTGTGCTGCTCCCTGAAACTTCAGGATTTGCAGAACCGGAACTTACCACATCTCCGTCAAACTGATAGAACATGAATTCTATGCCGTCTCTATTTTCAAAATCGAATTCACCGGTAATCCGTCTATAGTCGGTTAAACCTTTATAACTGCCCCTCTCAACACCTGTGCTTTCACTGTTATCAAGATAGACCAAAACTACAGGTTTTTCTTCCCAGGTACTTTCTTCAATAAAGAGAGGGTTAAGCAGCAGTGTAAGAAGAAGAAAAAGTGATACTGATCGAAGTCCGATTAACCCGTATTTTTTAACCGGTTTAATCTGACTTAAATAATTATAACTCCACCATGATATACCCGCTGATATAAAGAGTAATATAATTATGATAAAAACGGGTATAACAGGTAAGAATGCCTGGAAGCCGGACCCTGTCATGATAAAATTTTGATTAGCACATTAGAGTGCATTGATTAAACGCTTTATAATCGATACAGTATTAATTCCTTCTGCTTCTGCTGCATAATTTGTAACAATTCGGTGCCGCAATATAGGAACGGCCAGCGCCTCAATATCTTGTTCAGTTACATTAAACCTGCCACGCGAAAGTGCACGTGTTTTAGCTCCTA
The DNA here is from genome assembly GCA_964449075.1 of uncultured Balneolaceae bacterium. Classification (GTDB taxonomy): domain Bacteria; phylum Bacteroidota; class Rhodothermia; order Balneolales; family Balneolaceae; genus CAYVBJ01. Next base: position 30,189 of record CAYVBJ010000001.1, read on the forward strand.
AAATAAGGTACTGTGATGCACGCGGCCCTGCACCCCAGCTCAGGTACTTATCAACAAAATCAGCTGAGCCATCGGTTCCCGGTCTTGTTAAGGTCACTAAACGGACTGCCATGTCAAGCACACTCTCGGGAACCGGGACTTCTCTTACAAGATTTTGCAGATCAATAATCTGGTTCTTTTCGAGAACAGACTCAATTTTCACATATTGCGGTGCCGTTGTCTGGCTCACAATTCTCTTTTCTTCATCTTGTGACGGGTAATCGAGCCATAAGTTAAACATAAACCTGTCAAGCTGAGCTTCGGGCAGGGGATATGTGCCTTCCTGTTCAATTGGATTTTGTGTTGCCAGAACAAAAAAGGGTTCATCAAGCGTAAATGTTTGCCCTGCAGCGGTTACATGATGCTCCTGCATACCTTCAAGCAGTGCAGCCTGGGTTTTTGGTGGAGTCCTGTTGATTTCATCGGCAAGGATAATATTGGCAAAAATTGGCCCCTGGATAAATCTGAATGATTTATGCCCCGACTGCTTATCATCTTCAATGATTTCTGTACCTGTTATATCACCGGGCATCAGGTCCGGAGTAAACTGTATCCTGTTAAATGTAAGATTCAGGGTCTGCGCTACTGTTCTTATAAGTAAGGTTTTTGCAAGCCCCGGAACACCAACCAGTACACAATGTCCCCTCGAGAACAACGATATCAACAAGTTATCAACAACCTCATGCTGACCTACAACAGCTTTGGATATTTCATCTTTTATTTTTTGAAATGATTGGGTAAAAAAAGCGGCTGCTTCGTCAGCTTTTTCGGGTATTGCTTGCATTGAATGGTTATTTATTTCGATTGGGTAAATTGTTCAGGGCGCTTGATTTTATATTCGATGTAAACTTCTTCCCGAAGACTATCCATCCATTCATCCATTACGCGTATCTGTTTATCCTGAAGTGCAATATCTTTTATCCTTTCATAATCATCTTTCATATTCGCTTCGTGCTCTTCGATATGTTCGTCAAGCCGCACAATCCGGTATGCAATACTTTGACCAGGATTTGGCGGGTTATATGAGCGCGGTTCAGAAATTTGTCCCTCTTCTTCAAGCAATAAGACTATCCTGTACATGGAAGGGTCAAGACTGTTGATGGGAAAGAGCCGTTCGCGTGTTTGGGGATTAAAAACTCTGCCACCAGTTGATTTGGAAAATGAATCTTCGGAGTATTTTCTTGCCATATCCCTGAATGATTTGTCATGAATCAAAACACTGTCCCGGATAGCATTCAATTTATCGATAGCGGCTTGCTCATCCAATTCGGAATTGTCTACCTGAATTAAAATATGATTGGTTTCTATATTATCACCCACACGCTTATTTAAGCGAATTACATGAAATCCAAAAGTTGTTTCAACAACCTGGGATATCTCTCCCGGCTCAAGTGCAGTTGCTGCGGCTGAATAAGGTGAAACAAGATCGTTGATTGGCATCATCGGTAATAAGCCGCCATTTGGTGCAGACGGTCCGTCACTGTATTTCCTGGCAAGTTCCTCAAAATTTTTACCGTGAACTACAATTGAGTCTCTCAGATTTGAAGCGAGCTCGAACGCTTCCTGTTTTGCATCTTCCAGAGGTTCCGGTATAACAGCAATCTGGGATACCGCAACCATTTCTGGAATTACAGGTATTGAATCCCCGGTTATACTGTCAAAAAACTCCTGAACCTCGGGCCGGGTTATATTAATGCTCATTATCTTTTCCCGACGTACACGCTGGGTTACGAGCTGTTCTCTGAAATCTTCACGAAAATCTGCCCTGAGTTGTATCAGGCTTTTACCAAAAGTCTCTTCGAGTGCCTGCTCGCTGCCGGCTTGCCTTACAAGCTGATTAATTCTTTGGTCCATTTGGCGGTTAACCTGCTCATCCGTAACCACAATAGAATCTCTCCTTGCTTTTTCCAGTAACACTTCATTATCAATCATGGATTCCAAAGCATCAAACCATAATTTTTCGGAAAATTCAATTTCCCGGCCCTGTAATTGAGACTGGGTCATAAAATCAGCTACCTCTTTGTCGACTCCTGATTTTAATATAATTCTGTCGTTTATAATCGCCACAACTTTGTCAGCCAGCTTTACATTCTGCGAAAAAGCGGTATTCGATATAAAAAGTAGAAAAAGCAGTATCACACCAGATAATTGTTTAGTCATTCGATTACTTTTGTTGGTTCAAATATTGATTTAGCTTTTCTTCAATAGAAGCAACGTTCGATATCTCAATTTCATTATTCGCTTCCGCCTGAAGGTACAAATTTCTAATGTGGGTATTTATGAATCGGCGTGATTTTTCAAGAAAAAGCCATTCACGAATCTGCTCTATCAGCCAGTCAAGATCTGGATGAGTTCCTGCCGCTTTTTCTTCCATCAGCTGTACGAAGTGAAAATACCCGCCCCGGTTAGCTATAGGCGAAATTTCAGTTCTGCCAATCGCTTGCAGATAGCGGTTTAAAATTTGTATATCGGCAACAGCCATCGACATCGGGAAAAACTTTTCTGAATTATGTAACTGTTTATCCGGTTCGATACTGTAATTTTTTACAACGTCATCCCATTCTCGTCCGCTTAAAAGATCTCTTCTTGCATTATCAGCTTCAACTCTTGTGCGAGTTGTAAGATGTCTGAACCGCACATATTTCTCATCCAGAACGAACCTGTCTTTATTCGCCTGGTAGTAATTTTGTGCCTCTTCCATAGATACCGAAAGATCATCCCCGATTTCGGTTAAGAGAAACTCCTTGTATATATCGATCAATAATTGGTTTTGAATTCTTTCAACTCTTTTTTTGTAGTCGGGGGAGAGATGAATTTTATTTTGATATGCTTCACGTTCAACCGTCTTATCTTCTACCCAGGAATCACGAAACTCCAGTATTGCTGATACAGTATCCTGCTTGAGAACATGATCCGGTATTTCGTTGAGAAGCATTTCAATCGTCAGTTTGTTATTTCCAACCCTGGCAATTGCATCATTCTGCAATGAGTTTGATGTTTTGTTACACGCTGCAAACCCTGTAACAGATAATATAATTATTATCAATAATATTTTTAATTTATTACGCAACAGTATATTACTTAATCCGATTCGGGTAAATTTTACTTTTGTATTTTTTCCTGAGTTTATCTAAAAACTCTTGTTCTCTTCTCGGCTGATAATCATTCATCACCATGTAAAAAGCCTCATTGAAATCCATATTTCTTGCAGGCAATATACCTGAAAGATAAATAACAGCATTTCTGTCATGGTATTCAAATATGTTGCTGGTTTGTCCGGCCTTCATTTCCGGCAGAAGTGTAAATGGGTGTTCATTTATATTGTCTGTTGAATCGCTTATTACAGCTACCTCAGGGTACTCAGATTGCAAACTATCAATTAACAACCCGCTGTTTAACCGAGTTTTAAAGGATTCAAGCAATGAGTCTTCGCGAGCGGCTATTATATGATAGGCAAATCGCCTGGAAAACCTGTATTTACTTCGATCTTTTTCAAATATGCTTCTTAGTGCGGTCGAATCTACTGTAGAAGCACTCCACATGTTTTCATCACTTAGCTTATAAACAATCAACCCATCCCGGAAGTGCTGAATCTGTTCACTGAAAGAAGGAAAACGATTTTTTGTAATTTCTACCATTTCGGATTCATAAACTGATTCAAGAAAAAAATCAAACCATTCGGATTGATGCCTTCCGGCATCTGCCCGCGGGTGTTCTTCTTTAAGCCATTGCAGATAATTCCGGCCGCTATAGTCTTTATTTCTGAAAGTGAGAAGCGCAGAGTTAGTCAAAACGGAATCAGTGCCCGGGTTCAAATTTTTGATATCTGTGGTATCACTGTTCTGAATAAATGCTTCAAACGTTTCAAGGTTTTTGTGGTAAATGGTTGCCTCACCGATTTTAGCAATTTCCTGCAATACCAGATCTTTCTTGTTTTCAAACCATGGTAAATTTTCAAGTTTCTTTCTGAGCTCTTCATCACGCTGGGATTCTGACTTGTAGCTGCGCACGGAATCAATTTTGAAGATGTGCAGGCCGTACCCGGTTTCAACCGGTTTGCTGTAATCTTTAGAGGGGTCTGTCTTCATAATTGTATCAATGAAATTTTCATCAAACTGCATTCCATAGCCAATCCATCCGATATCACCACCTCTGTTCCTGGAACTTCCATCCTCCGTATTTGCAACCGTTAAAGAGTCCCAGTCTGCTCCATCATTCAACATTTCCCAGATTTTGTCTGCTTTGGCCTTTTTTTCTTCAGAATCAGCGTCACGGAAAAAGATATGTCTGACTTTGCGATCGTTTGTTTTTTCCCGAATATCCTGTACGTAGATAAGGTGGTACCCAAATTGTGTTCTGACAGGATCTGACATTGTCCCCGGTTCTGTTGAGTACAAAGCATCCTCAAATGGTTTAACTGTAGAACCAGCTGATATCCAGGGCAGCTGGCCTCCCGCTGACTGTCGTTGTAATTGTGTGGAATAACGCTGATCCAATTCTTCAAGAGTTGCTCCGTTTAAAAACTCCTTTTTTGCTTCTTTTATTTTTTTATAAGCGTACAGGGTATCTGAAGGGGAGGCCGATTCTGTTAGTCGCTGCAGTATATGAAATGATTTTATTTCAAAACGGGATCGCTCTTTAAATTCATTGAATAACCTTTCCGTAATTTCTTCTTCTGTCCAATACCTGTAAGCAGCCTGAACAGAGTAAATTTGAAGCTCACTGAGAATATCCTGGTGGCTATCCATATCCTGGTTCAGACCTTCTTTAAGTTTTAGCTTATAATCAAGGTAGTAAGGCAGAAATTCACGCAGTTTAGCTGCAGACAGATTGCTGCCAGTAGAATTTTTTTCATAGTAATTGATCAATTCTTCGAGATATAATTTCTCACTGCTGATTTTTCCCACAACGGTATCATCGGATGACTTCACCTGGCCAAATATATTTCCAGGATAAAACAGCAGACATACCAGGAGAGTGGATAAAATAATATTCGTTTTAAAAATTTGCTTCATATCGAATAATATAATTGCGGTTAAAATAACATCCCTGCTATTGTTGCCGTCATCAAGTTGGCCATGGTTCCGGCAAAAACTGCAAGTATTCCAAACTTTGCCAATTCTGATTTTCTGTTTGGTGCGAGTCCGCCAATACCACCAATTTGTATAGCAATTGAGGAAAAATTAGCAAAGCCGCACAATGCAAATGTTGCCATGGTAATTGTTTTTGGTGTTAACATATCTCCGGACACCATATCTGCAAGCTGCAGATATGCCACAAACTCGTTAAGAACTACTTTTGTTCCCAGGAGCGACCCCAGGTTAACAGCGTCTGCCCAGGGAACGCCAATAATAAATGCAATGGGAGCCAGTGTCCATCCAAGTATAGTTTCAATCCTCAATTCAGAATCCGGTAAAAGTAAATTGATCCCGGTAATATCTCCGAAGTACGCCAAAAAATAATTTCCCATTGCAAGAAGGGCAATAAATGCAAGCAGCATTGCACCAACATTTGCAGCAAGTTTTAGCCCGACAGCAGCTCCGCTGGCAGCTGCATCAATTCCATTTGCATCTGTTTTTTCTACAGATATATCAATTTTTTTCTCTTCTCCCATAGTTTCCGGTGTCTGGGTTTCGGGAAACAGAATTTTAGCTATCACAAGTGCAGCAGGAGCTGCCATTAAACTTGCACTTAATAACTGTTCGGCAAACATCTGGCGTCCTACATCCAGTTCTACGCCCTGTGCGAGTGAATAGGAATTACCCAGCATCTGCACGTAAGCAGCCATAACACCCCCGGCAATAGTTGCCATGCCACCTGTCATTACGGCAAGCAGTTCGGAAGGAGTCATATTTTTAATGTATGGCTTTACAACAAGCGGTGCTTCTGTCTGGCCTACAAAAATATTAGAAACAACAGAAAGAGATTCTGCGCCGGAAGTTCCGAGTATTTTTTGCATACCAATTGCCATGTATTTAACAACTCTTTGCAGAATTCCGTAGTGATATAAAATTGTAGTCAGTGATGCGAAAAATATGATTGTGGGAAGCACCTGAAAAGCAAAGAAGTGTCCGAGACTTCCTTCCATACCGGGACTTTTGGCAAGGTCTCCAAAGATAAATTCAGCACCGGCTGTTGTAAAATCTAAAACGATCACAAAGAAAGATGATATCCAGCTAAAAAAAGCTTTTGGCCAGCCAAGCGGGGCCCATGTCTCAGACAATTCGTTTCCTTTTAAAATTATTACAGCAAGAAAAAATTGTATACCCAAGCCGCTGCCAACAAGTTTCCAATTAATCGCCTTTCGATTTTTACTGAAACTGATGGCAATAAGTAAAAGGGCAGTCATCCCAATGATACCACGTAAAATATCCATTAATTTTTTTCTTTAGGTTTTTCAGATGCAGAATCGCTGCTCATATCATCGGGTTTGTCGTAGTATCCCCGTTTTTTATCAGAAGGCGGCCGGAAGCAGTGCCTTGCCCTTGGTTCATAGGATTCGGTTTCGCCAACCAGAACCCTGTTGCTGCTCTCAACTATTCGCTGTGAAAAGTGTGCCATCATGCCGCTTTCAGAACAAATGGCGTGTAATTTTGTTACATACTCTGCAATTGCAAGAAGTTGTGGCATAGGTTCAAAAGGTTTGCCCAGGTAGTCCATATCAAGACCTGCTATGATTACACGTTTACCGTCATTTGCAAGAGTATTGGCAACATCAACAATACGATTGTCGAAAAACTGAGCTTCATCAATGCAAACTACACGGGCATCTGAAGTCAGCAGTATAATCTGATCGGCTGTATCTACTTTTATGCCGGGAAGAGTTTGTTCATTATGTGACACAATCTCGTCTTCACTGTAGCGGTTATCAACTACGGGTTTAACAATAACTACTTTTTGGTTGGCGATTTGTGCTCTTCTGGCACGGCGTATCAGCTCTTCGGTTTTGCCACTGAACATGCCGCCGCAAACAACTTCGATCCACCCAACATGTTGAGGTACGAACCAGGGCTCGTTAATCATAAACGGTTAACTGATCTCTTTAAAAATTTCCTAAGCGTTGAATATATACCTGATCTGTTAAAAGAAAAAATTTTTGAACGACTTTTGAACTTAGTGTATTGGGTAATTTCATACATATGCGATCTGCGTTTATTCTTTAGTATAAACAATGTTCTGTTCATTGAATACCGGGCGTTTTATTATTCACAATTGCAGGTTCTAAAAATTGCTTTACCTTAAGGGCATTATTCTCTTCGAGCGGAATCGTGCGGCCATTGATTTCATTCAGATAAATCCATCCGCTGTCCTTTCGCTTGATTTGTAAACAACGGTCAGACCGGATCAAATCATTGTAAAAAGAGCGGTTTGGTAGCGGGGATATTTTAATATCTGAAATATCTGAAAAATTAAAAATTTCCTCTTCTATTTGGTGATTCTTCTGATAGTATTCAACTGTGAGGACGTGGTTTTCAACTGTAAACTTCATATTGATCTTGCCATCGCGCAGTTTAAATAAACTCAGCAGGAAAATGGCAAAAAATACAAAAGCAGCAAGTCGTAAATAACCTTCCAGTAACACGTTATCGAAATAGAGAAAAGCAATACCGCTCAATATTGCTGCAATACTACTGATACCTGTTATCAACGGCCAGTATTTGGAATATTTTTCAGAAATGGTTAGAGTTTTGCTCATGAAAGAACTCTTTTTTCAATTGTTTTGCCGTTAAATGTTTGGTAGCTATTGAAAAGGTTTGCAGAGAGACAGGAGTGGACAGGAGAAATCAAAACCGTTTCACCTGCTGATCTGAAGTCCATTTTTTTAAAAGTTTCCGGGAACTGAACCGTACCGTGTTCCTGAGAGAGGCTTCGCAGATGAACGCGATCAGCTGCATCCAGCTCAGGAGCAGCAGAAAACCGGGACACAAGACCGTAGGAGGAGCTTCCATCTGCCTGAATGGAATCTTTTGATAAATGAACAGCACCTCCATGGATAATCAACTTCTTTCTCAATTGATTGTATTCTGCAACCGGACATGCAACAAAATAGGCAATATCATCCATTGAACAGCTGCCGATATAAAATTGCATGAGGTCATAAAAAACAAAATTGCCGGGTGAAATCTCATCTATGCCTTCAAATTTATCGACAACGCTGCAGGAAGGGGTATCACCTAAAGAGCAAACAGCATTAGGATATTGATTTTTTAGTTTTTTTAGTGAATCGAGTGAAGGCTGAATTTCACGTTTAATTTCAGCATGGCTCCGCGCATTATATGTTCGTCCGTCGTGTATGTAGAAACCATGAAATCTGCACTTAGAACTATTTTGAATTGTCTTTACAATCTGTTCAATTGCGGAAAGATTGTGAGCAGGTACGCCTGTTCGTCCATAGCCGGCGTCAATTTCAATATAAATTGAAACCGGCCGTAAGAGATTTTTATCGAGAAATGTGATTATCTCTTTTTGATTAGCAAATAAACGAAGATCACATGTTTCCGTTAAGGCGTTTACAGCACTCAATTGCCCCGGGAAAAACGGAAATGCAATTGTTATATCTTCCCAGCCACCGGCAGCGAAATAACCGGCCATCTCCGGTGAAGATACAGTTATTCCATCAATCTTATGGTCTTTAAACCAGTTACCAATTTCAATAGATTGGTGAGTCTTAAAATGCGGACGAAATCTAAGATGCAAATTTTCGGCTTTTGAACTCATTCGTTCAATATTTTTTTTACAGCGCTTTTCGTCAACCATTGCTACAGGACGCGGAAGATTTTTAAACATAGGCTCTGATATATATCGTAATTTAATTTCAGAATCCATTATACAGTTTTCATTTGTGGTATTAAACAATTTTCAAACTAAAATATCGATACAATTTTTTTTAAATGATCTTAAACTCCATTTTGTTGTTATAATAACTTGAAAAAATCGCGCTAAACGTTAAATTTGAGTTTTAGGAATGATTTATAATCTTATGATGGATGCAGATTTCTTCTGTTTGTGTCAGATCGATTAGATTAACTGAAATTTTAAAAGGAGAAAATATGTACAAAGATTTAGCTCATGCAATTGAAGACCTGAAAGAAAAGGGCATTGAAAATATTTTAAAAGAGGGAGATGAAGAGATCCTGAACGAATATCTTTCCAAGGTTGATGAAATGAAAATTCTTGATACCTTTTGTTTTGATGCCGGCACAAATCCTGGTGACGAATCAACTGTGTATGTAATAAAAACACCGGAGAATGAAAAAAAATACCTTGTTGCCAGTTACGGATCTTATGTCAGCCCTCTTAAAACAAAATTACTCTGTGCACTCCTGCCGCAAGAAAAAGAACAGAAAAATTAGTTAAGGGTTTCTAAATGATCTAACCAGCGATCTTTTTTCTCCTGTGCGGAGACAGATTCAAAGTTAACAAGAGCCTGTTCCCAGGAACCATAAACCGGGTTAGGTAAAACGTACCATTTATACCCCCATTTATCTATGTGCTCCTGAATCATATTATCCCGTTCAGTTAATGTCTTGTTTTTGGCATATATAAAATCATTAAGATCATCACCAAACATCATCAGTATACGATACCTGCCGGCAATCCATTTACGTCGTTCAGTTTTTGCACTTGTCCAGTCCCCGCGGGCACCGTTTGTTAACACAGTTCCAATATTGTCAGATAGCGGAAAACCCAGCTTTCGTAAATTTTCAATAGTCTCCTGTTCTGTTGAAAAATCCCTGTTAGTGACATAGAATACTTTAATTCCGAGAGAATCTGCCAGGGTGGTCAGAGTAAGGGCACCTTCAATAGCAGTTGCTTTTGTCTCTTTAACCCATTGATTCCAGGTACCGGATGAAAAAGAATCACCTTTCAGGATAAGCCTGGCTTGGTAATAGGAGTTGTCCAGAACTGTTTCATCCACATCCAAAACAATCGCAGGAGGGAGGTTTTCGTAATTTTTCTCCTGTTCAAGAGATGCGGTCCACTGTTTATCATCCAGTGCATACGGCAAAAAACGCTCTGCAGTATTGTAAGCCTGAATGGACAATGCCTTATATTCTGCTGCGTTTTGAACCCACAAAGTGGATAACATAGATGCATTGTCTGCTTTATGAGAAACAGTATCGGATTGAATTAAAAAACCAATGGCAATAAGGGGTATAGATAGATAGAAATGTTTCATTTTCAGTAAACTAATTCGGAATTATTATCAGTCAGCGTATAAAATAGTGAAAGCTTATCAATTGGAAAGAAATTTTATTGTTATCTTCTTTGCCTGATGAAAAAAAGTAAAAAGTCATTTGCAAGCAAGATTATCGGAAGGCTTGAACATATAGATTTTCCGGTATGGAATATCTGTAATCTGGACGCCAAAATAGATACCGGTGCATACACCTCCAGTCTTCATTGCCATCATGTCGAACAATTCCTGGAGAATAAAATTCATATGGTTAAATTTTATTTATTAGACCCGGATCACCCCGAATACGAAAAAAGACTCTATTCATGTGCCGTTAATTCTGTACGAAAAGTAAAAAGCTCAAACGGAATTATTGAGGAACGGGTATCTGTAAAAACCAAGATGAATTTGTATCATCGCACCTACACAATTGAATTAACTCTTGCTGACAGATCTAATATGAAATACCCGGTACTGATTGGCCGTAAATTTTTGCAAAACAAATTCATTGTAGACGTTTCAAAAAAATATTTAACTGATTAATATATTTATATGCCTGACAACAATTTAAAAATATTAATATTATCCAGAAATAAAACACTTTACTCAACCGAACGCTTAATTGAAACAATTGAAGCTAGGGGCCACGAGGCGCTTGTGCTGGATCATTTGAAATGTGACATCGTAATAGAACAAGATAATCCGTGCATATATTTCCACGGAGAGAAGGTAGAAAATGTTGATGCTGTTATCCCGAGAATCGGCGCATCCGTCACATTTTATGGTGCGTCTGTTGTACGTCAATTTGAGATGATGAATGTATTTGCAGCTGTGGAATCTCAGGCTCTTGTGCGGTCCAGAGATAAGCTCAGAAGTCTTCAAATACTTGCGAGAGCCAATGTAGGACTTCCAAAAACTGTATTCACAAATTATTCAAAGGAAGTTAAAAAGATTATAGAGAGTGTAGGCGGAGCACCGCTAATCGTAAAATTGCTTGAAGGCACTCAGGGCTATGGCGTTGTGCTTGCACCTACCCGAAAAGCTGCTGAATCGATTATTGACGCATTTCACAGTATGAAAGCTCGTATTATTGTCCAGGAATTTATTGAAGAGGCAAAAGGAGCGGATATCAGGGCATTTATTGTAGATAATAAAGTAGTTGGTGCTATGAAAAGGCAGGGTAAAGAAGGTGAGTTCAGATCAAATCTTCACCAGGGTGGATCTGGTGAGATTATCAAACTTAGTAAAAATGAACGAGAGGTTGCTCTGCGCGCATCAAAAGCAATGGGGCTTTCAATTGCCGGGGTAGATTTATTACAGTCAAAAAGAGGGCCGCTGGTACTTGAGGTAAACTCATCACCCGGCCTTGAAGGAATTGAAAAGTCAACCGGTAAAAATATTGCTGCTGAAATTATCGACTATGTCGAAAAAAAGGTGATATCGCTTAGGCAGCGTAAAAGGCGAAAAAAAATCAACACAAATGCCTGATATCATAAAAATAAACAGTACCAAAATTGGTTTGGGTGAAACGGTAAACCTAAATCTTAATATTGCCCGCCTGCCAACCCATACGATTATTGATCTGCCGGTCAAAATAGTAAGAGCGGCCACAGACGGACCGGTTTTACTTTTAACCGGAGGCCTGCACGGTGATGAAATTAACGGCATCGAAATTATCAGGAGAATTCTTACTCATAATTTTAATGTCCTTGAGAAAGGAACAATTATTGCTGTTCCGCTCGTGAATATTTACGGATTTATTCAGAATGTCCGCGGTGTGCCGGATGGCAAAGATATAAACAGGAGCTTTCCGGGCAAAAAAACGGGTTCACTTGCAAATCTTGTAGCTTATACATTGATGGCAGAAATTATACCTCATATAGATATTGGTATAGATTTTCATACCGGGGGAGCCAGCCGTGCAAACTACCCGCAGCTTAGATGTACGTTTGATATTGAGAAGAATATTGAACTTGCAAATGCCTTTTCACCACCTGTAATTTTGCATTCAACTTTAATTGAAAAATCTTTCCGTAAAGCAGCTTTCAAAAAGAAAAAGCATATACTTGTATATGAGACCGGAGAATCACTGAGATTCGATGAATTTGGTATTGATCTTGGTGTAAAAGGCACCCTGCGACTAATGAAGCACCTTGACATGATAAAGAGTGCCCAGGAACCGGAATATGTAACAGATGTATATGATAAAAGCAGCTGGCTCAGGGCCAAATATGCCGGCCTTTTTAAGCCGAAAATTAAACTGGGTGATATAGTAGAAAAGCGACAATTGCTTGGCTGGATTACTGACCCATTCGGTCAGGAGAATTTTAAAGTAATTTCAATCGGCAGGGGAAGGGTAATCGGATTGAATAATAACCCTATTATTCACAAAGGAGATGCTCTGATTCACCTGGCAATTAATCAATAAAAACATTAAACATGACTCCTGAATTATTATTTTATCTTGTTACCAAAAGAAAATGGATGGAGAATAATCAGAATGGAAGATTTAAACCGGATGATTTTAGTACAAACGGAATCATTCAGTTAATCTCTCCTGAGATTATAGAAACAGCTGCAAACTCTAATTTTACAGGCAGAAAAAAAGTTCTGTTACTGGTCATTGATACAAACAGAGTTTCCGGTAAAATTCGTAGAGGTGATGAAAGGGGGATATATATATTAGACGAACCATTAAACAGTGACGCTATTCTTGACAAAATTGAACTTAATCCTGATTCAAATGGACAATTTGAGATTGATATTGAGTTATAAACATTCATTTTAAAACTGTTCAGAAGGGTGCGGTTAAAATATTAATTTGACGGCAATATCATTTTAATTTGGTCAATTGAAAAGCAATAGACCATTTAGAAGTTTATATAAGACAGCATACTCTTTTAAAGCTTATATAATACATACAAAAGACAAATTTATCTTATTTAAATGTTTACCTTTATCTTATAATGTGTTAAATTATAAATAAAGGAAGTCATAAAAGTCTATTGATCCGCTAAAAAAAGGAGGGTGTTATGAAATCTCCAATTCGGTATTTTCGCAATCAAAATCTTCTCAAAAAATACTATTTTGTGAACATTGAGATTGGGTTAATCTTATCTTTGTTAATCTTTACCGTAGTTTTCAGAATCGATTTCTATCCGGAACAAGAAGAAATCGAATACAAAGTTACTGATGAAATTGTTCAGGTAGAAGAAATTGAACAAACGCGCCAGGAAACTGCACCACCACCGCCGCCAAGGCCGCCTGTACCTGTTGAAGTTCCCAATGATGAGATATTAATGGATGAGCAAATCGATTTTGACACAGAGTTAAACTTCTCAGACAGGCTGGATGTACCTCCGCCGCCAGCTGCCAAAAAAGAGAAAAAAGAAGAGGAAGTTGAAGAAGAGATATTTGTAGTAGTTGAACAGATGCCGGAATTAATTGGCGGAATCTCTTCTGTAATGGAAAACCTGCAATATCCGGAAATGGCTCGTATGGCCGGAATTGAGGGACGAGTTATAGTTCAGTTTATTATAGATGAAAAAGGTAATGTTGTTGATCCCTTTGTGGTTAGAGGTATTGGGGGCGGATGTGATAAAGAAGCGGTCAGAGCAGTAAGGCAGGCTAAATTTTCGCCGGGTATACAGCGTGGCAGACCTGTTAAAGTTCGCTACAGTATTCCGGTTACATTTAACCTGGCAAAATCTGAAAATAGCAAATGACACCAAACAACGATGCGGGTGTGAAAATCCGCATCGTTATTATTGTATTAAGTTTACTAACATTTGTTGAAAACATTGGTGTTTATCATGAAAAAAATAAGAGATAATATTCGCAAAGCTAATGATCTTCGAAAATTCTATTATATAAATGTAGAAGTTGGTCTGATTCTTTCGCTTTTAATAGTTACAACACTGTTTAAAATCGATTTTTACCCGGAGCAGGAAGAGATCGAATATACAGTTACTGATGAAATTGTTCAGGTTGAGGAAATTGAGCAAACCCGCCAGGAATCTGCACCGCCGCCGCCGCCGAGGCCGCCTGTACCCGTTGAGGTTCCGAATGATGAAATTATTGCTGATATAGATATTGATCTTGATACTGAGTTAAATTTAACTCAAAAACTGGATGTTCCTGTCAGGCCACCAGAGAAAGAGACCGGAAACGATGACGAATCCAAAGAGGATGAAATTTTTGTAAGTGTAGAGCAGATGCCGGAAATGATCGGCGGTATATCTACTTTATATCAGAATCTGAGATATCCGGATAAGGCACTAAAGAATAATGTTGAGGGGAAGGTTACTCTTCAATTTGTGATTAATGAAAAAGGTGAAGTTACAAATCCCGTTGTTTTGCGTGGTATTGGTTATGGCTGTGATGAAGAAGCATTGAGAGTAATTCGCCAGGTAAGATTTACACCAGGATTACAGCGCGGCAGACCTGTAAAAGTAAGGGCATCAATACAGGTGATATTCTCACTGCTTAATAAATAGCGTATAATATATATTATGTAAAGTTGATATAATACAATAAATTGTGCGACCGTGATTTTCTACCCTGCTGTCACTTTTTTACCAGGCATCTACTTATCGGATATTGATTCTGCAATTGAATCGAAATCAGGTAGTTTGCCTGCATCTTCCAGGATTTCCAAATGTTTTACAAGCCCATCTGCTCCTACTACAAATGCTGATCGTTTTGAAACTCCTTTCATCCCGAAAAAATCTTCATAAATTGTATTATATGCAGCAGATACTTCCTTATTAAAATCACTTAAGAGAGGAAAATTTATATTTTGCGATTTTTTAAACTCTTTGAGTGTAAAAAAACTATCTACACTAATGCCCGCAACGTTGGCATTAAAGGATTGATAAAGCTTCATGTTATCGCGAACGTGGCACATTTCATCAGTGCACACACTTGTAAATGCAAGAGGAAAAAACAGAAGTACGGCACTTCCATCTTTTCGTAATTCACGTAATGAAATGTCATTTCCGTCTGTATCTTTTAATGTGAAATCGGGTGCTTTGTCGCCTATTTGAATTGGCATTAGTTTCCTGCTTTTTTTGAATTATGATGTTTTAAAATCTCACTAACAGGTACTGACACAAAAAACATTCCTAAAGCAAATGGAACATCTGTAATCCAGGAATCAGCAACAGTATATAGATTTCGAAATATCTGAAAAATATATGCTACAGAAAGCAAAAGAATACCTGTTAATAAAAATCCGTTTGATTCTATCCTTTGCATTAACCCCGGTAAAAGCAAATAAGAGACAATAAGCGCTCCCCCACCAAGTATTACGGCTGTTACCATATATAAATTTGTTGTAGCAAACATAAATGGAACGGTTGCAAATGCAAGATATGGTGCAAAAACAAAGGGATAAGGAAATTGCGAATGTACCGGACGCAAAGACCGGATGATGATCAATTCAAGTGCGAGAATACTGCAAAGAATAAATATCTGAATATAATTTTCTGCTTTTGAATAGAGAGCATTTTGATCTCCCAAGTTCAAAAATAAGAGAAACACGAATATCAGGGTAATAAAAATCATCAGATACTCTGCAGTAAACTTATTTTTTAGTTTAAGAGTAATATATACAAGAGATAGAAAGGCACACACTAAAACAAGAATCTGGCTCCACACGTATTATTCCGTAAACTATTTAGTTTTTCTGTTTATTTTCGAGTTCCTTTCTTGTCTGTTTTTCATTTTCAAAAATCATAACAAGATCAGCTATTTTTTTAAGAATATGGCGATCACTTTTGATCATGGCTTCGGCAAATTCGAATAGAGTAATCGGGTGATTATTTACATCATATAAATTCTTTTCCCAGTCAATAAGAGGTATTTTATTAAACAGGTTTAAAATTGCCGCCCTGTGGGTACCGATCTTATCCAATAATTTATGAATCGATAAATCCTTGTCTGCCGAAAAAGAATCTTCAAAATGTTCAAATTTGCCGAGGTAAATAGGTCTCTTTTCTTTAATGACCCGTTCAATGATCGGTCTGAAATAGTTTTTTTGAGCATGATCCAGCAATTGAAGGCTCTCTTTTACCGATAACTGATCTGGCGGCGATTCATCGTAAGGAACAGTGTCAATCACATACTTTAAAGCTTCAGCTTCGTCCTGAATGTAAGATGCATCTTCCACCAGCTGCTCATATTTTTCCTGCGTTACTTCTCTTTTAGTCATTACAGAGTAATAATTCTATCCGGATCAAAATTTTTAACGTTTCCAGTCTGATTTCGCATGAGTTGCATCATTTTTTTTCTGCTGTTCAAGCATGTCGACCAATGAAAGTCCAGTATTCCACTCTCTGTCACGATCTCTTACAGAATGGATATTATTTTCTTCCTGGAAATCCCAGAACTGCCCAAACTGCCTGTTGCGGTACTCTTTCAGATAATCAAGGCGTTCTTTTAAATCTTCTTTTGGTACCAGTAAGCGTTCCTTATCATAGACAGCTTCATCCCTTGATTCAAATACAATGTCGTAATCTTTACTCATAACAATTGCTTCTTCGGGGCAAACCTCTTCACAATAACCGCAATAAATACACCTTAGCATATTTATTTCAAAGAAATCAGGATATCTCTCTTTTGGATCTTCAATATTCTCGTCAGCCTGCATACTTATTGCCAGCGGCGGACACGCCCTGGCACACAAACCACAAGCAACACATCGTTCTTTTCCGTCGTCTTCTACAAGTACCGGCCGGCCGCGGAATATGGCCGGCGGATCCCACTTCTCTTCAGGATAATTCATAGTAAACTTGGGCGCAAACAACTCTTTTAAAGAATACCAGAGCCCCTTAAATATTTCTGGAAGATATAAATTCTCTAAAAATGAAAGTTTACGTTCCCGTCTGTAATCTTCATTTAATGCATTGACTACCGGCTGTTCAAGATTATCTTGCATTGTTGTTAATTTTTAAAATTTATCTGTAAATTTTTATTTAAAATAAACCTTATATGGTTACTGTTCAAAGGTATTTCTCTGATTTTTAAATTACTTTTGTCGGAATGTCATTGTAACAGGTACACCTTCAAACCCGAAATACTCCCGCAACTTGTTCTCTATAAACCGCCTGTAGTTGGCAGGAAGTTCCTGAGGGTTATTCATAAAAAATTTGAAGACCGGCGGATTTGATTTTACCTGGGTGGCATATTGAATTTTTAACTGTTTTCCTCGTTTAACAGGTAACGGCCGTTCTTTCAGAATTGAACTGATTGTATTGTTAAGTTTCGGAGTAGATATTTTCTTTTTCCTTTCTTCCATTACCTTCAGGGCAAGTTTTAAAACTTTTTCAACTCTCTGACCGGTTTTTGCTGAAATGGATATAACCGGCACATAACTCATAGTAGGCACCTTTGCATATATGTACTCTTTAAATTCTTTTAACAGGTTAGTCTCTTTATCAGTAACAAGGTCCCATTTGTTAAGGGCAATGATAATTCCTTTGTTATATCTTTCAGCTTCTCTGAGTATTCGCTTATCCTGTACATCAAATCCCATATTTGCATCAAGCATCAAAACAGCAACGTCGCACTCTCTTAAAGCTCTGTCGGTGCGTACTGTGCTAAAGAACTCAATATTCTCTTTTACTTTTGCACGTTTTCTAAGTCCGGCTGTATCAACAATCGTTAACTCCTGACCTTCAAACCGGATAACACTGTTAATGGAATCTCTTGTTGTACCCGGTATTTCTGTAACAATGCAGCGGTCGCTTTTTAAAAGAGAATTCATCAAACTGCTTTTGCCTACGTTTGGACGGCCAAGGAAAGCGATTTTCGGCTGTTTATCTTCAGGTTCTTCCACTGTATCGGGCAGCAATTCAACAACACGGTCAAGTAGTTCGCCAGTGCCGGTGCCGCTAATCGAAGATACAGGATAAACATCATCGAATCCCAGGTTATAGAACTCAGTTGAATCCATTTTTCTCCGCTCATTATCGCTTTTATTTGCAACTACGATCACAGGCTTGCTTTGTCTTCTTAAAATCTCGGCAACTGATTCATCAAGAGTATTTATTCCATCTGTGGTATCCACAACAAAAAGTATCACATCCGATTCAGAAATGGCTATATGTACTTGTTCACGAATACCTGAAACAATTACATTCATCTCATCCGGCAAGTAACCTCCGGTATCAATAACCTGGAAAGATTTACCATTCCAAAAACTTTCACCATAGTGGCGATCTCTCGTAACACCATACTCATCGTGAACAATAGCTTGCCTTTGACCGATTAACCGGTTAAAAAGCGTGGATTTGCCGACATTTGGACGGCCTACAATTGAAACTGTTGGCAACATTTTATTTTTTGTTTGATTAACTTCTATCAATAAATGAAATATAAGTTAATGAATTTTAAGATCAGCTAATGCTTGAGTCTTTTTACAATACATTTGGATTTATCGGCTCACTACTGGTATCTATCACTATTTTTTCACTTGCCGTGTTGTGGATTACTGGCCTTGCCGGTATGTGTGGTGATGATTTTCAACATTCCAAAAAGAACCTGATTATTTTTATAGCCGTTATATTTCCGCCTTTGCCTCTTTTTTGGATGCTTAAAGAGATCATCCGGCAGCATCGCCTCCTCAATCAGCTCGATGAGGATTGAATCTTCTTTTGAGACTCATCTGTGTTTGATTCCTCCATTAATATCCATGGTTCTATCAACTCATCCGGGATCTCTTCTAAAAACCTTGACGGATTCGTAAAATAATCTCTATACCCTCCCTGGTGTAATACCGGGTAGGTAAAAAAGAGTTGTTCTTTAGCTCTTGTGGAAGCAACATAGAGCAACCGGATTTCTTCATCCAATTTATCAGGATCTTCCACTGAGTAACCGGATGGAATAATTCCATCAAGACACTGGATCACAAAAACGGTATTCCACTCCATCCCTTTTGCAGAATGGATCGTACTCAGAACAAGTGGTGATTCATCTTTAACAGCATTTTCTGTCTCAATGGCAGTTGATTCGATCGGGTCCAATGCTATCTCTTCCAACATGACCGAAAGGCTGGAGTAACTGCCGGAAATATCTATAAATGTTTCCAGATCTTTCAGCCGCTTAGGATAATCGTCAAATCGTTTTTTGCAAAAGCTTCTGTAATATCCAACGATTAATTCAAGAACTTGTTTTACATCATCCTTAACCCTGTTTAAACCGGCAAACAGCCTCGCTACTGCTTGCAGCTGTTCGATATACCGGGTACTGGTTACATTTGCTTGATCCACACGAAACGGCTGATCACTATTCCTGATCCACTCAAACAGATCATGTGCAGTTTTAGGACCTATACCCTCAATAAGCATCAGTACTCTGTTCCACGCAATTGTATCAAGCGGATTTACCAAAACACGAACGTGGGCAAGCACATCTTTAACATGTGCTGCTTC
Source organism: uncultured Balneolaceae bacterium (assembly GCA_964449075.1). Lineage (GTDB taxonomy): Bacteria > Bacteroidota > Rhodothermia > Balneolales > Balneolaceae > CAYVBJ01. The sequence continues at coordinate 49,836 of CAYVBJ010000001.1, forward strand.
AGTAAATTTCTGTCCACCATACTTCACAAATGGTATATTTTTTTTATTCAGAGCCACTTCAAGGTCAAAAGAGTCTCTCCCATTTCGGAAGAGAACCGCCATTTCACTTAGTTCCAGTCCCTGTTCACGCAAATTTAAAATCATTTGCGTCAGGAAACGACTCTGATCGTTCAAATTAGCTGCTTTTACTAATCCGGGCAGCTCTCCCCTTTCATTATCTGTGAATAACTTTTTATCAAATTTTTCAGTGGCTTGTCCAAGTACCCTGTTAGATAAATCCAGAATAGCGCCTGTTGATCGATAATTTTTTTCCAGCCTTATTAACTTCGTGTTGCGGAAACGATCGGGGAATTGCATAATATTTTTATGATCGGCACCTCTGAATGAATAGATACTCTGGGCGTCATCACCCACGCCCATCACATTATTGTGAAAACTGCTAAACAGTTCAGTCAGTTCAGCCTGAAGATAATTTGTATCCTGGTATTCATCTACCATAACAAATCTGTTCTCCGCAGCTACTTTCTCACAAATGTCGCTATTTTCCTGCAACAGAATCTTCGTATTCACAAGAAGATCATCAAAATCCATTACATGATTTAACCTTTTGTACTGCTTATATTTATTATTTATAATCAAGATATTTTCAAGGTGTTGTAAGAATTGCGGATACTCCTCAGAAAGAATTTTTTCAATTGTTAACTGACGATTTACGCTGCTGCTGAAAATTGAATACAACGTTCGTTTGTCCGGAAACCTCTTTTTATTTTTTTGTGCATCAATTTGTGAACGCATTAACTGGATCGTATCCATTGAATCGGTTGTATCGATAATGGTAAAATTGGGTGGATAACCTGTATAATCAGCATACCTGTGAAGCAATTGACTGCAGTAGAAGTGAAACGTACCCCCTTTCACCCTTGAACATCTTTCATCCAGAATAAGAGACGCTCTGCGAAGCATTTCACTGGCTGCTTTCCGGGTAAAAGTAAGTAATAGTATCTCTTTCGGTGATACGCCGCTCTCAATTAATCTGGCAACCCTGTAAACCAGTGTCCTGGTTTTTCCGGTTCCTGCACCTGCTACAACCAGGGCTGGTCCCGCGGTATGAAATACAGCCTCATACTGGGCTTTGTTTAGCAGCTGCCTGTAATCCAGGCGATACTCCTCCTCTCCCTTTTGTTCATAATCATTACTTAAAACGAATTTTTTCATGTATTCAATTTAACGATTTTGCGGACTCTATGTAAATAATATGTGCGAAATTAAATCCGGTTTGTGAACTTGGTTTAAAGATAAAACAGTGATAATTTATTAGTCTGTCAACACATTAAAATAAACTTTATAAATTTTCATGAGTAAAAGACTTTCTAAAGAAGAAATGGAGCAGGATCTGCTGATCGAATACAGCTCACGATTCATGCACTTCTATCAAAACAATAAATCAGCAGTCATCGGTGGCAGTATTGGTTTTGTACTTGTAATCGGACTGGTAATAGGGTATTTCATGTACTCAGCCCAGCAAGAAGAGGAAGCTCGTAATCTGATGGGTATAGCTGAAACATATTATTCACAGGGAGAACTGGATAAAGCTTTGTATGGTGATGACGAAGAGCTCACTGCCGGATTTATTCAGATTGCAAATAATTACTCAAATACCGATGCAGGAAACCTCGCAAATTATTATGCAGCTGTCGTACATTTCGAAATGGAAAATTACGAATCCGCACTTGAGTTTATCAACCGTTTTTCTCCCCCCGATGGAATTCTTGGAGTTGCTCCTATAGCCTTTCATGCAGTGGTTTTAATGGAAATTGAAGATTTTGAAAATAGTGCAGAGAAATATGAGGACGCAGCAGAGTGGAATGTAAATGATGTCACCACGCCCGAAAATTACTATTTTGCAGCAGAGGCGTACCTGGAAGCCGGTAACAGTGAAAAAGCTGATCAGTTGCTTTCAACGATTCTTGATGAATACCCGGGAAGTCAATATGCGGTTGAGGCTCAGCGATTAAAAGGATTTTTAGCCGTTAACAGCTGAATTATATGGAAAAATCTATCTATGGCATAGTAGGCGGTCTCTCTTCAGTAATTGCACTTGATGCTTTTATGCGTCTTATTATTGCATTATATTTTAAAACTGAAATCATGTTTATTGGTTACAGCTCCTTTCCCGGGTTTTGGTGGCCGCTGTTTCTGGTCTTAAGCACGGCTTTTACTTCATTTTTCGGGGGCATGATGGCCGGCTCTATCGGGCGTGCTCACATTTATGGAGTCATGATCACATATACTCTTCTCCTTTTTATACTGCGGGTAACCCAGTTGCAATATCTTATGAATACAGAATCACCTTTCTATGCATCTTCTGCCCTGGTCTTGTCAATGCTGGGTGTCGCAGGAAGCTGGATGATCTTGCGTAAAAATAATCACAAATCAACGAATTCAGAGGCTGATAACACTACTATGGATAGTTCTGATACTTCCGGTTCTGACCCCGCCAAATAAAACCGGAATTGGCGGTAAGGAGTAGTTAACGATTATTATTTTTGAAAAAATCTGTCTCAAATTATCTCTCTTTTAGTTCCTTCAGCGTATTATCTACGGATTCAACAGGTTCTTTTCTCCATTCAGACAGCTGATTACGGATTTTCATCCGAACATATTCAGAAAATTTCGCAGCCTCCTTTTCGGAAAATGAACCACTTGAAACAGGATCCAGGATCTTTAACCTGACGTGTACATCCGGCTTAAATTTCCACGATTTTTTGGGCAGACAATCTTTCGTTCCGTCAATAACCAGCGGAAGTACATCAATATTTTTTCGGATAGCAAGGTCAAATGCCCCGTTGGTAAAACGGTTAAGATTACCGTCCCTGGATCGGGTTCCCTCAGGGAAAAAAATTACTGAACAATTTCTTTCCAGGTAATATATGCATCTCTTTAGAGTTATTGCCCTTCTGTCTTTGGCCTGACGATCAACAGATATATCACCGGCAAGCCTCATCAGCCAGCCGATTACCGGGACCTCAAACAGCTCTTTTTTTGCGACCCATTTCATCTCCCATGGCAGATTTGAAATCAATGGAATATCTGCATTCGACATATGGTTGGATACAACGATATACGGTTTGCGATCATCGATTTCCGTATTTCCTTCAATTTCAATTTTCCAGTTTGGATTAATTTTGGAAATTACATGTCCCAGTTGTCTGAATAGTTTTCCCGTATGATAGAGAGCAGGATCCCTGTCAAATACTCTTCTGATGGCTAAAACCGGAACCCATATTAAGATCAACAGAAATATGCCAAACCATAACAGAACAGAACTGAAAGATTTCATACTGCTAGTTTTTTTTACCGAATTTTGGAAGTAACGATTTTATTAACCCCCATAATCCCTTCGTCGGTTTTCTTACATTTCTGTTGCGTGCTGTCGCTTTTTCAATGATTGGTGGTATCGGCACAGCAGGTTCTTGTGTTCGTTTTGTCTCCTTTCCTTGCGCTTTTTTTGACTCTTCCTTACCGTGTGTACGGCCTGAAACTTTCTTACCGGGAACATTCGCTGATCTTTGACTTTCACGCTTTTCGGAAGTAGCTTCTTTTGCTTTTGGCGAACGTTTTTCTTTTACATTTTCTTCTTTCTTTCTGTCTCTTTCCCTCTTGCTTTTGGATGTGTACTTTCTTTTTGGCTTCTCTTGCTTTTGTTCAGCTTTTCCTGAAGTATCTTTGTCTGATACTCTTTTTCCGGCCGGTTTACTCTCAGATTTCCGGCTTTCTGCTGGTGCAGAAGTTTTAAAGTCATCATCCCACGAAAATTGCGATTTTTCATTGAAATTTTCTGGTACGGTAATTTTTTTGATCTTATTGCCTTTAATATTATCGATGCTCCCAAACAACCGGTTGTCTCTTTTTGTAATAAAAGTAACTGCTATACCTGTCTGATCGTACCTGCCTGATCTGCCAATCCTGTGAATATAATCATCAGAGGTTTTAGGAACATCGTAGTTCACGATCATTGAAACCCCCTTAATATCAATCCCGCGGGCAAGAACATCAGTAGCTACAATTACAGGATATGTACCGTTTTTAAAATCCTGCAAGGCTTTATTTCTCTCATCCTGTGTTCTGTCGCCATGAATGCTCGCTGCCCGGATACCCTCTTTTTTGAGCAATCTCTGAAGCTCATCCGTCCCCTTTTTTGTTGAAGTAAATATGATACAGGAGTCCCATTTAATGGAATCAAAGATCTTTTTGATCAGTGGAACTTTTTGATTACTTCTTAAGAAATAAGCACGTTGTTCTACACTCTCCGTAGGCTTTTGGCGCTCAGTCTCTACATTAACCGGGTTGTTCATTATATCTTTAGACAGTTTTCTAATCTCAGCCGGCATGGTCGCTGAAAAAAGCAGGGTCTGACGGTCATCAGGCAGCCAGGATATAATTTTTTTCATATCCGGCAAGAACCCCATATCAAGCATGCGGTCGGCTTCATCGAGAACTAAAAACTGAATTTTTGAAAAATCAATGTTTAGAACTTTTTTTTGATCAATCAGCCTTCCGGGTGTTGCAACAATAATATCTACACCGGCTTTCAGAGCTTTTGCCTGCTGAGAGAAATCGCTCCCTCCTATTACAGTTGCAGAAGAGATTCCTGAATGGTATCCGATGGCAAATATCTCTTCGTCAATTTGCTTAGCCAGCTCTCTTGTTGGTGAAAGAATCAGGGCTTTTATGCCATCTCTGTCACTGCTTAATATTTTTTCCATGAGTGGAATTACGAAGGCCCCGGTTTTCCCTGTGCCTGTTTGGGCAGTGCCTATCAAGTCTTTACCCTCGAGAATCGGTGGAATTGATTTTTCCTGAATGGCTGTAGGCTCGGTAAAATTAACATCTCTCAATCCCGCCTGGATGGATTCAGATAGCTTTAAATCAGTAAATTTCAAGAATTATTGTATATCTGTTTAAGTTTTTATGAACTGTATGCATTATGATAACGATTTATACAGTGGGAACAATATAACAAGATCCTGTTAGTTTTTAATCATTGAAATTTGCAGAAAACTATGTTTTCCAAACAAGAACAAAAGTGATACCTTACAGATTAAAATCTAAACTCAAATTGTAACAAACAATCAATGAATACAACAAAATTACTCAGTTTTTGCGCTGCTGCATTTCTGATTGTTACCGGATGTAATAATGAATTTAATGCTGATCAAGAAGCAGATCTTACTACAAAATTAGACTCACTTAGCTATAGTCTTGGCTATTTATATGGAGACAATCTTTCTAACGAAGGTGTTGATGAGATAAATTTCAATAACTTTATTGCCGGTTTCAACCGTGCGCTAAAAGAGGAAGATGCCGAAATAAATGATTTTGAAATGCAGATGGCACTGCAGCGATTCCAGCAGGAACTACAGGAAAAACAAGCTGTGCTCCGCGAAGAACAGTCTGAAGTTAATAAAGAAGAGGGTGATAAATTTCTCGAAGAAAATGCTACCAAAGAGAATGTCCAGGTAACGGATTCCGGTTTACAGTACCGGGTTATTGAAGAAGGCAGCGGTGACAGACCAACTGAAGAATCTGAGGTTGAGGTTCACTATCGGGGCAAACTGCTTGATGGGCGCGAGTTCGACAGCTCTTATGAACGCGGTGAACCGGCAACTTTCCCACTCAACAGAGTTATTCCCGGCTGGACCGAAGGTCTTCAGCTAATGCGGGAAGGTGCTACTTACGAATTCTTTATCCCTGCTGAATTGGCATACGGAAGTAATCCGCCCCGTGGAAGTATTATTGAACCCGGAGCAGTACTCGTTTTTGAAGTAGAACTGATTGATGTGAAAAGTTAAGCTTCAACAGTATAATTGCTTATCACTCAGTTTTAGAAAGCGCATGACACAACTGTTGTGCGCTTTTTTTATAATTTGGAGTCATCCCCTATTATTATACTTTTAAAGATTATTAGAGTTCAAAAATCGTATTGAATCTCTATAAACAACCATCTGTAAGACATTTTAAAAACAAGAATGAATCACAAATATCTAAAATCCGGGATCAGAAGAAAAGCCCTGGAGCTGGGGTTTGATGCGTGTGGTTTTGCAAAAGTTCAATTCCTGGATACAGAAGCAAGAAGGCTTGAACAGTGGTTAAAGGAGAAACGGCATGGTACAATGCACTGGATGGAAAACCACTTTGACAAACGTGTAGATCCGGCAAAGCTGGTTCCGGGTGCAAAAAGTGTGATAAGCGTAATAGCCAGTTATCATTTCAGTGAAAACCTTCAGTATGATAAAAAAAATGTTCCAAAAATAGCTAAATATGCGCGGGGACGAGACTATCACAAGGTATTTAAAAAAAGATTGAAACAGCTCTTTTCATTTATTCAGGATTCGGCCGGTGATATTGATGGCAGAATATTTGTTGATTCGGCACCCGTACTTGATAAAACCTGGGCCGAAAAATCGGGGCTGGGCTGGATCGGCAAGAACAGTAATTTGTTAAATAAAAGATTAGGATCCTTCTTTTTAATCGGTGAGTTGATTTGTGATCTCGATTTAGAGTATGATAAACCCGTATCGGACCATTGCGGATCCTGCACAAAATGTATTGATGCTTGTCCTACTGATGCAATTTATGAACCATGGAGGGTCGATAGCAATCGCTGTATCAGTTACCTGACAATTGAGCTGAAAGAGTCAATCGACAAAATGTATCATGAAAACATGAAAGACTGGGTTTTTGGATGCGATATATGTCAGGATGTGTGCCCCTGGAACAATAATGCTCTGAACGGTCACATTTCTGATTTAAAACCAAGAAAGATTGCACTTACAGGTTCTATTAATAACTGGCTGGAATTAGACAGAGAGGAGTTCAACAAGGTATTTGAGGGCAGCCCGGTACGAAGAGCCGGGTATGATCATTTTATAGAAAGTGCAAAAATTGTAGCTAAAAATATCGGAAATTGTTAATCTTGTTCTTTACTTATTTCCGAAAAGAGTCTGCTTAAGATGAAATCAAATTCTGCTGACAAAACACTTAAAGAAATTCGAATACGAAATACCCTTCAACCTGGTGATATAGGTTATTTAATCTATTTACACGGCAAACTTTACAGTGAAGAGTATGGATTCAACCTGTTTTTTGAATCATTTGTTGCCGAAAGTTTTTCTGAATTTTACAGCAATCATAATCCTCAACAAGACAGGATCTGGATTTGTGAAGACAACGGAAAAATTATTGGTTCTCTTTTTCTGGTAGACCGGAATGAGGCGGCTCAGCTTCGATATTTTTTAATACAAAAAGAGTACCGGGGGTTGGGTCTTGGAAAACTTTTAATGAAGAACTATATGAAGTCGTTCAGAGACGGCGGATATACCTCATCCTACCTGTGGACAGTAGATATTTTAGACTCAGCAACTTCACTATACCAAAGATATGGTTTTAAATTGTCAGAGGAGTTTGCGTCAACGCGATTTGGTGTATCTCTTAAAGAACAGAAATATGAACTTCATACCGACTTGTAAAAGTCACATAAAAATTAAGAAGAGCCACACCAGTAACTGAATTATCTTTTACAGGTGTGACTCAATACTTACAATAGAATAAGTGAGAAATCTATTTGGTCCACTTTCTTTCACTAAAAACATCATCTACGGGAGTTTCCGCGATATGATTCATGTAATTGCTCATTGTTTTTACCCCCACACCGGTAATCACGCCAAATACATGTTTTTTTTCATATCCTGCATCAAGAAATTCCTGGATTGCTTGCTGGCTGACAAAACCACGATCCTCAACAACTTTTTTCGTAAACTTGCTTAATGCTTTTAATTTTGCATCAGGTATTTCTTTACCATCACGGATTGCATCGGTTACTTCAGCCGGTACATTCGACATCTTATCAGCAACAAAGCTGTGAGCTGCCATGCAGTAGTCGCACTCATTCACGTAGCTAATCGAAAGGAGAACAACTTCCTGTTCCTGTGGCGTAAATCCTGACTCTTCGCGAAAAGCATTGTAGCTTGATATGTAGGATGTTAACAAAGAGGGATTAATCGCCATAAATTCATACATATTCGGAACGAAGCCAAGATTATTTTTAGCTTCTTGTAATGTACTTTTCGCAGGCTCTTCAGCTGATTCTAATGTAACAGGTTCAAATGTAAGTTTTGTTTGTACGCTCATAATCGGTTTATCTGGTTTTAATTAATGGTTTATAAATTTGTGATTGAAAAATAGAGTATTGATATCTCTTTTCAAAGCGTATGCTTAGTTTGTTATAAAGATGTTAAGAAATCTTCTCCTTTTTTTGTTCCGGGGATTTCTGTATTGCTCGATACTATGCAGAGATCTTATGAACTTCTATTCTATTCAAATGAACTAATCACAGTTTCAATGAATGCCGACATGTCGTCACTGCTCAATATTTTGGCTGTTACAGCCATACCCTGCGTTGATGTGACCAGGAATTTCGCTGAACGTCTGATATCAACAGAAGACGAAATTTCTTTTTTAGAAGCGGCACGTGTAAGAAGTGCTGAAAAAAGATCTTCAAGCATCAGGTAGTAATCATTCAATTCATCCTTAACCTGTTTATTAGAATTACCGAATTCTGCAGCAGTATTGGCAATTAAACACCCTGAAGGTGAATTGCCTGATTTTACAGATTGAACAAAACGATTCATAAATTCGCGAATATCATTGAGGGAACCGTCCGATTCAATCAGGATTTTAAGCAGACCGGCACGTACTTGTTGCTTATATTTTCGCAGGCATTCAATAAATAGATTCAGTTTGCTCTTGAAACTTGAGTATATTGAAAATTGATTAATCCCCATCTCCTTTTCAAGCATACGCATTGAAGTAGCTCTATAGCCATTTTTCCAGAAAACCATCATTGCTTTTCCGGTTACATTGTCAGCGTCATAGTTTTTTGTGCGTGCCATAGATATTTTTTCTAAACAAATGCTTTGTTATCATATAATATACTTATTTAATCAGACTTTCAACTTCCTGAACAGCTTGTTAAACTACGGTGTATTCTTTTTTATATTTGATATGAAGTTAATTATCAGGTAATTGAAACCGGTATGCTAAAAGAGTACAGGAACAGTAAACTAGGCAGCTCTCTTATACTGACAGATGAAAACGTTTTTTTCGATAAACGTTTTTCGTCCGACAGTTTTTATAAAATTTTATACAACCGGTCTGATCTGTTTGTTATATGCGTTGACGGATTTACCAGGCATATTAAGAAGAATCAAATTGTCTGCCTTACCCCTTTTCAAAAAGTAAGTCTCCAGGTGAATCCATATGATTACAATCTTCTGATGTTCAACAGAGAGTTTTATTGCATTCATGAAAATGATGAAGAAGTTTCATGTAATGGTGTCCTTTTTTTCGGATCAACAGAAGTTCCTGTATTATCTTTGGAGAAGGAAGAACAGGATAAATTTCAGACATTATTCAGTGTATTCCGGGATGAATTGAATACGATAGATGATATTCAGGGCGAAATGCTTCGGATGCTTTTAAAAAGGCTTATTATAAAATGTACACGGCTTGCTAAAAAGCAGTATGTGCCGGGTAAATTAGAGGAACATGAAAGGGACTTGATACGAAATTTTAATATCCTTGTTGAGAAACATTACAAGGAGAAAAAGCAGGTTTCTGATTATGCCAGAATGCTAAACAAGGCCCCAAAAACACTTTCAAATATTTTCTCATCTGCCGATCACAAATCACCACTCAAAGTAATACACAATCGGATTCTTCTTGAAGCTAAGCGCTATCTGCTTTTTAGCGACATGATTTTAAAAGAAATTGCCTATGAAATCGGTTTTGACGATCAATCACAATTCAGCCGTTTTTTTAAAAATGAAACAGGTTTAGCACCCAGTGACTTTAGAAATTCCTATACGAAAACACAGGAAAGGAAGAATTGACAAATATAAGGGAAGTGCTGCTATTATCATTGGTTCATATATATCGCATTTTTAAAATGAATTAAAACAAAAAATAAAATCACTTTAACCTATGTTTAAATTAAACTGGACAAAAGCAATCATTGCAGGAATTATCGGTACAATACTTTTCGATATCGTTGGATTCCTGTTCACCGGTCAATGGTGGGACATTCCCGGTATACTTGGAGAAAAAACAGGACTTGGAATGGCCTACGGTGTTGTCGGTCACTTCGGAAATGGTATTTTACTGGCAATACTTTACGCCGCGCTGGCACCACACCTTTGGGGTCCCTACTGGATCCGCCCGTTTATTTTTATTATTGCTGAAACAATTGCACTCGTTTGGTTATTTATGTTGCCTCTTCTTGGTGCCGGTGTTGCCGGTATTGATGCAAACCCAATGATGCCTGTGATAACACTTTTACGGCATCTTGTATTTGTTATACCTTTTATTTTTCTTATTAACAAAGAATATGAGAATCTTCAGGCATAAACAGATCGCCTTGGTTTTCTATTTTCAAAAACCGGCTGCAACCACAGCCGGTTTTTTTGTTGATATGACTGTTGGTTTTTACTTAATTCCGGCTTATTCTCCTCAGCTAATACAAAACTTTACAACGAATTCTTGATATTTTTTTTTCTGTTTATCACTGACAAACAGTTTATCTGCCTAAAATTATGAATAAGCCAAACCGGATAAATAAAATCAGTGCTAAAACAACAGGTCTGTTATCCGGATTCCGTAAGCTCTACCTGTTTGATCAGCTGATCATAATTTTTTTGATTCTCACTGCTCTCATCTCTTTTTTAAGTATCGGCAACAGCCTTATTTATTTGCAAATTGGCTTGCTGCATACAGGGCTCTCTTTATTTATCTGGTGGATGAATACCAGGAATTTCAGGAATGGGTTTTGGGGCATTTTAAGGTTCTGCTATCCTGTTCTCATAATTGGACTAATTCATTATGAGGTGGAGCCTTTTTTACACCTTTTTTATGGCCCGGGGTTTAGTTTTGATTCGATTGTAAGGAACTGGGATGCTGCAATATTCGGAAATCCCCACTTAACCTTTCATAAAGTATTTACATCCCCTTTCTGGGTTGAGCTCTTTCACTTTTTCTATATGACCTATTACCCGATATTGATTGGATCCATTATTTGGGTTTGGAAAAAGAGAAATTGGGATTTTGAAAGGTTTGCATTTATTTACACAGGAATATTTATCAACTTTATTATAATCTATTTGATCTTTCCTGTATTTGGGCCTCTCGATTTTCGAACCACGCTTTTTAATGAGGCCGGCTATTTACCGGAAGTAGTGGATTTTTTATTCGCGGTAGGAGCCCCTGACGGCGCCGCATTCCCAAGCTCTCATGTTGGACAAAGTATAGGTATATTTCTTTTGCTCAGGCCTTTAAAAAGAGAAATGGCAATTCTGCTATCAATTTGCATAACAGGAATTGCCATATCAATGGTCTATATGTCTATCCATTATGCCATTGATGCAGCGGCTGGTTTTATAACCGGATGGATATTTTATCATGTTTGGTCGTACATATATGTAAGACTGAAAGAATAAGTGATAAGCAGTTTATAAATTTTGTTGGTTCATCTATTTACTGCATCACGATCAAGAAATTCTTCATAGAGTTGGGTATGCCTGCTTATCATTGGAATTTTTAACCCTTTTATGAACACATGTTCAATCTGTGTTCCGGGTTCGAAAGGATCACCATCGGCAATAAACAGGTTCGCCTGTTTTCCCTCTTCAATGCTGCCGAGACGATCATCCACTCCCCAAACCTCAGCGGCATACAGGGTTAATCCTTTGAATGCCTCAATCCGGTCCATTCCGTAAGCAGTTGCGAATCCGGCATTATAAACTACATTTCTGACATTTTCAGTTTCACCTGTTCCAAAAATAACTTTTACACCCGCTTCAGCAAGTAAACCGGGATTTTGATAGGGCCGCTGATAATTATCATAAGGTCTTCTCGGGGTATAAAGTGTACTTACTATAACAGGTACTCCGGCATCTGCAATTTCTTCTGCTACACGCCACCCCTCCGAAACACCTGATAAAACAAATCTTACTCTCTCTTTTTCCTGAATCCATTTAAGTGCATTTAAAATATCTTTTTCACGATCAACACTGAGAATTACAGGAATTTCTCCATTCAGAACATCACGCATTGCATCCAGTTTTTGATTTTTATCAGGCTGCTTTTTATTAGCGGGATCAAGATTGAATTCAGTCATCATCCTGTGATAGGTTTCAGATTTACTCCAAAACTCATTCAGTTCTTTTAGATCTTTTTCGTACTGTTCTTTTATCTCTTTTTCGCTCCTGCTGTCAAATCTTCCAAAACCCATTACAGATGGCCAGTTTAACTGAAGTGCCGAGATTTTTTGAACAGCCATTGAATCAGGAGTGTACCCCCACAGATCCAAAAGGGTGGCTTTACCCGATATTCTTCCCGAAGCGGGAAGTGATATCACGTTTGTAACACCCTCAACCCTGGCAACAGGTATAGCGGCAGAGTGCGGATTTATTGCTGTAAAAGCAGTCATCTCAGGATTAAATGAGCCAACTTCCCGGTGATCAATCGTAACGGGTATAGCACTGATTTCCCGTAAACCGAGATATGTCCGTGAGTCTATAAATCCGGGATAGATGTGTTTGTCTGTTGCATCAATTACACGATAGTCATCCGAGATTTTTACATTTTTTCCAACAAATGCAATTTTATCATTTTCGATTAGTACCACTCCATTTTCAATCAATCCATTCGACACTGTGTGAATGGTTACATTTGTAATAGCAAAATTGCCGTATTCCGGTTTGTCAGTAATCTGAGAAGCAGCAGAGTCAGGCTGAACGAACAGAAGCAGTAAACATGTAATAATAATATTGAGTAATTTCATCGGGCTATTCATTATTAATGATTGTGAATATTAGAATTTCCGTTCATTGAGAGCTCTTTATCTGATTCAAAAAGAAAAAAGACATCCTGCATGCAGGCATCTGAAGATCTGCCGTCTGAGGTTTCAAACAAAAACTGCCTGGACCTTTCAAATGTTAACTCAGGTTCAACAGCTCTGTCGAGCCGCATGTCATCTGCATCTTCTTCCCTGTTAAAATAAACCACGCCATCTACAAGCGTCATTTCATTGATACTGTAAATACTAAGCGGATGAGCACTCCATATACCGATATCTGCATGTTTTCCAACTTCAATACTTCCCGCTTTATCATCAATACCCAATTGTGTAGCCGGATTGATGGTAATCATTCTGAGTGCGTCATTTTCGGAAGTTTGTCCATAGCGCATGGTTTTTGCAGCCTCGTGATTGAGATGACGGATTAATTCGCCGCTGTCCGAATTAATACTGGTAAGTACGCCATTCGCATTTAAGATAGATGCATTGAAAGCAGTTGAATAGTAAACTTCAAATTTATAAGCCCACCAGTCAGCAAAAACTGACGCATATGCATTATTCTTTGCAAGTTCAGGTGCAACCTTAAAAGCCTCATTTGCGTGCTGCATCGTGTAGTTTTTAATGCCGTAGTCAGAAAAAACACGATTCAACATCACTATTTCATCAGCTCTGTACGAATGTGTATGCACCAGTATTTTTCCATCAATAATGTCAGCAAGAACTTCAAGCCTGAGATTTTTTGCAACGGGAACAGGTGGATTTCCCCTCTTTCTGCGGTCATATTGTTCTTTGGCTTCAATGTACTCTTTTCGATTACGGCGATAGTCAAGAGCCGCGTCAAAATGATCGCGAATTACTTGTTCAACTCCCATCCTGGTTCTGGGCTGTATTCCGCTTCCCTGGCCATGAACGCGGGTTGGATTTTCACCGAGTGCAAATTTTATGGTTTGGGGAGCATCCTCAAACTTCATATTATCCTGACTCTGCCCATACCTTAACTTCAGGGTCGCATTTCTTCCGCCAATCACATTCGCTGAACCGTGCATAAGGTTTATAGTTGTAACACCGCCGGCAAGTGCGCGGTAAATAGAAACTGAGTTGGGATCTATCGATTCGTACATGGTTACTTCTGAAGTAACAGGGTTTGTAGCCTCGTTAACACCTATTGCGTTCAAATGAGAATGTGCATCAATAATCCCAGGCATAACGTATTTTCCTGTCGCATCAATGACTTCTGTATTTTCAGGCGCCGTTAAATTTTTTCCGATTTCCCTGATTATACCGTCAAGAATCAATATATCGGTATTTTGAAGATCATCTCCTGTTACTGTAATTACTGTTCCATTTTTTATCAGCTTATCTCCTTTTGGCTGTGCCTGGATTGACATTGTTGCAAACAGAACTAAAACTGAGGCTATAACTAATTTATACATAGAGGTTCCTTTTCTGTTAAAATTCATAAATCTGTCCATTTGAAACTGTTTTGAAAACTTTAGATTTCTCTTCACCAAATGGTTCAGTGCGTATTGAAAAACTTGCAATGTTGCCCGGTTTTATATCGCCTGTCTTATCTGAGATTTGCAGTATTTCAGCTGTGTTAGCTGTCAGAATTTTTATCAAATCATTTTGATTGAGCTCACCTTCGTCCATCAAAACTTTGAAATGATCTCCGAATTTATCCGGATCCAATCCGCCGCCCGAAAATCCGACCGATACACCGGCTTTCATCAAGCTGCTGATATTCCTCACTGTCTGCAAATAAGATTTCAGCTGACGCTCACGGAACAGCTCTTCCTCTGTAGTCAAGTCATCCTCCGGTTCCTCATCAGTTTCTGTATCCTCTTCATTTTCAGAATTCTCTTCTTCCTTCTCTTTTTTATACCAATTTGGCATCTTCGGCAACTCGACTGATGCCAATACCGGAATATTTTTGTCTGCAAGTGCATCAGCCTTATGCCAGATATTTTTTCCTGAGACAACCACAGCAGAAAAACCGAACTCATCTTGCAATGCAAAAAATCGTTCTAAATCTTCCGGAGAATCTGTTACGAAATATAGAGGAATATGCTTATCCAGTATTGGAAAAAGAGACTCTAAAACTTCATCTCGTTCCGGTGCAGGGATCCCACCTTCAGCTGATGCGAAATAATCAATATGGTCTTTCAGGGCTTCAGCGTCATACATTAGCTGTCTGAATTTAGCCATTACTCCCATCGTTGTGTTTGGGTATGCTCTGTTGCTAAAACCCCCGCGGGCTCCTTCAAACTGAAATACCACTCCTTTATCTTGTTCAAAAAGTCCTGATTCGGTTTTTTCTCCATGCAGGAAAAAGATATCAGACCGTCCGGGAAGCATTTCGCCCTTCAAACTCAGCATGGCAGTCGTAATACCGTACTTCAGGCCTTCTTCAAGATTTTTATCATCTGCTTTCAAAAGTTCTCCCGGTGACCTGTCAGGCTGAATACCAGCGCGTTCATAACCGGGATTTCCCGGGTCGTCTGCACTTTCAAGGTCTCCCCTGTCAGGGCTGCCCCAGGTAGTTAAACCGTTAATAAAACCGGGATAAACATGCAGACTGTCTCCACCGTCCATAACATGGGCATCAAATGGGATTTCTGCATCCTCACCGACAGCTTCAATCACACCATTACGCCAAACGATGGTACCGCTATTTACTACAGAACCGTCTGACAGGTGTATCATAACATTTTCAACGGCATTTGCCGGTAATTCCTGCGCAAATGAAGGAATAGTGAAAAGCAGCATCGATAAAAGGAGAATACCGCATTTGAATAATTTGATCATGGTAAAATTTTATTTTTTGTTCAATTGAATTAAAGCCAAATTGATAAGAACTAAAATTGGAAGAGGATTAAAAAATGTAAATTCATAAAATGCTTAATACCTTAATCCCGGTTATAAAAATTTTGCACCCCTTTACACCTGGATCACACCTGTTTTAAATTCAGGTATTTCCGGGTTGTGATTTGCGCACTTTATTGCACTCGAAATTCTGCTTCTGGTTTCAGCCGGGTCAATAATCTCATCTACCCACAATCTCGCTGCTGCATAACGCACATCCGTTTGATGATCGTACCGGGATTTAATTTTTTCAAGCATTTCAGCTTTATCCTCGTCACTCAGCTCTTCTCCTTTCTTCTCAAGGGTAGAAACTTGTATCTGAGTAAGAACCTTTGCCGCTTGTGTTCCGCCCATAACGGCAATCTGTGCAGTAGGCCATGCATAGATAAAACGAGGATCATAAGCCCGGCCGCACATCGCGTAGTTACCTGCTCCATAACTGTTCCCAAGAACAATAGTAATTTTCGGAACTGTTGAATTAGCCACTGCATTTACCATTTTTGCACCATCTTTAATAATGCCGCCGTGCTCACTTCGTTTGCCGATCATGAACCCGGTTACATCCTGTAAAAATATGATAGGTACTTTTTTCTGATTGCAATTCATTATAAATCTGGAGGCTTTATCTGCACTATCAGAGTATATTACCCCTCCTATCTGCATTTCACCCTGTTTGTTACGAACAACTTTTCGCTGATTTGCAATGATTCCTACATTCCATCCATCAATTCTGGCATAACCTGTAATCAATGTTTGCCCGTATCCTTTTTTATACTCTGTAAAACTGTTGCTGTCAATAAGTCCCTTTATTATCTGGTTCATGTCGTACGGACGATTACGATCGGCAGGAAATTTTTGAATCATCTCTGCAGGGTCAATCTCCGGTTCAAGCGGCTCTTTTCTTTCAAAACCTGCCATTTTTAAAGGGCCAAACTTATCTACCAGATTTCGTATAGTTTCAAGACACTCCACATCATCCTTCATCTTATAATCTGTTACACCGCTGATCTCGGTGTGTGTGGTAGCTCCTCCGAGTGTTTCATTATCTACCTCTTCACCGATTGCGGCTTTCACAAGATAGCTTCCGGCAAGAAAAACACTTCCTGTTCCATCTACAATGAGTGCTTCATCACTCATAATCGGCAGATAGGCTCCGCCGGCTACACAGCTTCCCATAATAGCAGCTATTTGCGGAATCCCTTTAGCACTGATTACTGCATTGTTTCTGAAAATCCGGCCAAAATGCTCTTTATCCGGAAATATCTCATCCTGCATTGGTAAAAACACGCCGGCTGAATCAACCAGGTAAATAATCGGCAGGTGATTTTCAATGGCGATTTCCTGGGCTCGCAGATTTTTTTTGGCCGTAATCGGAAACCAGGCTCCTGCTTTTACGGTAGCATCATTGGCAACAATCATGCAAGTTCTGTCACAAATTGTACCAACGCCCGCAATCACACCTCCTGCAGGACATCCTCCAACATCGTCATACATTTCAAACCCTGCCCAAATTCCCAATTCAAAAAAATCAGTTCCCGGATCTAATAAAAATTTCACTCTTTCCCGGGCGGTCATTTTACCTTTTTTATGCTCTTTTTCTGCTCTTTTTGTACCTCCTCCCTTTTTAATAATTTCTTTCTGGTCACTGATTTCCTGTCTTAGTTTCTCAATCCAGTTGTTAGACATATACTAATCTGTTCCTTTTCAAGTTAATTTATATAATTTAATTTTTGATATATTGATAATAGCGTTCTAAACGTAACGTTGAAAATAAAGAAAAACTGCAAATTGAGAACAAAGTAATTTTTTTTCTAATTTCATACACAAATTTACAATGAGATTTCTTTTCTGCCTGTTAATCATTTCCATATCCATTCTGCCAGCATCTTCGTTAGCCCAGCGAAATATTACCTATCAGTCTCTTTTACAACGTGCTGACCAGCCTAAAGTTTATATCAGTGAACTCACCCTTCCGTCTGATGAAGAGTTGGTAAACTTCAGTGTAGCATTCAGAATGGACCATGATTTCATTCCATTCATCAAAGTGAATGAAGATCAAAATCTACCCAGCACTGACTACCAGTATTTTTCCAATATACGAATGGGGCTTGAACTCTATTCAGGTTCGCATGAAGAGAGTTCAAGGAAAAAGGTGAGAAATTTGGACCCTGTGGTTCGAAGCAGCTGGCAGGATACAGCATGGGCAGAAACTTTTCAGGCTACCAGGTCAAACGCTGATTTTGCGCAGGGGGCGATTAGTGTAAATGCTAAACCGGGTGAGTATACATACATGCTGCAACTTCGCAGAGGTGAGTCCGTTACCGAACAAAATTCCAGGATGCAAAATGTGACTTTGCCCGACTATACAGAACGGAATAAAATATCACTCATTGAACTATCAGATTTTGTTGAAAAAGAAGATGGCAGCTATGAAGGCACACTTTTAAATTATGGTGAGAATGCTCTCTATGGTGAAGATTTTCAATTAATGATACTCAATCCCGCAAAAATTTCATCCGATGAGCTGAGAATTGAAATTTACCGGCTTCTGCCCGGTGAAGATGAAAATGTATCAGACGAAATGCTGTTCAGCGCTGAACTCAATAACCAGGAAGATATCAGGGGAACCGGGTTTACAATTAAACCCCAGATAGAAAGTGTATCATTAAATTTTGATGATAGTGATGAAGGCTACCCGGTTTCAGTAGTTTCTATTCCAAACGGCCGGTTTCCAAATTCAGGATTCAAAATTTTTCTAAAAGATGTAAAACAAGACACCACCATAGCTGAAAAAACTATGGGCTCGTTATGGCCCGATATTCCTGTGAGTCTTCTTAATTTAAACATTGCAATTGACATGCTGCGCTTCATGGTAAGTGATAAAAAAATAGAAGAGATTAAATCGGGCAGCTCTGCAGAGAAGGAGAGAAAATTCAGAGAGTTCTGGAAAGAGAGAGATCCCACTCCGGATACTGAATTTAATGAACTTATGACTGAATACTACGACAGAATTGATTACGCTTACCGTGAATTTACGACCCCGCAAAATCCAGGTTTTGAAACGGATCGCGGGAAAGCCTACATTTTATACGGGCCGCCAAATGAGAAAGAAAGGCGATTACCTACCGATGCTCCTGCAAGAGAAATCTGGTATTATGATAACCGTACACTTGTTTTTGAAGCCACCACCGGTTTTGGAGATTTTAAATTGGTTGCTGAGCAGTAAATGAATATCCGGCACTTAAAGTGTTTTAATAAATTTTTTATTTGAAAGCGAGTATTAGTTCATCTACTTTTCAGGCTATGAAACCTCGAATATTACTTTCAATGGGTGATTACAACGGCATTGGCCCGGAAATAATCATGAAATCGTTTTCAGAAAAACCGGATGATTCGTCTGTTATCATTGCAGCCGGACATGAAAAAATATTTGAATTCTACAGAAAAAACCTATCGATTGACACAGAGTTAAACCTCATTAAAAACATAAAAGAGGCAAAATCAGGAGCTCTCAATATTTTCAATACCATCAGTGCTGATGACATTGATATACAGCCGGGCAGTTTAACTAAACACGCCGGTAAATCATCTATGAAAACAATAAAAAAAATCTTAAACCTCTGTCTTGATGGTCAGGCCGATGCTATGGTTACAGCCCCAATATCCAAAGAGGCCATTCACCTGGGCGGATACAATTACCCGGGACATACTGAATTTTTAGCTGAATTATCCGGTTCTGCCGACTATTTAATGATGCTTGTAAGCGGGGACTTACGTGTGGCACTTACTACTATTCATGTACCTGTTTCCGAGGTACCAAGATTGATATCAGAGTCTTTAATCTTGCAAAAACTTCGCATCCTGCATGAGAGTTTAAAATTTGATTTTAAAATATCCAAACCAAAAATATCAGTTTTGGGTCTGAATCCGCATGCCGGTGATGGCGGCGTGATCGGCCGTGAAGAACTTGACATAATAGCCCCAGCCCTGCAAAAAGCAAATTTGAATGATATAGATGCTTCCGGCCCGCATTCTGCCGACAGTTTCTTTGGCAGCGGTGAGTACAAAAAATATGACGCAATTCTTGCCATGTATCACGACCAGGGGCTGATTCCTTTCAAAACCCTCAGTTTTGGAAGCGGCGTAAATTTTACTGCCGGATTGCCAGTGGTAAGAACTTCTCCCGATCACGGAACTGCATATAATATCGCAGGACAGAATAAAGCTGATTACCGTTCATTTACTGCAGCTCTTGAGCTTGCAATATTACTGGCAGAAAATAAAATCAGGAGCTCAATAATTCATGCCTGAGATCTCAACATCTGAAACCCAAATTTATTCTGTTCTTGCTGAAGTTTATGATGTGCTGATGGACGATGTAAACTATGAATTATGGGCTGACTTTATTGATGAAATCATGATTGAACATCATCCGGAACCTACAGAAGTTTTGGAATTGGCATGCGGTACCGGTACAATGGCATTATCTCTCGAAGAGTTTGACTGCTATAATATTACAGCTACCGATGCTTCACCTCAGATGATTAACAAAGCCCGTGAAAAAGCATCAAAAACAGACTCAAAGATTGATTTCCGAACAATGGATTTTCTCTCTATTGATCTTGATAAACGTTATGATGTTATCTACATGGTGTTTGACAGCATAAATTATCTGCTTTCTGATGATGATATACATAAATTTTTTGGCGAAATTAAAAAGGTTTTAAATTCGAATGGTATCTTCATCTTTGATTTTACAACTCCCAGGAATTCTGTTAAATCAATTAAATATTTAAATAATGAAACCGGTACCGCTAAAACCGGCTATAAATACTACAGAACTACCCGTTTTGACCGGAAAGAGAATATGCATTACAATGATTTCAGGATTCACAAGCTGGACAACAATCAAAAAATTATGCAAAACTACAGGGAAATCCACAAGCAAAGGATCCACACATTACATGAAATGAAATCCTTTATTGGAAAATCCGAATTAGATTTAGTAACCGCCTACGACGGGTTTCAGTTAAAACCGGCTCATAAAAACAGTTTACGTATAACCATGGTATTACAATGAGTGAACAAGCAGTTATCGAGATGAATAACGTTTCGGTTAATTATGACAACAATGTTGTACTTGACCAGCTCTCTTTCAGACTTGGAAACGGTGAGTTTTGTTATTTAACCGGGAAAACCGGGGCGGGAAAAAGCTCATTTCTGAAACTTTTATACAGAGATATTAAACCAGACGAAGGAACAGTGCATGTAGCCGACTTTGATGTATCATCACTTCCCGACCGGAAAGTGCCACATCTCCGAAGACGTTTGGGAGTAGTATTTCAGGATTTTCAGCTACTGCCGGATAGAACTGTTTTTGAAAACATTGCTTTTGCTCTTGAAGTTACCGGCAAAAAGAAATCGTTTATTAAACAACGTGTTCTGGAGATACTTGGTTTGGTTGGTTTAAGTCACAAACGAAAAGCGATGCCTGATGATCTTTCAGGCGGGGAGCAACAGCGTGTGGTAATAGCAAGAGCACTTGCCAATGAACCGCGAATTCTGCTTGCGGATGAACCCACCGGCAATCTTGATCCCGAAGCAAGCAGCGAAATAATGGATCTGCTGAAAGTAATAAATAATAGAGGTATGGCTGTTCTGATGGTTACTCACGATTATGAAGTCATAAAAAAACATCCGTTCAGAACAATTAGAATCCACAATGGAAAACTTGAAGAAATTTCTATCGAAAGTTTAGCATAAATGCTGCACTGCAATTTTTCCGGCTGAATTTGCTTCTGTTCTCTAAGAAAGAAACCCGGGATCAACCGGGTTTCTCTACTACGTTGGCTTTTTCGGGGTACAAATATTCACACAACAAAGTTGCATGAATATTATGCTAACGTAGCAATATTTATTTTGTTCCCGGATTTTGAGCTGATGTAACTGATATTCTGTTGTGGCAGGAGTTGTTGAGGAATTCAGTCGTTGAGAAGTTTATCAGTGAGACCGGAAAATCTGTGAATATCATTTGATACAGCATCAATAAATGTGCGTTTATCCCCATGAAACATAAATTTGTTTCGCGCCCTTGTAACTGCAGTATAAATGAGTTCCCTGGATAATATAGGTGAGTTTCCTTCAGGAAGCATAAGGTGTACGGTATCAAATTCGGAGCCCTGGCTCTTGTGAACAGTCCAAAACCATGCAGCTTCATGATGAACAATCTGTGAGGGATGTACGACCTTCAAACTTCCGTCCGGTTTTTTAAAGTATGCCCTCGTCATTTCATTTTCTTTTTTAATAACGCCAAGATCACCGTTAAACAGATTCAGCTGATAATCATTTTTAGTAATTAATACAGGTTTACAGTCAAAAAGAAGATTTTTAATTGGCAACCTTTTACGAGATGAAAGATATCTTTCAAATTCACGATTTAACTGATTAACACCCGGGCTTTTATATCTGAATGGTGTGAGCCATACAGAATTTTGCCAGTGATCAATCAGGCTTGAAGGTGCTGAAATATGTTTTGCCTGCTGATATTTCTCATATAACTCTTCAAATATTGATTCATAGTCACTTTCCGAACATAAGTTATACCCAATGCTTACATCAGTAAATTGATCTTCAGTAAGGAGCTTCCAGGCACTTTCACTATTTCCCTGCCTGACTAACTCAGCCAGGTTCCCAATTCCGCTTTCGTTACCGAACCTGTAATTTTTTTCAAGGTAGATTATTGAATCATTTATTTTGCTTCCCTGATCAGAACTGCTCTCAATTTTAATACCCGGAAAATCAATGCGAATTATTTGTGAAAACTGCTCTGAAAAGCCATTGGATTTTTTTACACAAATATCACCCATCACAGCACCGGCTTCAACAGACGCCAATTGGTTTTTGTCGCCCACAAATATTAATGAAGTGTTACTGTCAATATTTCGAAGAAGCTTCTGAGCCAGGTTAAGATCCATCATGGATGCTTCATCGATAATAATCATATCGTAAGGCAGCGGGTCATGAATCTCAGGAAGCAGTCCGTTGCGGTTGTAAGGTTGTAAAAGCCTGTGAAGAGTTACCGCTTCATTTGGAAACATACCGGAAAGTTCGCCGGGCAAATCTAAAAAACTTTTGGCGCTATTTAAGGCCTCACTCATTCTTGCAGTAGCCTTACCGGTTGGTGCTGCCAGGGCAACCCTGAAAGTTTTTCCAAAGCGTTTGAAATTGAGTGCCAGAATCTTCGCAATAGTTGTCGTTTTACCTGTTCCGGGACCGCCTGAAAGGACGATCAGTTTTTTGTAGAGAGAAGCAATTGCAGCTACTTTTTGATAATCTGTCTCTTGTTCAGAACTATCGGCAGAGAAAAACGCGGTTACAAATTCACGGAGCTCAGGCTGTAGTGGTTCATCGTTTGTTTGGGCTGATATCTCTTTAAGTTTTTGTGATACTAGCAGTTCAAAAGACCATGATTTGTGCATATAAAACCGATTCCGGGCATCAATAATAAACGGTTTTAATTCGCCGGGGCCACCCGTGATAACCGAGTTTTTTAAAACAGATATGTTGGCCGACTGCGGCAGTTTGCGGATGATTGAACTATCCAATTCAAGATAAGAACCGAGTGTATTGTACGATAAGTTAAGTGGCAGGCAAATGTGCCCCGCTTTTTTGAATAAATTTAAAAAAACAATTGCGAAAATAACTTCTTTTTCAATCTGTCCATACATCGATTCCAGGAACAGAATCATCTCTTTTCCATGGATATCGAAATCAATATCATTCAGAAATCTGTCATCATCATTTGAATAAATGTTATTACAGCTTTGAAAATCTAAATTTGTCTGCATCCGCTCCTCATTCGCTCAGCACTTCTTTGACAATTGATTTCGCTTCGTCCTGAATCATTTTAAGGTGTTCTTTTCCTTTAAAGCTCTCTGTATAAATTTTATAAATATCTTCCGTACCCGAAGGCCTGGCAGCAAACCAGCCATTTTCTGTCACAACTTTTAAACCTCCGATCGGGGCATTGTTGCCCGGGGCATGAGTGAGTTTTTGAATAATCTCTTCGCCTGCCATTTCGCTTGCTGCAACCTGTTCCGGGGATAAATTTGCAAGTTTCTTTTTTTCATCCGGGGTTGCAGGTGCATCAAGGCGCTCGTAAACCGGACTCCCAAACTCACTTTCAAGTGTACGGTAATGTTCTGCGGGGTCCTTGCCGGTTTTTGCCGTTATTTCTGCGGCAAGCAGATTCAGAATAATTCCGTCTTTATCGGTAGACCATACTGTGCCATCTTTTCTCAAAAAGGAAGCTCCTGCACTCTCCTCTCCGCCAAAACCATATGTACCCTCCAAAAGTCCATCCACAAACCATTTAAAACCCACCGGTACTTCTGCAAGATCTCTGTTCATCGACTTCGCCACTCGGTCAATCATACTGCTCGAAACAAGGGTTTTCCCTATTTTTATTTCATTTGACCATTCCGGCCTGTTTTGAAAGAGATATTGAATTGCCACGGCAAGATAGTGATTCGGATTCATCAGCCCGGCTGACCTTGTAACAATTCCATGCCGGTCAAAATCGGGATCATTTCCAAAAGCAATATCATACCTGTCTTTTAATTTGATCAGGCTTGCCATTGCGTAAGGAGAAGAACAGTCCATCCGGATTTTTCCATCTTTATCAACCGTCATAAAACTGAATGTCGGATCAATCCGGGGATTTACAATGTCAATATCAAGACCATAGGTCTCAGCGATTGGTTTCCAGTAATGAACACCTGATCCACCCATAGGATCTGCCCCGATTTTAAGTCCTGACTCTTTGATTACATCCAGATCAACCACGTATTTAAGATCGTCCACATAAGGCTGCACAAAATCATACGCATGTGTATTCTCTTTGTGAAATGCACTTTTAAGGCTTATTCGTTTAACTCCCTCCAGGTTGTTACGGAGATACTGATTGGCTTGCATTTCAATTGCATTTGTAATAGATGTGTTTGCCGGTCCCCCATTAACTGAGTTATATTTAAATCCACCGTCTGAAGGCGGGTTATGTGAAGGAGTTATGACAATGCCATCTGCCTTATGGATATCGTTTGCATGATTGAATTTTAATATAGCATGAGAAATAACAGGTGTTGGTGTATAACCCATTTCTCTCTGAAAACGAATATGAACTCCATTGGCTGCAAGCACTTCAATAGCAGTGATTAGTGCCGGTTCAGATAGTGCATGGGTATCCATTCCAATAAAAAGCGGCCCGTTTATTTTGTTTTCTATACGATAGTCGGCGACAGCCTGACTAATTGCAAGGATATGATTTTCATTAAATGTATCATCCAGTGAGGTGCCTCGATGTCCCGATGTACCAAAATTTATTTCATGAAGCGGATTTTCTGGATCAGGCTGTCTCTGGTAGTAGTTTACAATGAGTCCGGGGATGTTTTCAAGAATCGTATAAGGTGCCTTTTTTCCGGCAAGTTTGTCAATAGCCACAGCAGTTAGTTTTTAGTTAAAAATCCATTGCACAATATAAAGATGTTTTAGTTTAGCTATAAAAACAAGCTTGTTCATATCTTTAGCTGAAAATTTCATCAAAATCTATCAATTTGTTGGAGCCTGAAAGTAAAAGTTGTCATTAACTTTATAAGGCCGGTTTAACAAGCACACGTTTAAGTGTTTCAATTATCTCTTTTTGGGGTTTGTGAAAATAGATCCCTGTCTCATTCCCGGGTTTTATGCCTCTTACAAAAAGATAAAAAACCCCGCCAAAATTCAGATCATAATCATAGTTATCTATTCTGTTTTCAAGATATTCTGACAGTGCAAGTGTATAAAAGTGATACTGTACATCGTAGGATTTCTCCCTGATCTCATCCGTTAATTTTATTTTGCTGTAATCGGCGAATGAATCTCCCAGGTAGTTGGACTTATAGTCAACTATATATGCTTTACCGTTTTGCCAAACCACAAGATCAATAAATCCTTTCATAAAAGACTTTGCAGCAGTTCTGTTGATCGCTTTTACCTCTCTCCCACCGCGTATCAGCAACTCAGCTTCTTTTTGACCGGGCTCATCACTCATTAGCTGGAACTCCATTTCAGACAACTGATCCGCAGAATCCAGTTTATTCAATTTCAAAATTTCACTCCCTTCAGCGCATAAGTCCAGGCAACTTACATCTTCCACCATTTTCAAAAGGCAATGTGCCCATTCCGGATCCAATCTGTTGCGTTCAAGCAATGAATCAATCTCTTTCATTAATTCAGAACGATTCTGATCTCCGAATACCTGTTCTTCGAATACTTTGTGAATGATTGTACCCGCTTCAGCTCCACGCGGAAAGTCAAACAGAGAATATTTATGAACCTCCGTCAGTTTTTTCTCCGGTATGATTCCTGCAGTCCACTCATCATAATCAGGTTGATAGACAGATCCTCGGTCACTGCTTATTAGTGACGAAAAGCTGAACATATTTTTGGATGAATGTAACCTTTTAAAGGCATGAAATTTTTGAGGAACTATTTTTCTGTTTTTGATCACATCAAATTTTATTCCATCAAGTGATTGATCATTAAGTTCAGAAACAGAGAAAAGTGAAGGATTTTCTGCAGCCAGTTCTTCGATGCATTTTGAATAATATACTGCATCCAAACTCCCATCTCCTTTTTTCAGGTTACTGAGAGTATTAAAATAGGGTTCCAGCCTCTTTCTTCCAGAGAGAATAGCTCCAAGACCGCTAAAGCAGGTGTCCTGTGATACTCCTAAATAAACATAATTGGCATAGCGTGCCCTGGTGATTGCCACGTAAGCTTTTCTGACTTCTTCAGCTGTTTTCTCAACCAGATTTTCTCGCAGAGCAATATCTTTTTGATCAGAATTGGAATATGAAAAATCCATTATCTGCTTATAATTTTCACCTTCTTTTCGGTGATAGGTAACCGGAAGATCTGAATTCATTGTTGTATTCCATAAGAAAGGAGAAAATACGACTGGAAAACTCAGTCCTTTGCTATTGTGTACAGTGGTGATTCTGACCAAACCTGAATCATTTTCAAGACGGAGCTGATCTTCATCACGTTTTGTATTTTCCTCTTTTCGCTTCCCTGTAAGCCAGTTGAGCAATCCTTCTATCTGTAGTGAATACTCCAGTTCTGCTTTGCTGCAGAGATCCGCTACCTGGAAAATATTACTGATTACGCGGTCTGTATTGTCAAGTTCTGAAATAGATAATAATCCTTCCCTTTCGAAAAAAAGCCACCGAAAAGCCGGGTAAAAGCCATTATCTTCAAAATTTTTCCGGAAAAGCTGCAGCTCTTCAAGCAGTTTGTCTGTTCTCTCTTCATCTTCATCAGATGGAAAATCAGACATATTCAGTCCCCGAAACCCGGACATCATCAATTTACGAACAGAATTTCTGCTGCCGGCATCAGTTACACTTTCAAGCAGCAGCTGAACTCTATAGGCTTCGGGTGTAGTAAATACATTCTGTCTGCTAATTTTTACAGACTTTATGTTTAACTTTTTTAACTCTTCCTGTATATTTTCACCTTCTTTATGACTGTTTACCAAAACTGCAATATCACCGGCTGCCAATGGTTTATCCCGGATCTTCAATAAACCGTCAGCCCCTTGTTTTAGTAGTTTGGTGATACGATGTGCCACATCTCTGTAAACGTTTTTTCGAAGCTGATTTTTATTTTGATATTCCGATTCATTCTTTCTGTTTATGATCACTTGCATGGGGGATACTTTTTTACCGTTTTCCGTCAAATAATCATCAATATTTCCATACCCGGCAGGATAAAAATCAAACTCGTCAATAATAAAAGCATCCTTCTTCTTTGAAAATAGTTTATTGACAGAATCGATAACCATCGGGTTGCTTCGGTAGTTATTATTAAGTGTAAATCGTGATTTCGCAGCGGCTTCATTCCTGGCTTGCATGTAAGCAAATACATCAGCACCTCTGAACTCGTAAATTGCTTGTTTTGGATCACCAATCATTATCAGGGAGACCGATTTCTCATTTACAGGATAAATGTGGCTGAATATTTCGTACTGTACGGGGTCAGTGTCCTGAAATTCATCTACGAGTGCTATGGGAAATTTTTGGCGCAGTTTTTCAGCAAAATAGACTCCGTTGATTCCCTTAAGACTTTCTGACATGAAATGTAAAAGATCATCATAGGTAACAGAAGACCATGTTTTTCTCTTCCTATTATAATTTTTCTGCAGATTGTCGAGCATATCCAGCAGAAAAGCTGTTTTTATATCCGCGAATTTTTCTGACAGGTTTATCAAATCATCACACAGATTATAAAAATCTCTATCAAAAAAAAATTTTCTGCCGGCCTTCTTATAGTTGTCAGGATTATCATGATACGATTTGCAAAATTTTTCGACGTATGTATAATTTAGTGAGTGAAAACTGTCCATATCTGCCAGTTTATCAATCTCAGCAGACCATCTGTCAAGATTTCTTTGAGTAAATCCTTTCAAATTTGTTTTGATCAACTCATTACGGATACTTTCTTTATCCTCTTCCCATGCCAGGCTGATATCTTTTTTTAAAGAAATGAATTTTTCAAGAACCGGCCTCGGTTCAGGCAGTGAATCCTTGTCAGGCTCGATCCCGGAATATGGTTTGGAAATAACAGAGTCTGCAAGATTGAAAAAATGATCAGGAGATTTTGCAGTTATTTTAAATAGTTCAGACATTAAATCATGGAGATCTGAATGGTGATTTGAAGACATGAAACTGCGCCAATAATCCTGTACTTCCTTTTCGAGTAGAATGTTGGTCTCTTCTATTTCCCAGTCAACAGGAATTCCAGAAAGCAATATGTGTTCATTCAAAACGGACTGACAAAATCCATGAATCGTTGAAATAGATACATCATCGAAATTGGTGATAGCCTCCTGAACTCTTGAGAGTGCATCCGGATCGTTTTTAAAATAATTCAAAAATTCTTGTCCAAAATTATCCGTTGTTTCCCTTTCAGGATAGACAAGAAGTTCCCTGCAATCCCTTAATCTCTCGTAAATCCTCGCTTTCAACTCTTTTGTAGCTGCTTTTGTGAAGGTCACGACAAGAAGCTCATCCACTTTCGCTTTTCCTTCTGCAATAAACCTGGCAAATAAACCGGCGATAGTAAATGTTTTCCCGGTACCCGCGCTTGCTTCAATCAATACACGAGGGCTTGGATTAAGACCGAATATTTCAACAGGTTTCATATACTATTCAAGATTCTTTATTAAATCTTTAAAAACACGATCAGAGTTTTCACGAAATTCAGGTAACTCAAGAGGATTCGTGCGTCCAAACCATAACTGGTAAACCGGATCACTATTTTCAGCTATTACAAAATTACCAAACCATTCTGATTCGCCCCGTTGAATTGCCTTCTCAAAAGTTTCTTCGTAGTTAGATTTTGAAAATGAAAATGACGTTTTAGGTGCAAAGAGAAAAGGCCTTTGGATTCCCTTGAGATAAATCTCAGCAAGGTTTTCAAGTGTTTCAACAGGATCATCAACGGGCGAAAAAGAGAACCATTCACCTCCGTCTTTTTTTGCATTTAACAGGATCCTGTTTTCAACAAAATTTTTCTTGAAGTGATTCAGTATATGCAGGTATCGGAGCCATGCAACAATCAGGTTTTTCCCGCTCTTTGAAGAGAGAAAAATGTCATAGTATTTATTTGTAGAATAGCTCTTAACATAACCTTCTATAGTACTGCTGTTCAGTTGATAAGAGATATTTATCTGATTTTTTTTATATGACCCTGTCTCTTCAGAGATTATTTTAAGAATCTTCTGATCTTGTTCAATTATTCTATCTGTTTCTTGGTGACCAAGAAAATCGTCCGGAACCATACCACTCTTTATCAGCAGGTTCTTTGATGGCTCTTTACCTGTTTCAGTTTCCATCCATCCAAGAACTGTTCCGGTTAGCTTGTATGATAAGAGAGCATCAGGTACAAATATCTCTTCTCCCAGCCGGTCATCAAAATCAGAAAGCCAAACACCGAAATTATCTTTTAAATAAAATTTAACCGGGTTTCTGAAGAAGGATTCTAAATCCTTAATCCGAATAACTTCCCCAAATATTTCGATGCTTTCAGCTGTAGCTGAGTAGTTTCCGCTTTTTTTATCATCCGTGTTTAGTGATTCTGCTACTTCTGCATAAATATTCGAATATGATTTATTGCATTTAAACTGATTTTCAGAAAAACCGTTTAAAGACTCTTCCTCGATCAAATTATACATATTTACACCAGTAATATGTTCAATTCTGTCTATCCATTTTTCTAAAATAACAGAAGGTTGAATTTTCTCATTATCTACAATGCTTCTTCCTACATAACTGATAAAAAGTTTTTCGGTTGGTGCCATAACATACTGCAGAAAAAGATGCCTGTCTTCATCTTTAACAGTTGTTTCTCTTGAAGTGGGCGAATTTTGAATAAGATCAAATTCTGGTGCGCTTATTTTTCTCGGAAATTCTTCTTCGTTTAATCCAATCAGGGCAACGATTTTAAAGGGTATATTTCTCATGGGTACCATTGAACTGAATACAACTCCTGTTGCCAGGGATGCTGTGGTTGAGCGACTCTCCTTAATCGCGGATAAAATTTCTTTCTTGAAAACCCGGTATGGTACTTTTTCCTTAAAACCGCTAAGCCTGCTCTGTTCAAGCAGAGACCTCATAAACTCAATAATATCATGCAAACGATATTCTGAAGAGTTCACAGGAAATAGACTCTCAATCCAGTAAATACCTTTTTCACGCCAGTCATCCAGAGTTCGATCCTCGGTTGAATCAATTCGAATCTCGTTTAACAAGTTGATACATGATGAAAAACGGCTGAGTATATCCTCTTTTTCAGTAGTGTCAATACCTTGATAAGCAGGTATATCATCAATCATTACGAAATCAGGAAGGTCAAAGAGATGCCCCAGCCAAAGACTGTTAAGAGCAGAACGATACGTATTGGTTCTGTTTTCCGGCTGCTCTTCGATCTTTCGATGATCCGAATCCATGCCCCAGGTGATATGATTATCTGTAATCCATCTTCGGATCAGGCTGATATCTGCCTCACTCAGATTAAACTTCTCCATAATCGGACCACTGTGCAATATGTCCATAAAATTGGACGGAAACCACCTGCTCTCAGTAAATTCTAAAATTTGTTCCAAGAGGATGTAGATAGAATTTTTATTGCTGATATTTTTTTCTCCAATCGTAAAGGGAATTTTGGGCAGATCACGATCTTTCGTTCCAAATACGGCCCGGATGTAAGAAGTATATTTATCCATATCGGGTGAAACGACTAGAATGTCATCAGGATAAACTGTATCTGAAATTTCAATGCAATTCAGTATGTAATTGTGCAGGGTTTCGATTTCACGCAATTTGGAGTGACACGAATGTATTGATACCGTTTGATCGGGAGGAGCTGATGATCTGCCGGACTGGTTTTTATCTGTGGTCAACAGTCGATTTTGAATAAGATGCAGAAATGAAGACCCGCTCCTTTTTTCATAATGAGTATTCTGCTCAAAATCAGCCTTGTATTCTGATATAAAAAACTGGAGCGACTTTTCTGCAGATATCTCTTCATCTAACATATCAATCAGAAAATCATTTTTTTTATGAACTATAGTTTTTAAATCCAGCAGCTGATGGTTAAACATGTGAACAGGTATTTGTGCAGAGTATGCCACAAGTATTTCAACAAGCGGTTCGGGCAGTTTTCCTGAGTGAAACACCCAAAGATTCCTGGCAGGATCCGTTCTTACTTTTCCATTTAAAATTTTCTGCAGAATGTCGTTCCAGAGTACCGGGCTGTGGTATTGCAATTTTGAACTGTAATAACTATCCCAAATTTTGATTAAACGATTCCAAAGATTCATCTGCCACACTTCGTGTCTGTTACCGGATACCTCATTGCCCTTATCCCATTCCAGGATCATATCAGGCCGGTGAACCATATACTTATCGTACACGGAAGCAATTAAATCACTCAGCTGAATATATCGCTCCACCCTGTTTCCTTTTGCGGAGTTTGATATATAATTTTCTATCAATTTTGCATTTTCCGGAATATCCCCGTTCATTAGCAAGTTCAAAATCGCCCATTTCAACGGATTTTTATCTGTGGCCAGCTCCTTGGGAGTATCGGGATGTAAACGCCTGATCTCATTCCACATCCACTCAGCAGGCAAAAGATATTGTATATTTGCACTGATCACATTCTGTTCAGCAATCTTGAATTGAAGCCAGCGGGCATTATCCCGATTGGGCACTATTATCGTATCACTCTGAAGCGGATGCATATTGCCTGAAAAATGTAAAGATTTACTCAGTTTTTCAGCCAGCCATTCAAGCCTGTTACTTTTATAAAGATGGAGCATACATTCATTAGGATTGTATTTTGAATTAGATCAGTATAGAAAAAAATATATGCAGGGCAAATAATATTTTGCGACCCAATTTCCCCGATTGTTTAAAATTGATTTTGATATTTCATTACAAATTTTGAGCCTTATAGAAACAGCCAGATATTAGATCCGAGGATTAAACAATGGAGCTGGTTTACGGCACGGCGCTGACCGCTAAGAGCTAAATGCAAATAAGCAATTTGATGGAATTACTGGGCATTGAATTAAGAGATAAAGAAAGGGATGCAGATGAGATAAAAACGTACAAACTTATTTTAAAAAGATTTGGAGACGGCAATCTTGCAGCAAAAGCACGCGATAAAATTGGAATTACGTATCAGGTTCAAATAAATATAATGATTTATGATACTTACCTGCCTAAGATGAGAGAATAAAATTAAATGACTTCTTTTACTTTAGTATCCCTTACTCTCCACATACTCTTTAATTGCGTCTGTAGCAGCTGCCGAGTAGCTTGAATTGTGATCACTTGCATATTCTCTTAGCCGGTCAGTAATAGTTTCTTCAATGTAATAGCTGACAATTTTTTTACCTTTGAGATCCTCCGGATGAATATCATTCTTTTTGCTGCGGTATGAATCCTTTCCGGGTTCTGCCTCCGGATCATTTCCAAAACTTTCAGTACTCTCAGACTCAATCAGGGCGTTATAATCAGGGATAAAGTCAAAATTTGAATTTTCGATTACATCGTAGCCGAGCGGGGAGTGGCCAAGACTTTTTTTATTTGACATAAATTAGTATCCGTTTCGTATTTCTTTAGCAAGTGCAAAATAATCCTGAGCTCCATTACTGCTGCCATCGTACTCAAATATTGTTTTGTGATGACTCGGAGCTTCAGCAAGAGCCACATTATCACGTATTACAGTGCCATAAACTTTTGCTCCGAAATAGTCTCTGATATGGCCTACAACTTCTCTGTTGAGGTTTTTTCGATGGTCATACAATGTACAAACAATTCCTTCAACCTTTAAATTTTTATTGAGCCGTTTCTGAACAACTTTGACCAGATCCATTAATTTGGACAAGCCGTGCAGCGCTAAATATTCTGATTGCAATACAATCACAATTTCATTAACAGCAGTAAATGCATTGAGTGTAAGTAATCCAAGATTTGGCGGACAATCAACTAAAATAAAATCGTAGTCCTGTTGTACCTGAACAAGAGCATCTCGCAAGAGACATTCACGGGCAGGTTCATTCACAAGTTCCATTTCTGCACCTGATAAATCTATAGAAGATGGCAGTATTTGAAATTTTTCATAATCTATGATAACATCTTTTATATCTGCCTCTCCCCGCAAAACATGATATACATTCGTATTCAGTTTTTGGGAATGCATTTTCAGGGAATACGTAAGATTAGCCTGTGGATCCATATCGATCAACAGGACCTTAAAACCCATCCGGCTTAATCCGGCTCCGACATTGATGGTTGTTGTTGTTTTTCCTACCCCACCCTTTTGATTTGTAAACGCTATAGATCTTGTTGCCATATTCCGGAATTCAATTTTTAATTTATCACCAGTGAGTACTATAAGAGATAAACTTCTAATAGAGTTGTTACAACTTATGCGAATATTTTAATAAATAAAAACCGGATAAATACCAATTTATCAGTTAGTTTTACCTATTTAAAATGAAATCATTAATATTAACTGGTTATTATCTTTCAAATTACAATTCACAAAATGAATTTCATTTAATAACTGATCATTTCTTATTTTGAATAGGTTGAAATCAAAAATATCTGAATTCGTCACTATATAAGTATTGAGTTATGGGTAAAAATATTCCCGGCATGAGATTTTTTAGCCGAAAGCTGATTAAGCCCCAGGATTTGAATGCGCACGGGACTCTGTTTGGGGGATCTGTATTAAGCTGGATTGATGAAGAGGCGGCTATCTATGTAATATGTCAGCTTGGAAAAGGAAACATCGCTACTAAATTTATGTCTGAAATTGATTTTGTAAGTTCTGCCAAGCTCGGAGATATTATTGAGATAGGTATGGAAACTGTAAAATTTGGCAAAACCTCAATTACTGTAAAGTGCGAGGTAAGGCACAAATTTACTCTCAAAACAATCATTCGAATTGATAAAATTGTTTTTGTACATCTTGACGAAAAAGGACACCCGGTTCCTCATTATGTAACCGAACCGGCAAATGAATAAAAAACGAAAGAGATACTATGAGCTCAGGCAATCAGAAAGTTGACCGCCAAATGATAGAAAAGATGATGTATGGTGAAGAAAAATACATTAAGGAATTTGCTGAAGCATCGATCAGTTCATTTTCTGAATTCAAGGAGCAATTTTCGAATCACTTGTTAAGCAGGGACATTGAGAATCTTAGACGTGCAGGCCATAAAATAAAGCCTGCCGCACTAATGCTTAATCTGAAAGAGCTAATGGAGCTGTACAGTTTTTCAAAAGAGCAACTGGAAAACAGTGCCGATCAATCCGAATTGAAAGATACTGCTGAAAAGGTAGATGCGTTTTGTGAGCAGGTAATTCAGGATTTCGAAAATATAATTGAAAACTAAATGTTATGAATATGTGATGATTCTCAAATGAATATCATTAAATTTAAATAAAAAAAATTACCACATGCCCAACGATCAAAATCAAAAAGTACTCATTGTAGAAGACGATCACGATCTTGCAGATCTTGTTAAAATAAATTTGACAGATCAGGGGTATTCCGTTCTGCATGCTGATAACGGGTTAGCAGGAGTCGAAACATTTCAAAAAGAGAATCCATCAATTGTGATTCTGGACATTATGCTTCCAAGACTGGATGGATTTGAAGTTTGTAAACGCATTCGAAAAGAAAACCGTCAAGTTCCCATCCTTATGCTTACTGCCAAAGCTGAAGAGGTGGATAAGGTACTTGGTCTTGAGTTAGGGGCCGATGACTATATGACAAAACCGTTCAGTATCAGAGAGTTAATGGCAAGAGTTAAAGCAATATTCAGAAGAATTGAAGTTGATAATGAGAGTAAGGATGATATGCCGGAAGTAATCGAATTTGATGATCTCGAAATCTATCCCGATAAAAGGAAAGTGGTTATGAATAATGAGGCAATTGAACTGACCACCAAAGAGTTTGAGCTTCTGCTTCTATTCGCATCCAATCCTGGCAAGGCATATAGCAGGCAGCAGTTACTAAACCTTGTATGGGGCTATCAATATGACGGATATAGCCATACTGTTAATTCACATATTAACAGGCTCAGAAGTAAAATAGAATCAGATCCATCCCAGCCAAAATATATACGAACTGTGTGGGGTATGGGATATCGCTTTTCTGATTTAAAAGAGTTACAAGAGCATGCGTAGTTTTTACCTGAAATTAGCTGTTATTTTTTCCGGTTTGCTGATTGCATTCGGTATGCTTGTTGCATATACCAGCACAAATGCTTCTCTAGGATATGTTCAGGAAACCACACAAAAAAGCAACGCAAATCTTGCACGGACACTTGCACAGGAATTCCGGCCGCTTCTGAAGGATACAATTGATCACAAAGCAATCAGGGATAAAATTCAACAGCTTAGCGGTACAAATCCGCAATTTGATATTTATCTTTTAAACAGGCAGGGTGTAATTAAGGGATCTTATCCCGGTTCTGGTGATAATCAACGAACACCGGTAACCCAGGTAGTAGATACCAGGCCCATTGATCAGTATCTGAGTGGTGACCCTCTTCCTATTCTTGGCCAGGATCCTTTGCAAAATAACCGTTCAAAACCATTTAGTGCAGCGCCTATTAGCATAAAGGATTCCTCAGGTTGTTATCTATACATTATCCTTGAAGGACAACAATATGACCAGACTGCAGCTTTGGTTTCTGACAGCTATATTATAAGTAATACCATGTGGATATTGGGAATAATTTTCTTAATCACACTCTTCATCGGCCTGTTCCTGTTTAAAATGATCACCCAGCGGCTTCAAACGATTAAACAAACAGTTACTGCATTTGAGAGAGGCCAGTTACACAGAAGAATTCCGCGGCGGGGTAATGATGAACTGTCGGACCTCTCCTACTGTTTCAATCAAATGGCTGATACAATTGTTCAAAACATGGATGATCTGAAAAAAACAGACAAGCTTCGCCGCGAACTTGTTGCAAATATCTCCCATGACCTTCGCAGTCCTTTATCTTCAATACAGGGCTACCTTGAAACAATTCAGATCAAAGGCCAGAGTATCGGAAAAGATGAGTATCAAAAGTATTTTGATATCGTTCTTAAAAATACGCAGAAATTAAACAGGCTTATCAGCGATCTTTTTGAACTTTCGAAACTTGATGCTGAAGATGTTAAGCCCGAGCTTGAATATGTTTCTATGGCCGAACTCGTACAAGACCTTGTCATTCAGTTCAAACCGATTGCTGAAGAGAAGCATGTAAAGCTTGAAGCAAGTTTCCCAAATGAACCAACCTCATTGGTTTATGCAGATCTCGGGTTGATGGAACGTGCCCTCTCTAACTTGATTGATAACGCGATAAAGCACACTGAACCTGGCGGAAGTGTTTCGATTGCCTCTGCGAAAGATGGTAAGGATGTAATGGTTGAGATCAAAGATAGCGGAAAGGGAATTCCGGAAAAAGACTTACCACACATTTTCGATCGGTTCTATCAGGTTGATAAAAGCCGAAGCCCCGGTGCAGGTGCCGGTTTAGGTCTCTCAATAGCCCAAAAAATATTACACCTGCACGGAGCTAAGGTATCGATCGAAAGCATGATCAATAAAGGCACTACATTCAGAATTTTCATCCCCGGATATCCTGTCTGAAGTAACTGTTTGTTTACTCTATATAGCAGTATTACAAATATCTCCTGTAAAAGTTTATCTCCACGCGGCAGCCTGCCCTTACTGAAATACACCATTTCTTTGAAATCGGAATATTAAAGTTTAGTAATAAACTGGTTTCTGGAAAGTTTCTGTTGACGCTAATCTCAATTATACTCATTTTCGATAGGAAAATTTCTAAAAGTAATAATTATGGATAAAATACTTGTGACCGGTGGAACCGGATATATCGGAAGTCATACAGTTCTTGAGCTTCTGAATGATGGGTTTGAGGTAGTTGTGATGGACAATTTGATCAACAGCAGCAGTGAATCATTAAAAAGAGTTGAAAATATAACCGGGAAAAGTGTTGATTTTTATCAATTAGATCTTCTTGATAAAGAAGGACTTAATAACTTGTTTGGTAAATATGAATTTGACGCAGTTATTCACTTTGCAGGCTTAAAAGCCGTAGGTGAATCCGTTGAAAAACCACTTTTCTACTATCAAAATAATGTGACCGGTACTCTCAACCTGTGCGAAATCATGCAAAAGCATGAAGTTTATAACATGGTTTTTAGCTCATCATGTACTGTATACGGTGAGCCCGATGTAGTACCCATTACTGAAGATGAGTCGTTATCCGCAGTTAATCCGTACGGTCAAACGAAACTGACTATCGAGTATATTCTTAAAGATCTCTATAGATCAGACAACCGCTTTAATATATCCCTGTTGCGTTATTTTAATCCTGTCGGAGCTCATAAAAGCGGGGAGATAGGTGAAGATCCGAATGGTATCCCAAACAACCTTATGCCCTATGTAACCCAGGTTGCGATTGGCAATCTGAAAAAACTCCGGGTTTTTGGCGATGACTATCCCACGCACGATGGCAGTGGTGTTCGTGATTATATTCACGTGGTAGATTTGGCTCATGGTCATTTGAAAGCGCTGGAAAAGCTTAAGGAGAATCCGGGAATTGATGTTTACAATCTTGGAACCGGAACCGGGTACAGTGTATTGGATGTAATAAAAGCCTTTGAAGACGCCACGGGGGAAAATGTGCCTTATGAAATAGTAGATCGTCGGCCAGGAGATGCTGCAGCCGTTTACGCCGATCCATCCAAAGCAAAGAATGAACTAAATTGGGAAGCCCAAAAAGACCTGGTAGAGATGTGCAGAGACGCTTGGAACTGGCAGTTAAAAAATCCCGGGGGATATAACTAATAGTTGAAAAATGATCAATTATATCTATCGTAAGATATCCATTTAATCAAAATTTCAGAGAAAAAATAACCAGGTTTTGTAACACGATATCTGTCCGCCAATCATCTTC
This sequence comes from uncultured Balneolaceae bacterium, assembly GCA_964449075.1. Lineage (GTDB taxonomy): Bacteria > Bacteroidota > Rhodothermia > Balneolales > Balneolaceae > CAYVBJ01. The sequence goes on from CAYVBJ010000001.1 coordinate 88,205, forward strand.
TGATTTGCACAATGGTAGTACTTACCAGTGCTGCTGTAGAAACTATCGCAGTTAAAATACTGATTCTTTCTTGAGGTGACAATTCACGCTCTTCCGGTTGCTGCGGCACAATAATTGTTGCCCCGGGTCTTACCCTGGGATTATTTCTGAAAAATAAAAATCTTTTGGTCCGGTCTACTTCGCCGTTGGCATATACAATAAAGGCTTTTTTACTTTTACCTCTTTCTGTAGTTCCGCCGGCTTCGTCAATGTATTTTTTTAATGTTTTGCCCTTTTCATACCGTATACTCACCGGCGATAGTACTTCACCTTCTACTCTTACAGTCTGAAGCTCTTTTGGTATCGTTAAAACGTCACCATCTCTTAAAATTAAATCAAAATTACTTCCCGGAGAGCTTAATATTTCATCCAGTTCAATTCCTACATTAGTTGTACGTCTCTCCTGCTGAGTTTCGACAAGTAGTGTATCCAGTATATCAATGTCCCCAAGGTCCGTCTCTTCGCTTAATCTCCGCTCCAGTGATGCACCCTGAGGGAATGCATACGAGCTAAGTCCTCCGGCTTTTTCAATAATTTCAGAAATCCTGGTATTTCGCTCATCCAAAACATATTCTCCCGGAAACTGAACTTCCCCCTCGATTCTTATTACTTGCTGAGTTTCATAATTAGGTTCAGACCGTACAAACACCTGGTCAAAAGGTTTGAGTTTGAAATCACCGTCACCATTTGTAAAATCAAGATTGCGATTAACCTCAAATTGATAGATCTCTGCTATACGATTTGCTTTCAGTCTGTTGTTTTCGTCAGAAATGCGCCTTGCGACATCTACTCTGTAGGGTGCTGCCGATTCACGAAAACCATCGGCCATCAAAATAGCATCTTCAACTGTAGTTCCATCAGCAAATTCGAATTCACCACCGCTGTTAACTGCACCTCTTACATTAATTGTATATTCCTGCCGCATGTCAAAAATGGATGTTATCCGGACCAGGTCATCTCTCTTCAGCTCAATGTCATATGTTTCGGGCTGGCTGATAACCTGCCCGGCGTGAAATGAAACAGTCTCCATTGTCAGATCATCTTTTAATCTGAATATGATCCCTCTTGACAGAAATGCATCCTCACGTAGTCCGTCTGCTTTCATAATTAAGTCACGGAGAGTCATACCATCATTAAGTTCGTAATCACCCTCACGAAAAACAGCACCTTCAATTTCTACCCTGTTCTCAAAACGTTCCAAAATTTGTCCGACAACGAGTCTGTCACCATTGCTTAATTCCAAATCTGCACCTTCAGGATAGTTGACATCTGATATACTTTTTTGAGTAGGTGTATTTCTTCTCAAGACAATTCTCTGTGTATAAGCCTGATCTGTAAATCCCCCGGCAAAATTGATCAAATCTCCAAGTGTCTCTCCGGGTTTCACTTCAAAAATTCCGTTTCGTTTTAATTCACCTTCTACGGTAATACGGTTTAAATATGGGTCAATTTTTATTATGTCCTGGTCTTTAAGACGAATATTGTCCGATAAATCTCCGTAGATTAAAAAATCATATATATCAAGATCCGAAATAATTTCCTGGCCTCTTATTAATTTAACACTTCGATATGTTCCGGATTCATTTGGACCACCAGCTGAGTAAAGTGCATTAAATATCGTTGAAAGTGAACTTACCGTATATGTCCCCGGTTGTTTTGTCTCTCCCAGAACCGTAACCTTTATACTTCTAATATTTCCAAGACTAATTTGAGCATAAGTATTGGCCTCCTGAGGTCGACTGGGATCCAGCCCGGAATAAATATTTTTTAACCTGTTTATAATTTTTTCTCTTGCGCTTTCAATAGTTAAACCATTGACAAATACAGGGCCAATATTTTGAATGTTAATTGCACCTTCTGTATTAACTGTTAACCGGTAATTTGCTTCTGCCGCACCCCATATATCAATGACAAGTTCGTCACCTGCTCCCAGAACATAACCCTCTGGAGTTGGAATATTGAATGATGGCTGAAACGTTCTGGAAACTCTTGAAAAAAGTGAAGCACCGAATATTTCATCATCTTTTGCCACTAAGGAATCGACGGATACAGTATCTCCCCGAATAACTATAAAATCATCTTCAGCCAGGTCAACCACACGTCTTAAATCTGTTCCTGGCGCCTCGGCGGTATCAGCTTCTTCATCATCTTCTGTCTGTAGTCTGATCTCATTTATTCTTGTTCTTAATTTACGAACTTCAGACTGAGACATTCCCCGTGCAAGAGCCATCGACTGAACTTCGTTAAGCGACATCCCTTCACTTTGAGCTCTGTCCCAGATCTGACGAATTTGTGAATCTGACAATTCATCAACTCGTATAGAACGAAAATCTATATTGCCAACGTCCTGTGCTATAATTGATTGGGCAAAAAGAGATATAAAAACTACAACTGTGAATTGAATAAGGCCGCGCTGTATAAAATGAAGCATATTTAAAATTCTTTTGTATAGATAGATTGATAAAAACGTGTAGGGATATTTCAATACCGCAAAAGTAAGAAAATTTCATGTATATCTAAGCAATAAAACACAACTAAATTCCATCTTTGTATTTTCAAATCACTGGAAAGTGTTCAAAAATATCAAACAAACAACTAATCTGTAGCTTTTATTCTAAGAGGTTCAAATAAGTCAGTTTTTTGATATCTTAGGAAGATGATTTTATAACAAATTCAAAAAAAATAATTAATCAATGGACAATCAAAATAAAAAAGAAAAATCACGCCTCATTGTACGCCTTGGCAGTAAAGCTCTTTGGGCTTTTGAAAAAATCATTGCAAAATATTCAAAGATCCCCACAACACCCTTTTTGGACCCATACCAGTTTGACTGGGTAGATGACCTGGAAGCAAACTGGGATAAAATCAGAACCGAAGTTGATGAAATTCTGAAGCAGAAAGATTCTATACCGAGTTTTCATGAAATATCAAAGGATCAGAAATCAATAACGCAGGATAACAAATGGAAAACCTACTTCCTGTACGGATTTGGTTACAAAGCAGAGAAAAACTGTGAACGCTGTCCCGAAACCACAAAACTGGTTGAGCAGATACCCGGAATGAAAACTGCTTTCTTTTCCATTCTTGCTCCCGGCAAACATATTCCCGCACACCGTGGTGTATATAACGGGGTGATCCGGTGCCATTTGGGTATCAAGGTACCTGAGCCAAAAGAAAAATGCCGGATACGTGTGGATGACCAGTATGCTAACTGGGAAGAGGGTAAAACAATGATGTTTGATGATACCTATGATCACGAAGTATGGAACGACACGGATGGTGAACGGGTAGTTCTTTTTATGGATATCGACCGACCTTTAAAATTCCCGGCAACCGTGCTCAATTCCATTTTGATCAATGCTGTTCAGAAATCCTCATTTATCCAGGATGCCAAGAAAAACCAGGAACTGTGGGAAGAAAAGTTTGATCAGGACATCGAAAAAGAGACAGTTTAACTTTACAGATAATTAGTATTTAGAAACATGCAGAAAGTTGCATTTGAAACACTCGGCTGCAAACTAAACTTTTCTGAGACTTCCTCCATCAAAAAAGATTTCTCAGATTCAGGTTATAAAATTGTTGAATTCGATACATCAGCGGATATATACATTATTAATACCTGTTCGGTAACTCAAAATGCCAATAGTACCTGCAGAAAAACTGTCAGGCGTGCCCGTCAGAAAAATCCTGACGCTTTTATAGCCGTCATTGGCTGTTATGCGCAGCTCGAGCCGGAAGAAATAGCTTCTGTTGAAGGTGTGGATGCGGTTCTTGGGGCCAAACACAAATTCAGGCTACTTGAACTTTTTGATGATTTCGTTAAGCAGGATAAGACTATTATTTACAATACTGATGTTAATGAAGCAACCGATTTTCATAACTCGTTGTCTTCAAGCGACAGAACAAGAGCATTTTTGAAAGTCCAGGACGGCTGTGATTATAAATGTTCTTTTTGCACGATCCCACTTGCACGGGGAAAAAGCAGAAGCCCGAGAATTCATACAGTTATTCGAAATGCAGAACACCTCGTAAGAAAGGGGTTCAAAGAAATTGTGATAACAGGAGTAAATACTGGTGATTTTGGATCCGGCAGAAGTGAAAACTTTATTAAGCTTTTAAGCAAGTTACAAAAAGTCAACGGCCTTCGGAGAATCCGGGTCTCCTCCATCGAACCAAATTTATTGGGTGATGATATCATTAAGCTTGCCGCCGATTCTGATGTAATTCAGCCCCATTTTCATATACCGCTGCAAAGCGGAAGTAACAGAATACTGAGACTGATGCGGAGAAGGTATACGGCAAGCCAATACCGGGAAAGAGTAGAGCTGATTAACGAGCTGCTTCCGGATGCGTGTATCGGTGTTGATGTTATAACTGGTCATCCGGGAGAAACCGATGAATTATTTGAAGAATCTTTTAACTTTATTGAAAATCTGAATGTATCCTATCTTCACGTTTTCACATATTCAGAACGTCCCGGTACTCATGCTTTAACAATCAAACCGGTTGTTCCGCATCATATTCGGAAAAAACGAACTCATAAACTGAGGCGTTTATCGGCTAAGAAGCGCTTCGAATTTGACATCCGTCATTACGATCAGGTGAGACCTGTGCTATTTGAATCTGAAGACAAGGATGGCTGGCGGCAGGGATGGACTGACAATTACATCCGGGTTAAACACCCTGCAGATTCAGTTTTTGAAAACAGCATTAAGCAGGTAAAAATCGGTAGTCGTTTAAAAGATGGTACCCATTTAAGTAAGTTAAATAAGCATGTTGTTAACAATGAAGATAAACTTGAAATGGTAATTGCCGAATTAACAGCATAGACATTATGAATGATTCCTCATCACTGCTTAACGAAATTCTTCTCTTTTTAAAAAATGAAAGAGAGATGTATGGTGATTTCACCGTGACCCATCCAAACAATCAAAAAGTAAATACTTTACAGGTTAATAATTCGCCTGACACCTCAAATAAGGTGGAACAAAGCGTTGCCGTTTCAGATAAAAAAGACTACGGAATTTCTACGACAGATACTTTAGATAACTTTGAGAATATTTCTGTAACTAATTCTGGCGCAGAGAATTTGTATGAAATATTATCCGCTTGTAATACGCTTGAACAGTTGCATAAGATCTGTTTGAAATCTGACGAGCTGAAGACAGATCTCCCAAATACAAATCTTGTTTTTGGAACGGGAAATCCCGATGCCGACCTGATGCTCATTGGTGAAGCGCCCGGAGAGCAAGAGGACAATAAAGGCGAGCCTTTTGTAGGCAGGGCCGGTCAGCTTCTAACGAAAATATTAGATGCGATCAATTTTAAACGTTCCGATGTCTATATAACAAATATACTAAAGCATCGTCCGCCCGGAAACAGAGACCCCCTTCCGGAAGAAAGAGAGCGCAGCCTGCCCTATCTCTACCGCCAAATTGATATCATTTCTCCAAAACTGATTCTATGTCTTGGAAAGGTCGCTGCAACCACATTACTGGAGCGTGATGAAAACCTGAGGGATTTACGGGGAAAATTTCATTCTTTCCGGGGTAGCCTGTTAATGGTAACATATCACCCTGCAGCACTTTTGAGAAATCAACAATGGAAACGGCCGGTTTGGGAAGATGTTCAATTACTCAGAGAAAAATATGATGAACTGGGTCGCTCCCCGGAGTAACTAAATTTGTTCCTCCCCTTTTGCACTTGCCAAAAATATGAGGCAGAGAAAAATTCCCCATATTTTACAAGTTCATTTACGAATTCGACATCAATTTTAGTATCTTCATAATATTAATTTTTTACCTCTTACAGTTCTGTATTTGTTTCCTGATGAATACAAGATATAGACGGCAAATCACTTTTTTTAACTCATAATTCAGAATGAATGCCCGATCACAACGGCTATAATTCCGGCAATCAGAAGCGACAAGTTATGGTTGATTCTCTCGATAAGGAAGGCAGGGTTCCACCTCAGGCTATCGAAGTTGAAGAAGCAGTTTTGGGATCAATGCTTATAGAACATGAAGCAGCAACTATTGCCCTTCAAATGCTGAAACCGGACGATTTTTACAAACCGGCACATCGTCATATTTTTGAGACACTTTACGAGCTCTACGAGCGTGACAATCCATTAGACATACTGACTGTTGAAAATGAGTTAAGGGATAAAAATCTATTGGATTCAGTTGGAGGAGCTTCTTACCTGGCGGATTTAACTCGATCTGTAAGCTCAGCTGCCAATATTGACTATCATGCTCAGATTATCAGCGAAAAAGCAATCAAACGAAATCTGATTCTGAATTGCAATGATATCATAAAAACAGCTTATGATTCTACAACTGATGCATTTGATGTGCTGGATGGCGCCGAACAGCGTATTTTTGACATTTCAAATACCAAAAGCAGGGCAAATGCCCAGCCAATTGGCGATGTTTTGAAAGATACACTCGCCTACCTTGAAGAAATAAGAGGCAAGCCTGCCGGGGTAACCGGTGTTCCATCTGGACTCGATGTTGATAAATATACATCAGGCTGGCAGCCGGGTGATTTGATTATAATAGCTGCTCGTCCGTCCATGGGAAAAACCGCATTTGTTTTGAGCTGTGCGAGAAATGCTGCTTTACACCACAATGAAAAACTTCAGTCGAATGTTGCTCTTTTCAGTCTTGAGATGTCAAGTCAGCAGCTTGTTCAGCGATTCCTGACCATGGAAGCCCGTATCGATGCGCAGACGGCCCGTACCGGAAGACTCAAGGATGAAGAGTTTAAACGTTTGATTGATGCAGCCAGCCGCCTGTTTACTGCGAAAATATTCATTGATGATACACCGGGTTTAAATGTGATGGAGCTGAGAACCAAATGTCGCAGGCTTAAGAGTGAACACGATATAGGCCTTGTAGTTGTGGATTATCTTCAGCTTATGAGCGCCAATATGCGTGATAACAGTAACCGAGAGCAGGAGATTGCAACAATTTCGCGGGGATTGAAATCCCTTGCCAAAGAATTGAAAGTACCCGTAATCGCACTCTCACAGCTCAGCCGCCAGGTGGAACAGCGCAGTGGTGATAAACGGCCAATGCTTAGTGATCTGCGTGAATCCGGATCCATTGAACAGGATGCCGATGTTGTCTGCTTTTTATACCGGCCGGAATATTACGGGATCACAACAACGCCGGAAGGACAATCCACTAAAGGAATTGCTGAACTGATTATTGGAAAACAGCGTAACGGTCCGGTTGGAAGTGTGGATCTCTATTTTGTGGAGCAGTATGCCCGGTTTGAAAATCTGACCCGTTCTTCGGCTCCGGATTCTTTTCCCGGTGACTCAGATAATTACCTGGAAGAAAATGATAAAAATTCTTCATTGCCACCAACTCCCCACTCTCCCGGAGAAGATGACGAAGAAGACGCACCGTTTTAGAGTTAATACCTTCAATCGGATGACTCAGACGATCGATAAGCATAGTGAAATTCCAGGGTACCAGTCATCCAATGAATCATCTTAAGCAAGATCCTCTGCCCTGACCATTTATCAGATAACTCTATTCAATCTAAAAAAGCTTCAAAAAGATCATCATACTCGTTTATTTTTTTGGGCCAGTCGAGATGCTGATTAATATTTTGCAGGGACGCTTTTGGAAGTGGCTTTGTTTCACCGGTCAGAAGGTTTTTCATCTGTTTAAACAGTAAATCTTCGGTTTCATACAAAACCGGGGCATGTAGAAGCGGATAATGCAGAGAATCCGGTATCAGTTCCGGGTAGTGGAGGCGTTTAGGCACAAGAGGATGACACCCACAATAGATCGCTTCCATAATGGCCACACAAAAGAATTCATAGGTAGCAGTGGATACAACAATATCCCCCGAATGCAGTAATTTGCTGTAACGCTCTACGTCATCAACGTAGCCGAAATGTGTGATATGAGCACCATAACGTTTCCAGGCTTTCTCAAACTCTTCCGGTTTCTGATGGGAGCTGTCGCCCGCCAGTATTAAATCAAACTTCAGGTCTATATCATTCAGCCTGTTTAAAACACGAAAAAACATAGCCGGATTTCGGTCGAACTGCCATCTTTGATTCCAGACAATCACCGGCCGCTCATTTTTTGTACGAGTGTCTTTCTCTTTGTCAAAAACGCTTAGATTCAGGCCCGGATACATCACAATGCTTTTATCTGCTATCTTGTCAATAGTGTTAAAGTGTTTGTCATCCGGAAAGTTGTCGAGAAAAGAAGGCAATGAATTCAGCAGATCCCTGAGGTGAAATTCTGAAGAAAATACCAGCTTATCAGCAGAAAGCATACTCAGATAGTTTATATAGCAGTACGTAACATCCCGTTCTACCCCTTCAGGCATCGGCTGAGATAGTTGATTTTCGTGCATATACATCACTTTGGGCACATGAGCAAAACGTGGATTCGTAAGAGCTAAAAAAGCCGGAAGGTTTGTCATGCTGCTAACAAGCAGCAGATCAATTTTTTCTTTGATGTGATTCGTCATCTCTGCCAGTTTCACTGAATCTCCGTGCATCCGCCATTTCCATCCCTTGTAATTTAACCTGACAGGAATCACTTTGTGGCGTGAGTTATTCTGCAATCCCTGCAAAAATGCTTTGTGAGAGCCGGTATAAAATGGTTCAACGGCAAGTATATTCATTATCAGGAAAGTTTTCGCTTCACTTCGTCCAGGGGAACATAAAGAAGCGAGGGTTTTTTAAGCGGATCATGATATGGATCTTCGCAAGCAAAAAGCTGATCAATCATTAATTCCATCTCCACATTGGTAAGTTTTTTACCACGCGGTATTGCTGTTCTTGATGCGAAAGCAACCGCCACCTTTTTTCTGGCATCGAGTGATACCTTCCGATTCAGTTCCCGGTATTGCTGAAGCATTTCCATTACAACTTTTCGTTCATCTCCAATGTCAATATCTGCGGGAACGCCATTGATGATCGCAGTATTTCCGCTTAGCAACTGAATTCCAAAACCCATCCTCTGAATGATTGGAAGCAGCTCTTTTAAAAGAGAAAAATCAGTAGCTGATAATTCAATCGTCTGGGCAAACAGAAGCTGCTGTGTTCCTGGGATTGATTTTTCCGTCGCATCAAGAGCCTTTTCATAAATGATCCGTTTGTGAGCTGCGTGCTGATCAATGATACAATACCCTGATCTTGTTTGAGTAAATATATAGCAGTCATGTAATTGCCAAAATCCCCTGTCAACAGGTGCAGCACTTTCTTCAGCTTGCCTGCTTTCCCGGCCGCTATCTTTTTCATGAAGAGGCGGTGTATCTGTTTCATACAACTTTTTTCCCCATTCTAATCCATCCGGATTCTTATCATTGAAATTAATGCGTGAAGGAATGGGATATTGATTTTCATTTTTTTGAAATGAGCCCCGGTTGTTAAATCCTGAAAAATTTTCGAATGAATTTCCCATCTGACTCTCGGTACCATATTTTTCATCAAGATCCGGAATTACAAAATATTCATTCAAAGCTTTTTTAACGACAGACCTGGTTAGTTGTATAACACTTCTCTCATCTTCAAACTTTACTTCCTGTTTTGCCGGATGGACATTCACGTCCAGTGTAGACGGATCAACTTCAATAAAAATACAGTAAAATGGGTATTCTCCCTGTTTCGTCCAGGAGTCAAACAGGCTTAAGATTACATATGACAAATACCGGTGTTGAACCGGCCGGCCGTTCACAAAAAGAAACTGTTCTCCCCTGCTTTTTTTCGCAAGTTTCGGATCAGCTGCCAGACCGTGAATTTTCACAAAAGTGGTTTCTTCCGAAAAGGGAATAAGACTCGCCCGGTACTGTTTTCCAAAAAGATCTGTGATGCGTTGCTGGATATCCTGGACGGGTAATTTGTAAATAGTATCCATATCAGCAACCAGTTCAAATGCGATATCTGCATTTGCAAGAGCTGCATGTTGAACAGTGCGAAGTATATGCCGGAATTCTGTGGCATCTGTCTTCAGAAATTGCCTTCGGGCAGGAATATTGTAAAAGAGATTTCTGACAGCAACAGAAGTACCATCATCTGTTGCAACCGGTTCAAATTTCTTTTCTTCCCCGCCCCAAATTTCAAACAATGTACCCGAGCTGTCTTCAACTCTTTTGGTTTTTACTTCTACCTGTGATACCGAAGCAATTGAAGCCATTGCTTCTCCCCGGAAGCCCATGGTTTGAATCCGGAACAAATCGTCAATAGTATGAATCTTTGACGTAGCATGCTGTTCAAAACAGGGCCGTACATCGGATGAACTCATTCCGCTGCCATCATCAATCACCTGGATCAGTGTGCGTCCAGCCTGCTCAATAATTATTTTAATATACTCAGCACCGGCGTCAATAGAGTTGTCTAGAAGTTCTTTCACGACAGATGCCGGTCGTTGAATCACTTCACCGGCCGCTATTTTATTAGCCAGTTCCGGGGGCATTTTTTGGATAACAGATTCTTCTGCTTCAAATGTGTTTTTCAATCGATCAAATGCTTCTGGTTAAATATTCTTTTAAATCAATGTTAATTATAATACAGATATAAGCCAAACCACCAATGCAAGACCAACTGCATACAAAACGATTTTTATCCCCTGTTTGTCTTTTCGGCGTCTCATCTTAATATGAATTCTTTTTCTTCTTCGATCGTCATCTTTGGGATCGTAATAACGCAACGGCATCTCAAATTTTCTGGGCTTGGGCCGATGGCCGAACATGGGCTTTAGCATTGGTGTACTCCTGTAACTGAATTGTGAAAATTATTTATAACAGATATTAATAATACGTTTCAATATAATCAGAATTGTATAGAATGTGCAGTTTTAAAGCGAATTGAATTACTCAATTGTGATGCACCAAGTCAAAATTTTTGCTATACTTTAGCATAACTAAATAACCTCAAATTATACTATTTTTTTATGAGCTATTCGAAAATTAAGCCGCCTGAAAGCGGTAACACTATTGAGAAAAAAAGTGATGGCACTCTGAATGTCGGAGATAATCCGATTATCCCGTTTATTGAAGGTGACGGGATTGGCGTTGACATTACCCCGGCTATGAAACATGTACTCGACAGTGCAATTGAAAAAGCATATTCCGGCAAGAAAAAAATTAACTGGTTTGAAATTTATGCCGGAGAGAAAGCGCTGGACGTTTACGGGGATGATGAGTGGCTTCCCGAAGATACCCTTGAAGCAATCAAAGAGTTTAAAGTTGGCATTAAAGGTCCGCTGACCACACCTGTAGGTGGCGGTATCCGTTCTCTGAATGTAGCAATTCGTCAAAAACTCGACCTTTATGCTTGTGTCAGGCCGGTTAAATATTACCAGGGAACTCCCAGTCCGGTAAAACATCCCGAAAAGACCGATATGGTTATCTACCGGGAAAATACTGAAGATATATATGCAGGTATCGAGTACCAGACCGGCACATCCGAGAATGATCAGCTAAAAGATTTTTTAATCAACCAGCTGGGAGCAACAAATATTCGTTTTCCAAAAACTTCATCACTTGGAATCAAACCCATCTCGATTGAAGGAACGAAACGGCTTGTCCGCTCTGCTATTCGGTACGCCATCGACCAGAAACGTGACAGTGTAACGCTGGTTCACAAAGGCAATATTATGAAGTTCACGGAAGGAAGTTTTAAAAACTGGGGCTATGAAGTTGCCAAAGAAGAATTTGATGCCAAGGAGATAGGTGAGGGCCCATGGTGTGAACTGCCGAACGGTATTGTCATAAAAGATGTAATTGCAGATGCATTTCTGCAGCAAATCTTAACACGCCCGGATGAGTACGCAGTTATTGCAACTATGAATCTGAATGGTGATTACATATCAGATGCGTTGGCAGCCTGTGTGGGAGGTATCGGTATTGCACCCGGGGCAAATATCAATTATGAAACAGGATACTCTGTTTTTGAAGCCACACATGGTACTGCACCCAAATATGCAGGTCAGGATAAGGTAAACCCCGGCTCTTTAATATTGTCCGGAGTTATGATGCTGCGTTATATGGGGTGGAATGAAGCTGCCGATCTTATAGAAAAAGGTCTTGAGACATCCATCAGTAACAAACGTGTAACCTATGATTTTGAAAGGCAAATGGAGGGAGCCACTTTGCTCAAATGTTCTGAGTTTGGCGATGAAATCGTAAAAAATATGTGAAATTTTTTTACGAACTTAATAAAAGTAAAAAAAGCCGCTTATGTATTGCGGCTTTTTTTTCAACTGAAGAATTAGCTAAAAAGAAGATAATTTACAGTGCTCAATATTAGTTCAAAACTTCCGTATTAAGAAGCAAATCTATATTTTTGTGCTCTTGCATTTGTATACGCACATTATTTATTACCTTGTTTTTGGTAAGAGTTTTAAGGACATAGGCAAAAACTGCATCAGTATCAGTTTTGCGGGTTTCGATTTGAATGTCTGCATTGCTAAGGTCAATTTTTTGAATCGTATTTCGAAGTGTTCTGATAAAATCGGGTGTATCGGCATCAGATTCATTATTTTCAACAAGCTCGATCCGGGCTTCTTCAAATAAGTAATCAACCTGTGCCCGCAAATTTGCATCTGACTGACGAATAGCCAGTTTACGTGCTTCGTCTTCATTTGCAGCAGAAGCTATTCCAAAAGAGTAGATTTGATTGTTTTCAACATAACCGGCCCTGGACTCATTAAACCAATCCGGAACCTTGTTTTCACTCTCTGCAGGTATTTCAGGTTCTTCGGGTTGTTGTACTGTTTGTTCGGCTGTGGAACAAGAAACAAATATAAAAAGTGCAATTATAGCGCAGTAATAGATGTTCAGGTTCATTATTTCTGTATTTAATATTATTGATTAATTTGGAAGTATCCTGTCACATTATTCTGATCTTCAGCTTTCAGGACAACAAAACCATTTTCGATAAGCGAATCCTGCAATAAGTCTCTGAATTTTAAAATATCTGAAACTTCCTGTCCATCAACTTCCAGTATTTTCATTCCGTTATCTAAACCTGATTTCCAGGCAGGTGTATTACGCTGAATTTCCAAAATGTAGAGATCAAATTTTTGATGATCTTCGGGAGTAGCCAGTGCCCGTAACTTAAAACCAACATTAAAATCTTCTTCAATTACTCCTTTATCATCACCGGGTTCATTTTCTTCCCGGAAGTAATCATCATCGGGCTCTATGAATTCTCTTTCATTAAATTCAACCGGTTCTGCTGTGCGCTGAAGTTCTTTTAATTGAACTGATTTTTGAATTACACTGCCATTTCGCCACAATTTCAATTCAACCGTGTCTCCGGGTCTGAACATTGCAATTTTTTCCTGAAGCTGATTTACTTCATTTACCTGGAGGCCCTCAACTTCCAATATTATATCAGCAAATTTAATGCCGGCAACCTTTGCGGCCCCGTCATCTGTTGTTCCCGAAATAAAAACTCCCCTGATTTCATTAAGGTTTGCTTCGTCTGCTATCTCGTTTGTTACACTTTCAATGGTTACCCCAAGCATACCTCTTTTTGGTTCTCCAAATTCAATAATATCCCGTGCGATTTTTAAAGCCAGGTTACTGGGAACCGCAAAGCCATATCCCTGATAGTTGCCGCTCTGAGTAGCAATCGCGGTATTAATTCCAATCAGCTCACCACTTGTATTTACGAGAGCTCCTCCGCTGTTACCGCGGTTGATTGCTGCATCTGTCTGGATAAAGCTTTCAATTCTCATCAGGTCATCAATAATATCAACATCCCTGCTGAGTGCACTAACGATGCCTGCTGTTACTGTAGATCTCAGCCTGAAGGGGTTCCCGATTGCAAGCACCCACTCTCCTACTTCGATCAAATCTGAATTACCAATAGTTAGAAAAGGCAGGTTTTCTGAATCAATTTTTAAAACAGCAAGATCTGTACTCGGATCAGCACCAACAATTCTGGCTTTCAATATTTTTTTATCATCCAATACGACAGATATGCCATCAGTAATGGCTTCATCAATTACATGATTATTTGTCAGAATGTATCCATCCGAAGAAATGATAACACCTGAACCTACAGTTCTTGCACGTGGCGGCAGAAAACGATCCCAGAACTGGTTCGACTCCTCCCCCTCATCAGATTCAGTAAATGACCGGTTATTGACAGGAACGATAGTTTCAATATAAACAACTGCCGGTTTTACATTTTTTGCTATTGTTTTGAATAAAAACCTGGCATCCATTTTTTCCAGGTCAGAGTTATCCCAAAGCGGGGTATCGCTCCTTTTTACTTCAGTCACTTTTACTTCAGCAAGGTCTAAAGGCCAGCCATTGGATCTGAATAGTGACAGAATAAGACCCAGCAACACTCCAATTAGAATTAATAAAACACCCGATAACAGATAATCTCTTTTTTTCATTTCAGTAATCAAACAGTTGGTCAAAAATATGATCTGATTTCCGCTCTTTAATTCCTTCAATATGGTAACGGAAGTACATATCTAAATGGTGAATTAAATCTTTTAGTTCATTTTTTGACATGTTAATATCAAAAATTGAATTTTTCTTTACATCAACAGCCATTTTAATAAAGGTATACTGATCATACGTAAGTTTTATTGTACTGTTTCCTTTTGGAGACTCAGTTATTTCACCATTTGAAATATTAAGATAAACATTGCTCCTGTCAGTTTCATTAAGCTGTAATCCTATTCCGGATAAATCTGCTAACTGGATCTGAACATACGGCAAAATAAGTTTTGATGGTTTGCTATAGTCGTTCAGCCAGGGTAAAAACCGAATTAAAAAATTAAAAACCGGAATATTGATCTCATTTTCGTGTGTCAACTGGTTCACAAGTTCAAGCACGGATAAAGCCAGACTCATTTTAAATACATCTGTTCGCAATTTAAAAAGCTTATGTAAATAAGCGGCCTCAGTTAATGTTTGCACATTTCTTGTGTTCTTGTAATAGTAAACTACCTCAAGAATTTCTCCGGGAGAAAGCAAACCGGACAGTTTGTTTTTTGGTTTTCGGGCTCCTTTGGCAATAACTGCTATTTTACCATGCTCTCTTGTCATCATTGTAACGATCAGGCTTGATTCGCTAAAATTTATGACCTTAAGAACTATTGCGGATGTTTTTGCTATCAAAATTAAAACCTGATTTTATTAGTGTCTTCAAGATATTGTACCAGGGACGGTAAAAATGTAAGCGCAGTAAAAAGAGCCATCCCGATTCCGATTACAGCCATAATACCGATAGACTGCAGCCCCGGGTGATTGGTAAACAGAAGTCCGGCAAATCCAAGCATTGTGGTAAAAGAACCAACTGTTATATGCTGGCCTGTACTCGATATCACGCTCCACATACTATTCATTCCTTCGTCATGGTACCTGTGAGCAAGATGAGCACCATTATCCACACCAATTCCCAGGATGGCCGGCAATACTACAAGATTGTAGAAGTTAAATTTCATGCCAAACACGAGCATGATCCCGAATAATATAGTTAAACCGATCAGTAAAGGTGATAAGGCGATAGCTGTCCACCTAAAAGAATTAAATGAGAAATACATCAATATAAATATTATCAGAAATGTTGCTGAAATCATATAAGGACTTTCAGTTATCATCAAGTCAATCATCTCAGCCGCTACCAAAGATGTGCTTGCCGCGTAATATGTCTTTCCGCCTGAAATTGTGATTTTGCCAATCTCATCTTTAAATGCCATTGAACGCCGGGCGTCCGACATATTACTCTTTGGGTAGATAATAACAAATTTACCCACTTCACCTTCTTTCGTAAGAAAACGGTTTTTCAGGTAATCCGGAATTTCTTCTACATCCAGTGGCTCCATGGTGCCCGAGGCCCGCCTCAGGATTTCAAGATCTTCGTTTTCCTGGTCTTTTAAAAAAGGATCTTGTAAAAGTGTTCTTACACTATCTATATATTCAAGTTTTCGCTGCTGCATTTCTCCGGTAGGTGGAATGCGTTCTTGCAGTGCCTCAAAGCTGTGAATTAAAGTTTCCGGATTTTGTTCCTTTTTTATTTCTAAAGTATCCAGTATTTCGAAAACATCTTCGTTTGAATCTGCAATTATATAAGCCGGATTCCTTCTCTCAGACTCATCAATGCCTTCTGTAAATTCTCTGAATTCCTGGTATTCTTCAAATTCGGGTTCCAGATTTCCAAAATCATATTCAAATTTGAGGCTGTCGGCATTGATCAACACTGCAACAGACAAAACTGTACATCCCAATATTACAGAGCGTGCGTACGGATATCTCTTAAAAAAATTAATGCTTTCCTTATCAGCAGAACGTTTATTGAATAAGATCAGGTTATATCTTTCGAAAATGGTTAAGAGTGCCGGAAGAATATATAACATGGCTGCGAGAGCAAGAAGAATTCCCAATCCGGCTATGAACCCAAACTCGGAGAAACCGCGAAAATCTGCAAATATCAACACAAAAAGAGCACTTGCAGTTGTGATTGCGCTTACAAAAATTGCAATTCCGGTTCTCTCATATGCATTTAGAATCGAGTCATAGACATTCATTCCTGCAGAACGCAATTCAATATAACGGGCGTAATAGTGTATCCCATAATCGATCCCTAAACCAAAAAGAATTACGAACAGAACTGATGTCATTGTGTTCAGATTTTCCAAGAAAATATGAGTGATACCAAATGTCCATGTCAGGCTTATAACGAGGGGTATTCCTATAACAAATGCAGGAATCGGAGATCGTATCAGATGGCTCCAGAAAGAGTATTGCTGATCCTGTTTTCTCCCTCTTTTATAGTGTATGTACTTTTTAAAGAAAAAATAGAGCAATACCAGCAGTATCACACTTGAAATTCCCAATGAAAAACTGCTGAAAACATCATTCATTATGGATTCAAACTCATTCAAATGGCGTTTCAGTCTGCCACCGTATCTTACTTCCATTTCGGGGTGGTAAGAACTTGGCTGCATTGCCACTACAAGTGAATCGTAGGCACTGAACATATCTTCAAGATAGCTTATGTTGCTTTTAGACCCGCTTGGGAAAAACTTTATTGTAACGAGTGTGCTGTCATCATTTACAGGGTACTTTGACGGGATTAAATCATTATAGGTTTGCTCGAAATTTGAAAAGTTATCTTCAGCGTCATCCTCTTCTTCTTCGAAATCAATAAAAAAAGGATTTGCTTCTTCCTTTGCAGTTTGAATTTCATCCTTTAAAAAATTGATGACATTCTCAAGTTCCTCAAAAGTAGCCAGGTAAAGAGCATTGTCTTTTAAAACATCTGTTTCTCTTTTGAATTCAGCCCGTTTAAAAAAATTATCCTGTATACCCGGGTCATACAATTTTAAACTCTGTTGAATCAGGTCATTGGCAAATCGTTTGTTCGCTTCAAAACTTGGTGATTTTATAGCAACCTGCATTTCTGTTTCAGAACCGGCAGTTTCCTGCAGCTTATCAAGAGCCTGTACCGTTGGATTGGAAGGCGGCAGCAGATTCGCTATATCGGTATCTATGCCAAGCTTCAAAGCATAGCTTGCAGCGGCAATTGAAATGAGAAGGCTTACAAAAAGAACACTGTATGGATGTTTATAACAAGCCTCAACAAGAGGTCGAAAGAAACGAAGAATTTTAAGCATTTCTAAAATTTAAATCTCTAAGGTAATATAATTCGTCTTTGTTCTGTGGACAAAATTAAAGCAGAGTGATATAGTGAACAGATTGTAGATTAATAAATTTGTTTGTTCATTTCGTTGAACAATTTTTTACTTACGGAATCCCAGTTTGCATTTTCAATGACCCTTTCAAAACCTTGTTCACCAAGTTTTTTGGCATAGGATTCATCTGATAAGATAGTATTCAACGCCTTTATCAGTTCATCAACATTTTCTTCTTCAACAAGTAAACCAGTTTTTTTATGCAGAACTGCACTTGGAATACCGGCGGAATTACTCCCAATTACAGGCTTTTTACAAGCATTTGCCTCCAGGTATACTATACCAAACCCTTCTACTTCCGTTTCATCAGATCTTGGTACCATAACGAATAGATCACACATGTTGTAGAACGGATTTAACTCCTCATATGGTACTTTACCTGTAAAATGCACGTAATCATCCAGGTTCAGTTCTTTTACTAGCTCTTTGCACTTTTCCAATTCAGGTCCGTCACCAACAACCACATAAATAATATCAGGAATCTCATTTTTTAGTTTGTTTACGGCTTCAATAACCAGATCGACACCTTTTCTGCGTATTATGCGTGTAACAGTGAGAATAATTTTTTTTCCTTGCAGTCTCATTTCAGATATTAATTTCTGTGCATCCACTGGAAAAAATTGATCCGGATCAGTACCATTAATTACTACTGTTTTCCGTTCTTTGGGTACACCAAGCTCTCCCATCATTTCAGAATTGTAATCACTCACAGGGTAGTTATGATCTGTTTCCTGTAAGCATTTTTTCCTGGTTTTCTCAAACAAGGAATCCAATGCAGGGACATTTTTGTATGGGTTAAAAATCAGTTCCCTGCCGTGGCCTGAACAAAATACTTTTTTTAAATCTCCTTTTCTTCTCAGCTTAATTGCAGGCCAGGTTGTGTGCCATTGCGCATGAAAAGTTGCATCCGCATCATGTTTTTCAATTATTTCTTCAAGATTTTTAAAAAGTGAGAAAACCAAGTGTGAATTTTTAATATTTAAACGATAGACAGGAAAATCAAGAACGCAATCAATTCTTTCTGCATTTGGCTTATCCGGGCAAATAATGGCGAAATCATCACAAAATTCATTCAGACGTTTGGCGTGTTCCAGGCAATAAGTTTGAATTCCACCAAAATCGGGAGGAAAATCCTGAGTTATTAAGATTAGTCGCATTAAATCTGTTGATTGATCAAAAGTGTGCCTGAAGAAGAAGTATATTTACTGTTATATTCCTTTGCCAAAAATAAATTGATTTATATAAGCTTGAAAGTAAAATACAGATATCTGCGTAAACAAGTTAGTAGCTTTTTTCGCAGTGAAAAAGGAAAAAAAACGGGAATCTGGACCCGAAGAATGATCAATACCGGCGTTGTTTTGTGGCTGGTTTATGAGCTCTCTTTGGTTGGGTGGTTTAATGTGTGGCAGTCGTTACCAACTCAACCTTTATTCTACCTTATCTTTTTCTTTCTCTATTTTCAACTGCCCTTTTTTGAAATACTTATTTACAGGATAAACTGGTCATTTGATTCAGTGCGTTCCATTCCTGTATTTCTTATGAAAAATATCTACAACAAAGATGTTCTTGGCTACTCGGGAGAGGTCTATTTTTATCTTTGGGCTCAAAAAACACTCCAATATAAAAAACTCGATGTCTTCAAAATTATCAAAGATAACAATATCATTTCCTCTATCTCCTCAACGCTTGTGGCATTCTCGCTTCTTTCGATATTCTTTTTCACAGACCAGATAAAAATACTGGACTGGGTTATGCAAGATTCCGGAAATTACATATGGGGCGGTACTGCACTGCTTTTTGTAGTGGTAATTGTTGTTATAAAATTCCGCCGTTTTGTAATATCAATGCCTTTAAAAAATGCGTATAAAATTTTTGGAATACATGCTGCCAGGTTAACCCTGAACTTATTTCTGGTTGTTCTAATGTACGATATTGTTATACCTGATACGCCCATGTACATTTGGTTTACACTACTTTCGGTTGAGATTATACTAAGCCGTATACCATTTTTGCCAAACAGAGATTTAATCTTTACCGGAATGGGAATTGGATTGGCTGAAGGACTGCAAATTTCAACATCTGCAATTGCAGCTATTTTACTGACAAGAACGGTACTGGGAAAAGTTATGAATCTCAGCTTTTTTGCTTTTAGTTCAATTATCAAAGATAAATCTGCGATTACTGATCAGAATGGTAAAGAAAATGACCAGATAAAGTATCAGAATAGTTCATCTAAATAAAGTAAAAAAAGATAGATTTTCAATAATCAACTGCTCGTTTCGGGGCTATATCTTTCCAATAAAAACTGCACAGGCTGTTTTTGTTCATACTTTTCAAGCAGATAATCAAAAAATTTATGCCAGCTATACCCAAGGATAATCATGATGTAGACATATTTTGGAAAATTAATATTCATCGACAACAAAATTCCTATATGCATGCTTATCAAAAGTGTTGCGGCATACGGCCTTGTTTTTCGAAACCAGAATAGCCACCCAAACAACTCAACAAGTAATCCAAAAATAAGAATAATCGTTGCCAGCCAGTGATACTGAACAATGTATTGCTGCAATAAATTTAATTCGAAATGGCCGTGTTGCGACAGCATATCAGTACTTCTTTCTCCAATCCAGAGCCATAAATGACTGCCGTCTGCCCATGCAGGGCCTGTTCCAATTAATTTGCTGAATGCGGCTGTCACATAGCCAAGTCCGATAAAAAAGATAAGCACTCCCACGGCAAATTTTCTGCGTTCAGCTGAATCTGAAAAAGCTATTTGTGCAATTGCCAGTGAGAAAAGTGCTGCTCCTACCATATTCGATCCATGTGATATTTCTCCCTGCGAAAAGCGGGCAGCGTAGTGAAAATGAAAAAGAACCATAGCTATCAGGTAGGCAAATTTATTCATCCGCAAGTATCCTGCAATCACAAAAAGTGTAATCAGAATTGCGTTTCCAATACCCATTATATCACTGAACAAAAATGATATATCTACGTAGTTGGCAATGCCAAGCGGAAGCAAAACTTCACCAAGATTTGGTATATAAACGCCCCAAAACCAGGCGAACCAGATAACAAAGTAAGCAATGAAGAATTCAAATAACCTGAAGAAAAGAACTTGACCTGCTGTTTCTGTTTCCCCGAGTCTGAATAAATCTTTTTTCAGCTGTTCAATAACTTTCATCGGCTGATCTCCATTTCAGGATTAAAAATCGTCGTATCCGATTTCATCAGCATGAAAGGTGTATAATCGATGATCACCGTATCTTTTTCTTTTGTCAGACTGCCTGTCACTTTCATTAGCAGAAGATCTCTCCGATTTAACTCGGTTCTGAACAAATGGCGCATTCCTCTTATTTTACGTTCATTCCATCTGCCTGCTTTCTGAGAAAAATTGGCAACGTCATTTTGATTGATATTAACTTCATTCATAGCAAAAGAGGTGCCCTGAAGATTTCCGACAGAATGTACGGTTTCCCAGATTTTCTGATCCGGAACATCCGATACATCCCTGACAAGAGAGCGCTCCCACTCTTTTCCGGCTTGTGAAAACATCGGGTAGATACTGAACGGCCAAAATTCACCAAGATGTGTAGATAAAAGAAATGCTACCGAAACAAAAATGGTAATCAGCAATTTAATTGCTCGTTTGCCAAATTTACTGCTTTTATGCATCCTATTCTCTTTTTGAACTATTTATTTACTCAACCGGAAAAATAAAATTTTAGTTCAAAAATATTATAACGTGAGTCTAATAAATGTGACACAGGATTGCATCTTCATTTAAAATCAATGGAAATTCAACTGTTTAAATTTTTCAACCAATCAATATCTATGGTAAGATAAGCGGTTTTGAAACAATCGAATCAAAGGATAGCAGGTAAAAAAAGTAAAATGGCTTCAGGATGTGGGGACACGTGCAGCTCGTTTCTCCAGGCTCTGTTTTAAAGCGTCGTATCCGCGTTTTCTGATAATGCTTTGAAATTGACGGTTGTATGACTCAGCAGTCGAGACATCATCAATAATCATATCCGTAATCACCCATTCTGATTCCTCTTTTTCCATTTCATAATAAACCGGGGTTCGCACATCTTCAAGCTGCGCTATGGTTTCAACTCTTGCATTTCCGTCGGTCACATTTATTTTCTCATAAGAAACATCTGCACGGTAAATATCAAGTTTGTTTAAAGAATTATCTCTTACAATTGTAGAAAACAGAGAGACAAATTCATTTCTCTCCTCTTCAGAGAGTTCATTGTAAGTATCACCCAGTGCATAAGATGCCATTGCTTCAAAATCAATGACACCGTTGATTATATCTTTCAAGCGGTCTCTTTGATCCTGTGTATATTCTTTTCCTTCCGGACCCAAAATTTCTTTTATCTCTGCATCTCTGGATTCAAGCATTTGTTTGATTTCTTCACTCGCTGTCTGTGCAGATAAAGCAGTTATTATCAAAAAAAAGATTTGAAATAAGATAAAAAGCTGTTTCAACATATATTTCATCATAGTCTAATTTAGTTCAGTTATAGGCATGCCAGATGCCTTATACAAATCTGCAATCTTTTTATTCAATTCGAACACACTTTGTTTCATTGTAACACGCAATTCTAATTCTTGTCTTATAGCTTCAATGAGATTTTCAGAGTTTCCGAAACCAATATCATAATTTAATTGCTCATGCCGTACCCAGTTTTTTGATTTTGTTAAAGCTATATCGGTTTGTTTAACTTTTGTATCAGCAATAACGGCGTCCTTATATGCATTATTGAGCTCAAGCATGATGCCGTCAGTTACCGCATCCTTTAAATCAATCATTCGTTTGTATTCTATTTTACTTTTTTGCACATCAGATTTAAGCTGAAGAAAATTCAGATTCTGACGTATGCCAAAACCAAACGCAGCAGAGAAAAAATTCGTATTGTTTATAATAAAGGGATTGGATTGACGGGGCCTGTTTGGCGTTGTGGCATAGCTCACATTTAATCCAAGAAACAGAACGGGTAAATTTTGAGCCTTTCTTGCTTCTAATGCGTCATTTGTTGCGTTGATCCCGGCTTCAACACCTTGCAATTCTGCACGTTCAGTTAATGCCCTGCTTCTGTATTCATCAAAAGAGAGTAATTCCGCTGAAACCGGGTCGAGAAAATTATCTTCCGGCTCATATACAACAGCAGCATCACCTCTTAAAACATAATCCCAAATTCTGCGGACAAAATTCGTATTCTGTTCAACTTCTGTTTTTCGCGTCTGGAATTCAGCTTCAAATATCTCGAACTTAAACATATCAGCTTCTTCGAATTCTGGATCTCCCTCCTCTCTCATCTCTTCAAGTACATCTCCTATCCGATCAAGTTCTTTTTGTGAATCCTGCAAAATACGATCTGTTTCCAGTGCAAGAAGATAACTTTGATAGAGTTCAAAAAGCTGAATTTCAAGGCCTGATTGTTTTGCGCTTAACTCTTTTTGAGCGGCAATGGCACCAGATCTTGCAGCAGAAATGGATTTATTTATGGCCCCCCACGAATAAATCGGCTGTACTGCATTAACATCAATTCTTGTAAATATTCCGAAATCGTTAAAATCATTCTCCAGGTCAGGATCGAGAAACAATTCGTCACGCGGAAGTGGCTGTCCGTTTGGCAAAATACTGTCACTTTTAACACCCGGAACCAGGCCGTGTAAGCTTCTTAAGTCAAAAGAAGGTAGAAACCGATTTGCTTTTGCACTGCTTATTCTGTTTTCGGCAAGTTCAACAGCCTGCTGCTCAAAACTCAGCTGGCCGGAATTTTCAAGACCAATCTCAATAAATTCTTTCAAACTTATCTTGAGTGTATCCTGGGCATCAGAATGTATTATTGATAAATTGATAAAAAGACAAAGAAAAAAAGATAGTTTGAACAGCTGCATAGTTCTAATCAATCAGTCTGTAAAAAAGAATTTAAAAAGGCATCAATAGAGTCAGGTTAAAAATAAAAAACCCCTTACCGGGGTTTTTTATTGTGCGGAGGGAGAGGGATTCGAACCCCCGGAGACTTGCGCCTCAACGGTTTTCAAGACCGCCGCATTCGACCACTCTGCCATCCCTCCGGTTATGTTTCTTCAAGTGCCTGGGCACCGGATACAATTTCCGAAATTTCAGTAGTAATAGCACTTTGCCGTGCCTGGTTATATTTAAGCTGTAAATCTTCCTTTAATTCTTTTGCATTTTCAGTTGCATTATCCATGGCAGCCATCCTGGCACCCTGCTCAGATGCATTCGACTCCAAAACTGCCTTCCAAAGCTGAATATTTAAATGCTTTGGCAAAATTTCATTCAAAATTGATTCAGTATCAGGCTCAAAAATATACTCAATATGTGATTCAATTTCATCATCCGAATCAAGTAACGTTTCCGGATTGATGGGAAGAATTCGATCAATCACCCTTTTTTGTGATATGACAGATTTAAATTCGTTAAAAGCCAAAAATACACCATCATATATTCCATCTTTAAATGAACGCGTAAAATCCCCCGATATATTCTTTGTTTTTTCAAATCTCAAATCATCAAAAAAACCGGGATAGGATTTTATTACTGAATATTTTCTTTTTTTGAAATAGGATTCCGCCTTTCTTCCAATTGCAATGATATCTATTTTATCATCGGATAAATAATCCTGGTAGTCACTTTTTAAAACAGTTTCTACCTCTTTAAAAAGATTATTATTAAAAGCACCACACAGGCCTTTATCGGACCCTACCACAACAAATAGAAAGCGTTTTTCTATTTCAGGTTTTCTTAAAAGTTCCTGTTCACCGGATGAATTGGCAACTAAGCGTGCCACTACTTTATTCAATTCAAAAGCATAAGGCCTGGTTTCATTCATTCGGTCCTGAGCTTTTCTCAATTTGGCGGCAGCAACCATTTTCATGGCTTTAGTTATCTGCTGAGTATTATTAATCGAAGAGATTCGGTTTCGTATATCCCGAAGATTTGGCATAATTTTATACTTCTTCTTCTACAGTTGAAAGAATTTGATCAATAATTACTTTAGCTGTTTCGATGAGCTCATCACCAAATTCATCCTCAAGGATACCTTTTTTTCCAAGATCTTCCATCTTCTGGCTGAATTTAGCATTTACAGTTTCAAGATATGATTCTTCAAACTCGGAAATCATCTCAACATCAAGTTTATCAAGCAAACCTTCATTATTAATTTTCAGAAGAGCAATCTGATCCTGAACCGGCAGCGGATTGTATTCACCCTGCTTCATAAGCTCTACTGTGCGCTCACCCCTTTTAATTTGTCTTTGAGTAGCAGGATCCAGATCCGAACCGAATTTGGCAAAAGCTTCAAGTTCACGATACTGAGCAAGATCAAGCTTCAATGTGCCTGAAAGCTTTTTCATAGATTTAACCTGTGCAGCGCCACCAACCCGGGACACCGAAATACCCACATCAATTGCAGGTCTCACTCCGGAATTAAAAAGATCCGTATCCAGGAAAATCTGGCCGTCAGTAATTGAGATAACATTTGTTGGAATATAAGCTGATACGTCACCGGCCTGTGTCTCAATGATTGGCAGTGCAGTCAGTGATCCGCCGCCTTTTATTTTTGGTTTAAGCGGCTCGGGAATATTATTCATTTGTGAAGCAACAGCATCATTGTCGATAATCTTTGCAGCTCTCTCAAGGAGACGACTGTGCAGGTAAAACACATCACCGGGATATGCTTCACGTCCTGGTGGCCTTTTCAAAAGAAGAGATAATTCGCGGTAAGCGACAGCCTGTTTTGAAAGATCATCATAAATAACAAGTGCGTGTCGCCCGGTATCCCGAAAATACTCTCCAATAGCCGCACCTGCAAACGGTGCGATGTATCGCAAAGGTGCTGAACTACTCGCAGGAGCTGAAACTACAATAGTGTAATCCATTGCACCGTGTTCCTTTAATGTATTGACGATTCCTGCAACGGTTGATCCTTTCTGGCCTACAGCTACGTAGATACAAAAAACAGGTTTATCTGTATTATGCGTCTCTTTTTGGTTAATTATGGTATCCAGTACAACAGCACTTTTCCCTGTCTGACGATCTCCGATAATCAATTCACGCTGTCCGCGTCCAATTGGTATCAGTGCATCGATCGCTTTGATACCTGTTTGCAGAGGTTCACTAACAGGTTCCCTGTAGATTACACCTGGTGCTTTTCTTTCAAGTGGTAATGTCATTGTTTCACCTGTGATTGATCCCTGTCCGTCGATCGGCCTGCCGAGAGGATCAACAACCCTGCCGGTCAGATTATCGCCAACATCAATGGAGGCAATCGATTTTGTGCGTTTAACTTGATGGCCCTCCTCAACGGCATTTGGGGATCCGAACAGAACAATACCCACGTTGTCTTCTTGCAGATCCAGAACCATACCGCGAACCGGATTGCCGTCTGTATCCAGGGATTCCGGTAACAGAACAAGTTCACCGGCCTGTACTTTAGAAAGACCGTAAACACGGGCAATTCCATCACCTACCTCCAGAATTGTTCCTACATCATAAGTATCTGTCTCACTATCGAAGCCCGACAGTTGTTTACGCAGTATTGCTGATACTTCATCAGGTCTTACTTGACTCATTTTCTAAATATTCTAAAAATTTTTAATTGATTAAACTGTTGTTCCAAAAAATGTCTCTTTTAACTGGTCGAGCTTGTGTTTTACCGTGCCGTCAATAATAGTATCTTCGATTCTGACAGCAATCCCGCCCATTAGCTCCGGATTTTCAGTAATCGATAAAATAACTGATTTGCCTGTATAAGAATTAAGAGAATCGTTCAGATTTTTTTCCTGGGTTTTACTCAGTTTTTGAGCGGTAAAAACATCAACTTCAAGAATCCCTTTGTATTCATTATATAGTTCGATAAAGCTTTTCACTATATCCGGAAGCAGTGATTCCCTGTCATTTTCAATAACAAGAGTTATAAACCGAAATGTCTCTTTGCTGACGTTGCTTTTAAAAAGCTCCTCCAGAACAGCTCTCTTTTTCTTTTGAGATATGATCGAATTTTTTAAGAAACGCCGCAACTCATCCGAACCGGTAAACGTATTGTGTATATCCCGGATATCTTCGAAAACTTTGCTTAGAATATCATTTTCTACAGCGAACTGAAGAAATGATTTTGCGTATCTGTATGCAGCTTTTGAAATCATATTCGATCTTAATTCCTGGGCAGTTCGCTGATAAATTTGTCAACAAGTTTTTTGTTTTTCTCTTTATCAAGTTCTGAATCAAGGATAATTGAAGCAGATTTAATTGCCAGTTCAGCTACCTCTTTTCTCAGTTCCGATAAAGCGCGTTTCTTTTCCTGCTCAATAGAATTTTTGGCATCTTCCAGAATTTTAGAAGCCTCATCCTTGGCTTTTTCAATACGCTCTTCGCGCAGCAACTCAGCATCTGCTATTGCCTGCTTGCGTATTTTTTGAGCCTTTACTTCAGCTTCTTTCATAGCCTTTTCATTATCTTTCGATATTTTTTCGGCTTTCTCAAGAGCATTTTCCGCGGATTCGAGAGATTCTTTGATCTTCTTTTCTCTCTCATCCAAAGCTCTCATTATAGGTGGTACAGCATATTTATACATTATAAATAGGAATACAACCATTGATATGGCCACCCATATTGCAAAACCGCTGCTAAAAGAGAGAATACCCCCGCCTGCTAAAATGTACATAATTGCCACCTCTTGTGATCTTTTAGATTAAAGAACCACAAGAAGAAGACATACAATAGCTCCAATCAAAGCCACACCTTCGATAAAAGCAGCAGTAAGAATCATGGCTCCTCTGATATCGCCTGAGGCTTCAGGTTGACGTGCGATACTTTCCGTAGCGCCTTTACCAATCATTCCAATGCCAATACCTGCGCCAATCGCAATTATCCCGGCTCCGATACCAGCTGCTAATAATCCCAATTCCATAGTTTTTCCTGTTGTTTTGTGTTTTATTGTTGTTTGTTAAATATGTACAGTTGCAGTATCTGCAGCAACTGCGGTGTCATGTTCGTGCTCATGTTCTTCTGCGGCCATTCCAATAAAAACTCCTGACAGGAGAGTAAATATATAGGCCTGTAAAAGGGCAATAAATGCTTTAAGAATATAAAGTAATGCTGTAAGACCTACAGCAAAAACACTGGTAGTAAGTCCAAGCGCAGTGCCAAACAGGTCCGTGAAAATAAAAATAAGACCAAGAATACTGATAATCATAATTTTACCGGAAAGCATGTTTGCAAAAAGACGTATAGCGAGTGCAAACGGCTTTGTAAATAATCCAAGAATCTCAACCGGTGTTAAAATTATTCTGACAAGCGGATGAACGCCCGGAAAAGCAAAAACGTGCCTCCAGTGATCTTTCGATCCGCTAAACTGGGTGATTAAAAAGGTGATTGTGGCGAGTGTGGCAGTTACTGTTAAATCTGCGGTAGCCGAAACTCCCCAGGGGAGCAATCCAAATAAGTTCATAAATGAGATAGATACAAATACTGCAAAAAGGTAAGCAACATATTTTTTGTATTTATCAGCGGGGATATACTCTTTTGCAATGTCATCTCTGACAAAAATAAAAACGATCTCAAATATATTTTGACCGGCCCCCTTTGGTTCTGTAACAGCGCCTGTTCCCTTTTTGTACCTGGCAGCAGCCCATAATGTTACGAGTAAAGTGAGAATGAGACCAAACCATACATACATAAGATGAGAAGTTATAGAAAGATCAAGTGAGACCGGCATTCCGTCAGCTCTTACAAGAGAGCCTTCTTCCATGACAAATTCCCCTGATTCGACAGCACTGTCAGTTGTTGAGTAAGCGTACAGCTGTCCGTCAACAAGCAGTATTCTGGGTAAATAGATTTTTGTTCCAAGCACCTCAAGATAATCGTGATCGGAAACCTTTCCCATTACATCAATGATCTTTTCTTCCTCGTCACCGCTGGTTGAGTTTGAGGCCATCAAAAATGAAGGTGATAAAATCAAAAAAGCTGATACAGCGAACACGGCACTGCGGAAAGAATACATCATTATATCTGTTTACCGTTCCTCGTTTTGGCTTGTCAGTTGTTTGTTTAGCAGTATAATTTCTATTACAGAATGGAAAATATACGAAATTATAAAACTAACAGTAAACCCCAATTCGTCAATTTTTGTGAAAATTATAAGTGCAACAAAGATCAGGCATATAAGCAAAAACCGTATTAATATGCTGATGAAATAGAGCCTCTGAAAATCAGAAACATCCAGGTGTTTTGTCTGTTTTATGAATAAGAGATGTGCTAAAACAGCAGACAATCCCAGGAAGTACCCGATTAAAATTGCAGCTGCTTTTTGGTATTCCGTAAAAAGCAAACTGAACAATAAAACAGTAAAACCTGCTAGTACAGTTCTGTATATATTTTTTTTTAACAGGCTTATCTTTTTAAAAGTCAATTTGAACTGCCGGTATTTTTTACCACTCTGAAAATGATTCCGAAAAGCGTACTTACACCGACCAAAACTCCTCCAATTAAAAACCATGGTTCTGTATCCCAGGTTCTGTCAATCCATAATCCAAGTAAGATCGGCACGCAAAGACCTGCTGCTATCTCCACACCCAGGGAAAGGTATTTTAAGTATTTTTTTACATCCGGATCACTGATCAAATGCTCAGGCCTTCACTTTTTCGTTCAGCTTTTTCGATTCAACTGCCTGACCGTTGTTTGAGGGTGATTCAGATCCCATTTTACAATCTCCATTAATTTCAGCACCCTCTTCCACAATCAACGTTTTGGTGTAAATATTACCGTTAATTTTAGCAGTTTTTCTGAGTGTCAACCGATTAGTTATATGTATTTCACCAATCAGGTTGCCTGAAATATCTGCATCGGCGGCTTTCACATTTCCATCAATAACTCCAGATGATGTAATGATAAGTTTGCCTTTTGAAGATGCTTCACCCTCAATTTTTCCCGATATCCTTATATCATTTTGGGATTGGATATTGCCTTTCAATTTTGATCCTTCACTGATCATGTTGAGTGAAGGAGATTGACCATTTGTAGAATTCACCAATTTATCCTCTTTTTTATTATTGTTGAACATAATATTTAATTGATTAAGTACATTAAGGGGTTTTGAGGAACACCATCTTTCCAGATTTCGAGGTGAAGATGCGATCCGGAGCTCAGAACTCCTTTATCACCTATAGAGCCTATAAGATCACCCTTCAAAACGATGTCTCCTTCTTTTTTTGATACTTTTTCTCCATGTTTGTAAACACTGACTATTCCATTTGGATGCTGTATATAAAGTACATAACCAAAATTTATAGTCCATTCTGCATTGATAACCGTACCGTCTGCAACAGACGTAAACGGTGTACCCGGTTTAGCTGCAATATCAATTCCATAATGACCGTTTTCTGCAGAATATTTTTGAGTGAGGGATCCTGATAAAGGATAATGCGATGGAAATTGGGGGGACCCAGTCAATATATTCGACATGATTATTTCACTTGTTGAAATCATACTGAAAGATGGTGCATCTATAAAGTCTGAATTATTTGAATTCAGTTTACGATCGGTGGTAAGTAAATTTGAATCAGGTGTAAAGGTAGTGTCTGATGCCGATTTCAAAACATCTTTTAAATCCTGCAGCTGCCGGTCCCGGGCAGAGAGTGAATCCTGCAGTACGCTCACCCTTTCTGCTATCGAAAGTATTTCATTGCGTATACTTTCATCCTGCTGATGCTGATAAAGAGATCCCAGCGGCGTAACAAAGAAGAGCAGTGTGGTAACCAAAACTGAAATTAAAACAACGACAACAACTATGCTCACCATATCGGCTGATTTGATTGAAAATGAGCTGGATGAATCCGGATCGTTTTCATCAAGTACAACCACTGTAACAGCCCTGTCGCGATTCGAAAATATTTTTTTTAAAAAATCCCACATACCGGGCCAGTTACTATTTCTTATAGTTATTTTATCACTGAATTTAAAATACCAGCAAGTTTTCCGCTCTGCTTTTTGCGGTTAAAACTTTCTGAAAAAATTTGATCACCTTTCGGTAATTTATTTTTTTTCCAAAGTTCATAAAATTTCAGAAGTTCGTGTGAAATCATTGAGATATCGTTGGGATGAGAAATCATTGCTGCTTTGTATCTTTTCAGCAAATGACGTGATATTCCTTTGGGAACCAATGCAAGTACCGGTTTTCGTGTACCGAAATATTCATACATTTTTCCCGGTGTAACATTTCTCATTGTTGTTTTATCAGAAAGTATTAAAAGCAATAAATCACTATTCTGCAATATTTGGACAGTTTCCTCATGGCTTTTGTATCCTTTAAAAGAAACTGCACCATTCAATCCGGATTTCTTAATAAGTTTCTCATATGCCTTCCCTTCAGATCCGACAAACTGAATTTCAATATCCTTTGCAAGATCAGGATTTCTTTTAAGGGCAAATGTTACAGCTTTTAAAAATTGATCTGGCTGACTTTGAAAATGGAAAAGGCCTGAATAGGTGATTACAAATTTATTATTTGCACCTCTAATGGTGTTATTTGTCGTAAATTCAGGGTCATAGCCATTTGGAAGTATGATCGGCCTTCTGATAAACGGATATCTTTTGAAGAGAATATTTTCATAGGCGCTGTTAACAACAGTAATTGCATTAGAAGACTGAATTGAGTTGTATTCGAGTTCAGCTATTTTATCCCTGTGCCAGCTTGTCGGGTAGGCAGCATACTGATTATCAAGCCAGTCATCCCTGTAATCCAGGATTAAGGGTAACCCTGTCTCCTCTTTTATTTTTGAAGCAATAATGTGATTGCTGAATGGCGGGCCTGTTGAAAACAGAGCATCGAACCTATCTTTTTTATGGAGTTGAATCGCTTTTTCAACTGCGGGTTCAATCCATCCTTTCTTATTATCCGGAAACATGAACCAGGATGTAAAGAGTCTCAGCAGTTTTCCTTTAGCTTCACTGTATCTGATTTTCTTTTTGCCTCCCGCACTCTGGAAAAAAGATCCGTTTTGAACCCTGACTACCTCGATATTATGGGTTTCAACTTCATATATCAAAGATGAATCAAAAGTGTGGTAAATACCGGGTTCAGGGGTTATGACAACCGGTTTCCATCCAAAATCAGCCAGATACTTAGCCAGGCCCAAAGGCCTTTGCACACCGCTTCCTCCCATTGGCGGAAAATAGTACGCAATAATCAGAACTCTTTTCATAAAGGATCAGTTGACGGAATAATTGGGAGCTTCTTTTGTGATCTGAACAGAGTGAGGATGACTCTCCCTGTAACTTGCCGCCGATATTTGCACAAATTCGGATTTTTGCAGATCACGGATTGTAGCTGCCCCTACATACCCCATGGCCGCCCTGAGTCCTCCTGTCATTTGATGCACAACCTCTCCCAGGTAACCTTTATAGGGAACGCGTCCTTCTATACCTTCGGGAACGAGCTTTCGCAGATCATCTTCAACATCCTGGAAATAGCGATCTTTGGATCCTTTGGACATAGCCGTAATACTTCCCATTCCCCTGTAGGACTTATATTTACGTGATTCATATATAATTGTTTCACCCGGGCTTTCGTCAACACCTGCAAACATAGAACCCATCATAACCGCTTCAGCGCCACCGGCAATTGCTTTTGGAATATCACCCGTTTGTTTTATGCCTCCGTCAGCAATCAGCCCGATTCTGTTTTTTTGTGTGTATTCAGCTATTTCCATGACAGCCGATAGCTGGGGGACCCCAACACCGGTAACTACACGTGTTGTACAAATGGAGCCGGGTCCGACACCTACTTTTACGACATCAGCACCGGCCCTGTGTAACGCTTCCGCTGCATCCCTTGTGGCGATATTACCTCCAATAAGAGTCAGGTCTTTATACTTTTTCTTAATCATACCAACTGTGTTCAATACACCTTTGGAATGTCCGTGTGCGGTATCTACCGTTATTGCATCCACTCCGGAATCAATAAGTGCGCTTACCCTGTCCATTGTGTCCGGAGTAACACCAACTGCGGCGCCCACCCGAAGCCTTCCCATTTCATCTTTACATGCATTGGGAAAGTTCATTTTCTTTTCAATATCCTTGAACGTTATCAGCCCTACAAGTTTATTATTTTTATCCACGATGGGCAGTTTTTCAACTTTATATTGTTGCAGTATCTCCTCCGCCTCTTCCAGGTTCGTGCCCTCCTCCGCAGTAATCAGATTCTCTTTCGTCATAATACTGCTTAAAAGCTTGTCTACGTAATGTTCAAAACGCAGGTCACGATTCGTGACAATCCCGATAAGTTTATCATTCTGCTCTACAATCGGTATCCCGCCGATTTTGTGCTTTTTCATTAATGCCCTGGCATCTTTTACAGTTGCAGTAGGCGGAAGTGTAACGGGGTCTACAATCATCCCGCTTTCACTCCTCTTTACGAGCCTTACCTGTTCGGCTTGCTCCTCAATCGTCATGTTTTTATGCAATATGGCGATACCGCCTTCACGGGCCAGCGCAATTGCGAGACGGTATTCGGATACGGTATCCATCGCAGCGCTGATCACGGGAATGTTGAGCTTTAAAGCGGGGGTTAAGTCAACAGTAAGATCTACATTCCTGGGAAGAACCTGTGAATAGTTGGGAACGAGCAGAACATCATCATAGGTAAGGCCCTGCCTTGTAATTTTACCGAACGGGGAATTATTTTGCATGGGGAGAAAATCGTTTCGTTTACATTTTGATTAAGATAAAAAAAATGTTCCCGAACTTCTCCCTCTTCCCTATTTAAATTTTACAGATTCCCAATAACGTCAAAGCGGATTAATCTTAAGTGTATTTATAGCGGTTTGAATCGAGCAAATTCCATTGAGGTAAGATTGAACCCAGAAAAAAACACTTTTCCGTCGATTTACGACAAAAGGATCGCAGGTTGAATAGTTACCCTGTAATTCATTTACATATGCCAGGATATCATCTTTAATTGCCATTTTCAGGTCATCAGGTAGTTTGCTCCATCCGAGTAATTCAAAAGCCTCTGTCAGGTTTCTGTGTTCTTCTGATGCCTCACGTAATACTTTTCTGAGTACCGGTTCTGCAAATGATCGATTTCTTTTCTTTAAAACTGCATTTGTCATAATTTTATTCCTTTAATTAATGTTCAAATGCAGTATAAGACCCGGAAGTGACACCAGTGTGTCACCCCCAATTCTGCGAATTAAAAAAAAGATCAAAGACCTGCTCGCTTAAAAATTTCATCCACCCGCCTTGTGTGATGATCGAGGTCAAATGCATCCTCAATTTCATCTGGATCCAGATACTTTTTAACCACATCATTACTGGTTACAATATCACGAAATGAGGTTTTCTCTTCCCACGCTTTCATCGCCATAGGCTGTACAGTGTCGTACGCCTCCTCTCTTGAAAGTCCTTTATCAATGAGCATTAAAAGAAGCCGCTGCGAGAAAACCAATCCATGCGTTTTGTCCATATTTTCCCTCATATTTTCAGGATAGACAACCAGTTTTTCTATAACGCCTGCAAATCTGCTGAGCATATAGTCCAGTAAAATAGTTGCATCAGGCAAAATAATCCGTTCAACGGATGAGTGCGAAATGTCTCTTTCATGCCAGAGAGGAATATTTTCATAGGCCGACATCATATACCCCCGCAGTACCCTGGAACATCCGCTTATATTCTCTGAACTCACCGGGTTTCGTTTATGCGGCATAGCCGATGATCCCTTTTGTCCCTTTCTGAAAAATTCTTCAGCCTCACGAAGCTCCGTTCGCTGAAGGTGACGAACTTCTACAGCCATCTTTTCCAGGGACGAACCGATCAAAGCAAGTACGGCCATATAATTTGCATGGCGGTCTCTTTGAAGAGTTTGTGTGGAAATAGGTGCCGGATTCAGCCCAAGTTCTTCACAAGTCAACTCTTCCACCTCAATAGGTATATTTGCAAAGGTGCCAACTGCCCCTGAGAGTTTTCCGAATTCAACACCTGAGGCTGCAGACTCGAAGCGGGTTTGATTTCTCTTCATCTCTGTGTACCAAAGAGCACACTTCAGCCCGAACGTAGTTGGTTCAGCGTGAACACCGTGAGTTCGGCCCATCATCACAGTATTTTTATGCTCTTTCGCTTTTTCCGCGAGAACCGTGATCATCCTCTCAATTCCTCTGCTTAGAATCTGGTTTGCCTGCCTGAGCCTGTACCCGTTTGCCGTATCAACCACGTCCGTAGATGTAAGACCATAATGAACCCATTTTTTTTCCGGTCCGAGGCTTTCAGAAACCGACCGTGTAAAAGCTACAACATCATGGCGTGTTTCTTTTTCGATCTCTTTGATTCTCTTGACATCAAAAGAGGCATTTTTATACAGCAGTTCCACATCTTCAGGTGGAATTTTTCCAAGCTTACTCCAGGCTTTGCAGGCAGCAAGTTCCACCTCAAGCCAGGCTTTAAATTGATTTTCTTCAGTCCAGATATCTGCCATTTCAGGCCGGGAGTACCGTTCGATCATAATTATTCCAAAACTTTTTGTTTTAAGTGTACCAGGAAGAAAGATATCGGATTAATTTGAAGATATCCCAGACATTTCAAAAAAGTACTTACCAGTGGATCTGTCTCATAACTCTGTCTTGCAGAAGCAAACCTGGATGCGATCCAGAACGAAGAGTGACGTAATTATTTTTTAATTGATAAGCGTTCAGAAATGAAAAATTGTACCCGGAGGGGGACTCGAACCCCCACGATGTCGCCACCACCGGATTTTGAATCCGGCGCGTCTACCAATTCCGCCATCCGGGCATCAGTAACTCAAACAGTAAATATAGGAAGCAGGCAGGTCAAAGAAAATATCTTTTTTGAGAGAGCGATCAGTCTCAGGCGAACGAATCTTTTTCGAATTTAATTTATCATCTGATCATAATTCCTATATTTAAATAAATTTTGATCTGATAAACTTGTGAATAAATGCCCGAAATAATAATCAGCTGGTTATTGCTATTTGCACTTTTATATTTACTTATTACGTCAGTAATTCTTGTTCACAACCGTTTTCATCTCACAGAGTTGCCTGCAGAAGATAATATGGAAGATGGTCAGCATCTCAAGATCTCCGTATGCATCCCGGCCAGGAATGAAGAGGACACAATCCATAAACTTTTACATAGTGTTGTGACTCAAAACTATCCATCTTTTGAAGTGCTGATACTGGATGACCAATCTGAAGACAGTACACCGTTGATTCTCAAATCCTTTAGACAACAATACCCGGATTTGATTATTCCGCTGAAAGGAACCCGGCGTCCGCAGGGATGGCTGGGTAAGTCGTGGGCATGCCAGCAGCTTGGTGAAAAAGCTGACGGTCACATTTTGCTGTTCCTGGACGCAGATACCGTTTTACAACCGGGCATGCTGCCTTCTGTTTCAGCTGCCTTTTCAAAATACAACACAGATATGATCACCGTCTGGCCGCACCAGGTTTTCAGGACATGGTGGGAAAAGACAGTGATGCCGATAGTATACTATACGCTCTTAACACTTTTACCCACCTTTTATGCATTCAGGAAACCAAAGTTTATGCCTGAATACATCTATTCGCGTGTATCATCACTCTTTTCTGCAGCAAATGGGCAGTGTATTGCTTTTAAACGGGAAGTGTATGATAAGATAGGTGGTCATGCCGCGGTAAAATCAGAGATCGTTGAAGATGTGAAACTTGCCCAAAATACTGTTAAAGCCGGTTTTACTATGCGCATGTTTACCGGTCAGTCTTCAATCAAATGCAGAATGTACAACAGTCAATTTGAGATGTTCCAGGGATTCAGGAAAAACTTTTTTGCAGGATTCAATTACAACCTCACACTTTTTAGCTTTTCAGCGGTCTTGCATTTTGCAGTTTTTGTCCTCCCTTTTATAACACTTCCAGTTTCATTGATCACAGAAAACCGGCTTTTGTTTGAACTCTCCGCTGCCGTAATTTCAGTTATTCTGCTTCAAAGACTTGTGATAGCATTTTGGCAAAAATGGAATCCGTTATACGCATTTACTCATCCTGTCGGAGTTTTATGGTTTCAAATACTTGCACTAACAACAATACTTGATTTTTTGACAAAGCGAAAAGTAAAGTGGAAAGAACGAGAGATATAAATCCGTGAAAATTTTGTATGTTAAACCGACCAATTTTGCACCAAAGACGGCTACTGTAATTTTTAATAGAATTAAACCTTTCTTTTAGGCTACAAATTATTATTATTAAAATATATGTACGATATCATTCTTAAATACATAAAATATTTAGAGATTGAAAAAAATGCATCCCCGCATACAATTGTATCATATAAAACAGATTTACATCAGTTTGAAGAGTTTTGCAAAGAAGAGCATGAAATGACGACCGGCTCAGTTAATTTGAACAGAATTGACAGGTTATTAATCCGGCTCTGGCTGGGTAAGCTCACAGACAAAGGATTATCAAAAAGTTCGATTGCAAGAAAAGTTGCCTCTGTTCGTTCTTTTTTCAAATACTGTTTTAAACGTGGTCACATTTTAAAAAATCCTGCGCATTTACTTATTGTGCCCAAAAAAGACAAGAAATTACCTGAAACCGTCAATTCTGAGGATATCCGAAGGATGATTGACAACATTGAATGCTCCACTCCCCGCCAAACTCAAATAAAAGCAATTCTGGAGCTTTTCTATTGTACAGGAATGCGGCTAAGTGAACTGGTGAACCTGAATGCTGGTGACATCGATTTTGAGTCAAAGCAAGTAAAGGTAACCGGAAAAGGAAATAAACAGAGAATTATACCACTCGGCAAAAAAGCGTTGTACTCTCTGAAAGAACACCTGCAAACAAGGCACAAACTGTACGCAACAAGAACAGATCAGGATGCCAAAAATGCACTCTTTCTTGCTGCAAGCGGGCACAGAATATACCCCAGGGCCGTCCAGAAGCTTGTAAAAAAACAACTTCAGCTTGAAAGTGAAGTAATCCAGCAAAGTCCTCACGTGCTGCGGCACAGTTTTGCCACACACATGCTCGATGCAGGGGCAGACATCCGTATTATAAAGGAATTTCTGGGTCATACGAATCTTTCTGCAACCCAGATCTACACTCACACAAGTGTAGAGAGATTAAAAAATGTATATGAACAGGCTCATCCAAGAGCTAAATAATAAAATTTAATGGAGGAAACATGAAGACAACATTCACAGCCAGACATTTTGACGCCAGTACTGATTTGAAAAATCATGCACTCGACTCAATTGATAAATTTCAACAATTCTACGATAAAATAATCGCCTGTGATATTGTGTTGGAACCTACAGATGATGATGAAAATCCTGCGAAAGCTGATTTTAATGTGAAAGTTCCCCAGGTATTATTGAGAGCTTCAGAAAGTGCCCCTACATATGAGCAAGCTATAAATATTGCGGTTGACAATATTGTGAGGCAAATAAGGAAGTATAAAGAAAAAAGATTCAAACACATGTAATTCGGTCTGTAAATCATTAACTATGCCAATACAGGATCATCAGCCTATACCCCGGAAAGAAAAGATAGATGTTGAGTTTTTAGTTCAAAAGCTAAGGGAAAATGTCAACATAGAACTCACATCTTGTGCTGCTGAATCTGCTTGCAAAAACAGGTACATAACGGAAGTAGATCTTCACAGACCCGGCCTTGCCCTGGCCGGATATGTAAAATT
This sequence comes from uncultured Balneolaceae bacterium, assembly GCA_964449075.1. GTDB lineage: Bacteria > Bacteroidota > Rhodothermia > Balneolales > Balneolaceae > CAYVBJ01. Next base: position 126,664 of record CAYVBJ010000001.1, read on the forward strand.
GTTTACCTATCAGCGCGTACAAATTCTTGGCAATACAGAATGTCAGTATCTGGAAAATATGAGTGAGGACCAGCAAGCTGAATCATTTCAAAACGTAGTAGATTTTAATATCCCTGTTATCTTTCTGACTGATAATAACGATCTGCCTGCTCATTTAATTAAAATGGCACAAAAAGCGGGTATTCCGCTTTTTAAAACTTCGCTTGAAACAACAAAGTTTATGTCTCTTCTTCAGGAGTTTCTTGAAGACCAGTTTGCACTGCAGACGATGGTACACGGTTCTATGGTGGATGTTTATGGCATTGGAATTCTGATTGCCGGCAAATCAGGAATCGGTAAAAGTGAAGTCGCACTCGATCTTGTGGAACGAGGACATCGTCTTGTTGCCGATGATGTTGTGATGCTTACCAAGAAAAGTAATATTCTTATGGCTTCTGCTAATGAGATGAATAAACATTTCATGGAAATCCGTGGCCTGGGTATTGTTGATGTGATGTCAATGTTTGGCATTCGTTCTATAAGATATCAGAAAAGGCTTGAGGTTGTACTTGAACTTACTCTCTGGCAGGATACCTCCGACATAGAGCGTACCGGGCTTGATAACGATTCAGTTTACGTTCTCAATACTGAAATTCCTCTTATTCATCTGCCAATTACGCCCGGGAAAAACATCACTGTTATTGCCGAGGTAATCGCCATGAATTATCTGCTTAAGCACTACGGTTATAACGCCGCAAAAGCATTCCAGGAAAAAATTAAGGCACACATAGCCGGAAAAAAATCCCGGGGTGATATACCCAGAAGGGCGATTGACTACTTTGAAGGGGATTTTGAGTAACAAAATACCTCTTCGTCTCTCTTTTATATATAAGAAAAGATTAATAGTTTAGTCTGCGACTCAAGTATTCTCTACAAAATTTATTATGTCTTTTAAAAACCACTTTTATTACGACGAACAAACTTGTGAATTTGTTCCCGTATCAAATAGCAGGAAAGATCAGATTCTGTATACAGCCTGTATCTGGATTATTAACGGCGTTATTGTTTCAACGATTGGACTTTCTCTTCTTTCCAATTATGTTGGCACGCCCTCTGAACTGGCTCTTGCTTCTGAAAATAAAATACTTATAGAACAGTTGGCAGAAACAAAATCAACCATAATTGATATGGAAGAGCAGGTTCAGGAGATAGCTGGTCTTGACAACGAGATGTATCGATCTGTACTTGGTCTTGATCCTATTCCGTACGAAGAACGGCAAAAAGGAACCGGGGGGGCTGACCCTTATGAAGAATTTGATGTTTACAGCAGTGAAGCTTCTGAAATTCTGCGCTGGACCTCAAGTCAGCTTGATAACCTGGAACGCAAGATCAATATTCAAAAATTGTCATTCGAAGAGATCAAATATTACTACAATCAGAACCAGGAAAAACTCCGCCATTTACCTGCCATAAAACCTGTATCAGGGATACTTCTTAGCGGGTATGGTATGAGAATGCATCCTGTTTTAAAATATCGCAGATTTCATGAGGGACTGGATTTCAGAGCAGACATCGGAACTGATGTTTTCAGCACCGGTGAGGGAACGGTTAAATTTGCGGGACGCAACGGAACGTATGGCTTGCTTTTGGTGATTGATCACGGTTACGGTTACGAAACGAGATATGCGCACCTTTCCGGGTTTGCTGAGGGTGTTAAAAAGGGATCAAAGGTACAGCGTGGTGATCTTGTTGCATTTACCGGTAATACAGGCATGACCCAGGGTCCGCATCTTCACTACGAAGTAATATTAAACAATAAACCTATCGACCCTTTAAATTTCCTTTTTGCTGATACTACACCTGAGGAGTATTTGATGTACCAGGATATTTCGAAAAACAATCCGATGTCTATGGATTAGCGATTAGCGATTAGCGATTAGCACAAATCTCTTATTAAGAAATGTAAAAAGCGATAGTCAACTATCGCTTTTTTTGTTTATTCTCTATTTAAATCTAAATCCGTCTTAATCAGTGCCCGAATGCGTAACCTGACCAAAATTTTTCTGTTGCTATTACTCTTTTTTGCAAGCACAATTAACAGTACTCTCAATGCTCAAGCTTTTGAAGCTTCGGAATATAAATCTGTCTCGAGAACTATTATTGATTCCGCACTCGCTGAAAAAACGGGGTTTGACAGATTAATGTATTTTGCTGACTATTTCCCAACCCGGCTTTCAGGTTCAGACATGCTTGAAAATTCAATTGATTGGGTGATTGATAGGATGGAAACCGATGGTTTCGACAGGGTTACCACACAATCTGTGATGGTGCCTCACTGGGTACGCGGAGACGAACATGCTAAATTAATTCTGCCGTATGAAAGAAAGCTTCCCATTATTGGACTTGGAAACAGTATTGCAACTCCCGATACCGGGTTAACTGCGAAATTAGTGGTTGTAGGAAGTTTTGAGGAATTATCACAAAAACAGGAATTAATAGAGGGAAATATTGTTCTTTTCAACGTGCCATTTACAACTTACGGAGAAACAGTGCAGTATCGGATGCAAGGCGCAATATATGCGTCCCGTTTCGGAGCAGTTGCGTCGCTTGTAAGATCTGTGACTCCTTTTTCGATGCAAACCCTGCACACTGGCAATTCCAGTTACCAGGACGGAATAGAATCTATACCTCATGCAGCTATTACTATTGAGGATGCAAATTTTTTACAACGAATGTACGACCGGGGTGAAGAGATTCGGATTCATCTCTATATGGAGGCTGAATCGCTCCCTGAAAAAGAGTCGCGTAATGTCATTGCAGAAATTAAAGGCAGTGAATTTCCAAATGAAATTATCACAATTGGGGGGCATATCGATTCATGGGATGTTGGCCAGGGAGTGATGGATGACGCCGGTGGTTGTTTCGTTGCATGGGAAGCAGCAAGATTGATAAAAAATCTTGGATTAAGGCCAAAAAGAACAATCCGTGTGGTATTATGGACAAATGAAGAAAATGGATTAAGAGGTGCACGAAAATATCATGAACTTGCCAAAGAAGAAGGTCTTGAGAACCATGTTCTTGCAATCGAATCAGACAGCGGTGTTTTTAAACCGATTGGATTTGGATTTACAGGATCTGCTGAAGCACTTAAGATTTTGAGAAGTATCGCTGATCTGCTTGAACCAATTGAAGCTAGTGAAGTATTTCGCGGTGGCGGAGGAGCTGATATCAGCCCCCTTATACGTGACCGCGTGCCGGGAATGGGACTTGTTGTGGACAGGGAAAAGTATTTCTGGTATCATCACACGAATGCCGATGTTATAGATATTATTAACAAAGATGAATTCAACCTGAATGTGGCAGCTATGGCAGTTCATGCTTTTATAGTTGCAGATATGAATCAGAAACTACCGCGTTAAATTGCTGAGTTGTACTTTTTCCTGAAATTTATTTGGGAAAGTTATTGCATATTGTAGAAAATTGTTTTTATTAAAGATAGGGTTTTAATAAAAACAAGGAGAATTATGCTGGTACAAGATATTTTAAATCAAAAAGGAAGGGAAATTTATTCAGTTGAGCCGGATAATACTGTTTATAATGCAATAGCTAAAATGGCAGATCTGAATATCGGAGCACTACTTGTTATGCAGGATGATAAACTTGAGGGTATTATTTCTGAGAGAGATTACAGAAACAAAGTGATTCTGAAAGGAAGAAAATCCAAAACAACATATGTCCGTGAAATCATGGTCAGCCACTTATTCTGTGTAAAGCCAAAAGATACGGTGAATCACTGCATGGTAATGATGACTGACAAAAAAATACGGCATCTTCCGGTTTTGGATAACGATAAAGTTATAGGTGTTATCTCAATAGGTGATGTGGTGAAATCAATCATCTACAAACAGGAAAAAGAGATCGATTCACTACGCGGGTATATATCAGGCGGATATCCCGGATGATAATCATCTTGAAAGTGAAAGAATTTTTTTCAGTTTTGATCTAAAACTCCTTATTCTTGATCTGTTTAATTAATCTTCACACTGAAAAATAAATCCTTTTTTCCGAACTGTCTCGATGTAATCTTCTTCAGAATTTTCTCTGATTTTCTTTCGTAGGTAACTGATGTAGACATTGATATAATTTGTTTGGGTATCAAAATGGATATTCCAAACTTTCTGAGCCAACTCTTCCTGGGAGATAATCCTGTTTTTATTCTTCATCAAATAGACTAGCAGGTTAAACTCGTTATTCGTGAGAGGAATACGGTTTTCATTGATTATCATTTCACGGGATATGAGATCTACCGTTAGTTCGTTGCAACTAATCTCTTTTTCTGCCCCTTTTGCAGAGCTTCGGCGGGATATTGCCTCAATTCTTGCAATCAGCTCTTCACTGTTAAATGGCTTCGTCAGATAATCATCAGCTCCAACTTTAAGGCATTTAATTTTAACATCTGTTTCGTGTTCGGCAGACAGGAATAAAATCGGGGTCTTTATCTCCTTATCCCGGATGTTTGAGCATACATCGTAACCGGACCCATCAGGGAGGCGTAAATCCAGAATAATCATGTCGTACTCATTTCCTAACGCCAGACTTTCACCGTCTGTTGCGGTTTCAGCTATTGATACATTATTTCCGTTGTGTTCAAGTATAGCTTTCACCAGCGTTCTTACAGTAGGATCATCTTCGATAACCAGTATTTCCATTGGATTGCTACTAATAGCAGTTTCAGTCATAATATGAATTTTTTTAGTTGCCGTCGAATTTAACAAGTTGGAAAATTAGAAAAAATTTATATAAATCCTACTTTTAATCTATTTTTTTATAACCTTTTTGATTTAGCCATACTATAACCTCTTCAATATACGAATCAGACAATCTGTGGCCTTCATCCAGCATCTTTAATTCTGCATCAATATCGTGATTTTTAAGATAATCAATCTCTTTTAGCTGATTTTCAGCACTTACCGATGTATCGCCTTTCCCGTGAATTGCCAATATGTGCATATGCTTCAGATGATCCCATTTCTCATTCAGAATTTCAGTTTTTAACCTGCATCCTATTGCAATAAGATCATTTACATGTTTCCAGCGTGTGAAAGCGAAATAACCTGCAAGATACCCTCCCATTGAATAGCCGGTGACACCCATTCGGGTAACTTGAATATGAGGAAGCAGCTGATCTACAATATCCTGTAAAAACTGTGAGGTGATTTCAAGTGATTTAATAAACTGGCTGCGATTACCATCATACAAGTACCATGCTCTCCCCCACTCAGATACATTTTTACTTCTTGACCTATCATAAATCGGGTAAGGACCCTGAATAAAAAGATGGTAAGCCGCCACACTTTTTGTTAGCCTGCTGCAATCATTTTCAAATCGTCCAATATTCTGATTAAACCCGTGCAGATAAAGAATAAGAGGTTTTGGCTCTTTTCGGCCCGTTTCAATAATCTTATAAGGCACTTCCGTTTTAAAAGAGTGCTTACCTGAAATAAGTACTTCTGACATAAATTAATTATTTAGATGACCTGAGGATTCAATATAATCCGGAGATTAGTTAAGATTCTTTGGTTGAATTCTGCTATTTTTTACCGGATACTATAAAATTTAAATGTATTAAATATTCAAACCTGAATCTTCCTTTAGTAATTTACTGAGTTCAAAGATTCTTTTATTCATTCTAAAATAGCACCTGATTTTTTAATCACATTTTTCAAATTTTATAGTTTACCAGAAAATATCTTAACTGATAAAACCCACGAATCAAAACAAAAAATGACCGAGATAAGAAATAACTGGACTCTGCGAGAAATTAAAGAAATTTATAACACTTCACTGCTTGACCTCATTTACAGGGCAGCAACAACTCATCGAAAACATCATGCAACGGGTGAAGTTCAGGTTTGCACTCTTCTATCCATTAAAACCGGCGGCTGTTCCGAAGACTGTTCATATTGCCCACAGTCTGCACATTACACAACCGAGGTAGATTCTGAAAAAATGCTTGATAAAGAGATTATTTTATCAACTGCACAAAAAGCAAAAAACGCCGGAAGCACCCGGTTCTGTATGGGTGCCGCATGGAAAAATGCGCGCAATAACAAAGATTTTGAGAAAGTTGTCGAAATGGTCAGTGAAATCACATCAATGGATATGGAGGTCTGCTGCACGCTGGGCATGCTGAATGATGAACAGGCTCAGAAACTGAAAGAAGCAGGGCTGTATGCATATAATCACAACCTGGACAGCAGTGAAGATTTTTATAACCGCATTATAACTACAAGAACGTATCAGGACCGGCTTGATACACTCAATAAAGTACGGAATAATGATATATCAGTCTGTTGTGGCGGTATTATTGGCATGGGCGAGACTGATCAGGATCGGATAGAACTGATACATAATTTATCTACCATGCCTGAGCATCCAGAATCAGTACCAATAAATGCATTAATTGCCGTAGAGGGAACACCAATGGAAAATCAGCCTCAAGTGCCCTGGTACGATATGGCCCGCATGATTGCTACTGCAAGAATTACAATGCCAAAATCAATGGTTCGTCTTTCTGCCGGCCGAGTTAATATGAATATGGAACAACAGGCACACTGTTTTATGGCAGGTGCAAATTCGATATTTACAGGTGAAAAACTTTTAACGACCTGCAATAACGATTTAGGCGAAGATATGCAGATGTTTGAAATTTTAGGTTTGACGCCACGAGAAGCTTTTAAGAATGCTAAAAATGAACATATCCCGGTTACTGCGGATTAATAAACGGGAAATAATGAATTTGAAGTTTCACCAGGCAGATGACATAAATTTTTTCTAAATAAAATTAAACGCTGAGCATCTTGAATCTGTTAACAGGTTATTTGCCAAAGTATTAAACATTAAATACAGTTACGAATTCCAAGCCGGTATCGCTATGCTGCGACTTTTAATAATGCCAGTTTTATATCTGCTATTGATCTCAGGATGCGGAACAGATACAGACAATACGTTTACTCAGCGACTTACATTTGATTTTGTTGAAAGTTCACAAGGCTGGAGAGGCGAGTTTGCAGACTTGCCTCCCGGTGACAACGAAAATTTTGAATTGGGAGTAGATTTCCTTCCTCTTCCTGAATCACTTGATACAACTCAAAATGCCCTTTTTATTTCAGGTGTAAATTTAAGTGATGATCTTTTTATGTATTTTAAACAACAGTTTAGAGGTTTGTCACCCGGACAAGAGGTAAAAATTCGCTACCAGATAAGAATCGCAACAAATGTTCCTCAAAATTGCATAGGTGCAGGAGGCGCTCCCGGCGAATCTGTGTTTCTGAAAGCCGGAACCTCCGTAATTGAACCAAAACCGGTGTTAGAAATGGAGGGAGATCGAGAGATACTCCGCTTACCTGTGGATAAAGGAAACCAGTCGATGGGCGGAGAAGATGCGATAGTGCTTGGAAACATAGCAAACTCCAATGACTGTTCAGACGAAAATGCTGAAGAGTGGGAGCTAAAGGATCTGGAATTGGCTGAAGAAGATGCGATTCAGATTACCGCAGATGAAAATGGCCGTATTTGGTTTTTTTTCGGAACAGATTCAGGATTTGAAGGAAGAACGTCACTATATTATTCAAGAGTTAATGTGTTCGTAGAGTCCATTTAGTTTCACCTTTCCTTCATTCTATGCTTTCAAATAATTTTAATATTACGGATATCAGGCAAGCTCTTTGAATTGTGTTTCCAGCAGTTTCCCAAGTTTTTCATAAACCATTTTTAGTTCTTCGTCTGTAATACAATACGGGGGCATTAGATATACAACATCTCCGAGCGGACGGACCAGGATTCCATATTTAATACACTCTTTCTTAACGGCATTTCCGATTTTGTTAAAATACCCGCTTTCAGATTTATTCTTGATCGTAAAAGCTGCTATAGTGCCTGTTACTCTGATTTTATCTATCCGGTCCATTGTAGCCAGTGACAACATCAATGATTCATGTTTTTGCTGCATTGTCTCGAACCTCTCACGGTTCTGAATCAAAAGTTCCATCGACGCCAGAGCAGCTGCACAACCGATTGGATTAGCCGTATAACTGTGGCCGTGCCAGAATGTTTTCAAAGGATCTTCGGAATAGAAGGTTTCATAAACTCTGTCGCTGCATACAGTTGCTGCAAAGGGTAGAAATCCACCGGTAATTCCCTTTGAGAGGCATATGATATCGGGTTCTGTGTTTGACCTTGTTGATGCAAATAAATCACCTGTTCTGCCAAAACCTGTCATAACTTCGTCATAAATCAAAAGGGCAGGAAACTTTCTGCTTACTTTCTTTAGTTTTTGCAGAAATTCAGGACGGCACATTCGCATGCCACCTGCACCCTGAACAAGAGGTTCTATAATTATACCTGCATAATCCCCGGGATTTCTCAACATTTTGGTTTCCAGAAGCTCAATAACATAATTTTCCCTGTCGTTTGCAGTTTTACTTCCCATCCATGTTTCAGGATATGGTACATACTCCACATCAAACAGAAGATTACTGAACACGTGTGAAAACACAGATCGTGATCCCACAGACATCGCACCAAATGTGTCTCCGTGATAGGATCCTTCAAATGCAATAAACTTTTTCCTTTTCTGTCCCCTGTTTTCCCAGTATTGCCATGCAATTTTCAGAGCCACTTCTACTGCCGTTGAGCCATTATCGGAGTAAAAAACTTTATTGAGTGAACCGGGCAATTTTTGAGTTAATTTTTCTGCGAGCTGTTCAGCCGGCTCATGTGTAAAATTGGCAAAGATAACATGCTCAAGTGTTTCTGCCTGTTTTTTTATTGCTTCAACAATAACAGGATGCGAATGGCCATGCAGATTTACCCACCAGCTCGAAATGCAGTCAACAACTCTCTGTCCGTCTTCAAGTTCAAGCCATATGCCTTTGCCCGACATGACTTTCAGTGGCTGCAGACTGTCTTTTAGTATTGTAAAGGGGTGCCAGACATTTGGATGCATTTAACTGAAAATGTGATTAAAAGCTGACAAAAGTTCAGCCGGGTTTAAATTTTTCAATGGCGGAAGCTGGTAAATATTTTCAACTTTTCCATACGACCTGATAGTTTCTTCGTTCGAAGTATGAAATTCACCATTCATAACAATTCCAAATATTGGAATACCGTAGCTGCGAAGAGCCATCAGGCTTAAAAGAGTGTGATTTAAAGTACCAAGACCCGATTTAGCAACCAAAAGTACAGGTATATCCAGCATTTTAATGATATCAATTATTGTTTCCGATTCATTTATAGGTACAATTAGTCCGCCAGCCCCTTCTATAATCAGGTGAGATTGTGTAAAAGAAGGCACCTTTATATTCTTTGAATCGATTATTACTCCATCAATCTCGGCAGAAGCGTGAGGACTCATGGGAGTATTTAATTTATAACTTTCAGGATAAAAATAAGTGTTATTCAAACCTGTTAGTTGCTGTACATATTCTGTGTCGGTTTGGGGGTTGATACCAGCCTGAACAGGTTTCCAATAACCTGCATTCAGCCCTTTTACCAAAATTGAAGAGACAATGGTTTTCCCAATATCGGTGTCGGTACCTGTTACAAACAATTTTTTGGGTATATACATAATAGAAAGTAGTATTCAGTTTTTTTTAATTGCAATAAAAACAAGATAATACGTAATCGTGATCTCATTTTCAGTTTTACGATCCCAATATTCAACCAGTTTTTTAAAATCACTTGCCGATAGTGATTTATCATTCATTGAAGTTGTAACCCCAATTTTTTTCAGGTGGCGAAAGAAATGAAAAGCTGACTGATAACTTTCTGTATAACTGTCTTCATAAAAATCAATCTGGTTTTGCCCCATGGATAATTTGATTACGATTTCGTTTACATCCGGCAATGTATTTGCGGTAAAGGGTAATCCAAGCTCAACACAGTGATTTCTCCATTCCGGAAATGATTCACTTCCGGGGAAAGCCATCAGCAATAAACCTCCGGGTACCAACATCTCAGTAAGTCTCTGCAGCGTGGAGGCCGGATCACGAAACCATTGTGCCACAAAATTACCGGCTATGCATGCATAAGAGTTATTGTCCGGGCCGATATTTTCTGCGTCTTTAACCTCAAATTTTACATGTTTATAATTTCCGACATTTTCTTTACATAGAGAAATCATCTTTTCAGATAAATCTGTAATAATCAACTCCCGGTCAGGAAATATCTTTACCAGGTGTTCAGAAAAAAAACCTGTGCCGCTGCCTATTTCTAAAACTCTGCCTGCCGGAATCGTGTATTTCCAGGGACGGACAGACCGGGCAAGTCTGGCCGCAGTTCTCTTTTGTAACTCTGCATTCTTGTGATAGAAAACAGATGCTTCTGAGAATGCTTTTTTAATTTTGACTTTTCTGATGTTTTTCAACGTGTACAACTAATTCTTAATAAAAAATTCAGGTTCAATAAATGGCTTTAAAAACATATAGCAAGCTTCTGCCTGGGTATATGGAAGAGCATGACCTGCATTTTTCAATTCAAAGTAGCGGGCGCGATATCTGAGGTTGTGATATAATTTGCGTGCTTTTTCATTCGAAACAATTTTATCACTTTCACCATGCAGGATTGTTATTTCAGGTATTTCATGTAAGATCTGTACAGACTGTGTTTCGTGCTGAATCATTGTAAGATCTGCAAGCAGTTTATCATGATCGATATCGCCTCTCAGAAACTGTTCATCAGGATTCGCAGGATAAAAAACATTTTCTAAAAATTTGTTGAGCACTTCACCCGGTTTATCCACAAACCTGGAAAGCATTTGCTGAACAAAAAAGTGTGATCTCTTTTTTTTCTTTTCACTTTCAGGATGAAAATTCAGAAATCCGCCAAATATTACAAGATGATCCGCATTTGATAAAACTTCATGCGGACACCAATGAAGACCAAATGAATGTACAAAAAGGATCTGCTTGGATGCCGGTTTATTATCAAAACGGACTACATTTTCCGAACCGGAATATCCCCTGTCTGAAGCGTCGAAGCGGACATCTTCACTTAGCAAGTTAATCCACCTGTTCCAGAATTCAGATGATAATCCCCAGCCATGATATGCTATTACATGAGCACCCGTTTTATTCATTTTGCAAAGACTTCAGTAGATAATTAATTTCATCAGCTGTATGGCTGCTTGTTAATGCAATGCGTAACCTGCTCTCCCCTTTTGGTACAGTTGGCGGCCGGATAGCAGATATGTATATCCCGTATCTCTTTAATTTCTCAGATAACTCTATAGCCCTGTTATCAGATCCCGTCAGAACAGGAATAATTTGCGACCGGCTTTCCAGGGTGTCGTATCCCAGTTCATTCAGTTTCCGCCTGAGTGCATCCGAATTTTTGGAAATATTGTTTCTTTCCTCAGACATTCCGGGGATCAGTTCAAATGCAGCAGATACAGATCCAATTACAGATGGCGGTAACGAAGTTGTATAAATAAATCCGCTGCAATAATTTATTAAATAATTTTTTACCGTATCACTCACCAGTGCAGCTGCGCCGAATGCACCCACTGCTTTGCCAAACGTCTCGATCAAAACATCAATCCCATCTTGATTTGCAGCTAAGCCAAGACCTTTTTCTCCGTACAAACCGGTTGAATGTGCATCATCTACATAAAGACTGGCTCTAAACTTTTCTGCCAGTTCAACGATACCGTCAAGTGGAGCAAGATCGCCATCCATACTGAAAACCGATTCCGTTACAATCCAGATTTTACGATCGCCTTTACCCGTATACCTTGTCAATAATTTTTCAAGATGATCAAGGCTATTATGTTGGTAACGTAAATGTTTGGCTTTGCTAAGAAGGCATCCCTGGAGAATACTGTTGTGACACTTTTTGTCTGAAAATATAACATCCCGACGATCTGTTAATGCAGGGATAATGGATACATTTGCCTGGAAACCGCTGTTAAAAATTAAGGCTTCCCTCTGGTACAAATCAGATAGCTGACTTTCAAGTTCATGATGAATTTCAAGTGAGCCTGTTACGAGCCTGGAAGCAGAAGAGGAAGTGCCGAATTTCTCGATAAAATCGATACTTCTTTTTTTAATAAAGGGATGAGAAGATAATCCCAGGTAATCGTTGCTGCAGAAGTCAAGATATATTTGATCTCCTATTTTTAATGACGCCTCACCTGGAATGCGCTTTACCTTCACAAGGTCCCTTAATCGGGATTGGGATATTCGCTCTTCCAGCTGTGAACTATACCTGTTTGAAACATCATGGAGATTCACGTAATACACCGGCAACTTTGTCTGAATTATCAGTCCACGTTGAATCACTCTGAAAGGTTCTGCCCATTGCCCTGAACTGCATTACAAATCTTCGCTTGTTGACACTTGGAGCAAACTGGCCATACTCAATCATAAATAAGCGACTTGTTTCCGGATCGTAATAAGTGAAATTCACAAAAGGACCACCCATAAAATCATTAGTCATACGCCATGTTCCCAGTGTTTCATAGCCAATAAGCCTGCTGTCCAGATCCATCTTTTTTGTATTTACCGGCCGGCGATACTCTGTAGTAACGTAAGAGTCTTCACGCTGTCCCTGTACGTAGATTTCCATCAGGGAATCACGTGTTGTATTGATCCATTCCTGATCAATAAAATCAGGACTTTGTACATCATCCTGCCACCAGGCCCACATCCAGCGGTCATTCTCGCTCAACACCCGCCTGAAGCTTACCACATTGGTTGTATCCACTGTCCAGACATAATCATGCTGCATTCTCACTTTCCATCCAAACCTGTTCCATAATGAATCTGACAGTGCCACCTGTTCCCCTCTTCGATAAACCTCCTCTTTTCTTCTTTCAAATTCGCGATCCAGCAAATTATCTACAAGCGGTTCAACTGAAGATTGAATTTTGGATGCAAGCGCCGAGTCGCTTGTCGAAGTCATGATCAAAGCCCACTGGTCACGTACCCATCTGTCTTCAACCGGGAATGCGAAACTTTGTCCTTCACGTACACGGTCTTCAACTTCTTCACTTAAAATAGCACGAACAAAAGAGGCTGTATTAGATTCACCATCAATAGGAGCAGCAAAAATAACATTTTTTCTCTCTTTCAGAGACTCAAGCTGTTCATTTGTTCTGAAATCTTTAAATACAAGCTTGTATAATGGTTCATACGTAGGAAGTGTTTCGATGGGGGCACCAAAACTGTTTTTGATCGCCTCTGCCGTTTGGCTTTCCCATCTTGAAGAGTCCATTACCACCACGATTTCATCAACACTGCCAAAGGATTTAGGGCGATAATCTCCTTCACAATTCACTCCCGATAAAATGATGATAACAGCTGCAACTGTATAAAATATTTTAGTCATTGTAATTCAGTTATGTTACGTATTTGTTTGCCGACTCTGTATTAACGTTAAAAAGAAGTTTGAATGATTTAAAAAATCACATTCTTTAAATATTTCCAAATTTCAATTCATGTACAAAATCAAACAGGTCTTTTTTCCACCCGCTATCAGGATATTTACTTTTGATTTGCTCAACAAGTGCACTGCCAACAATAAAACCATCAGCATGCTCTGCAATTTTCAGCGCATCATGATGATTCTTAATTCCAAAACCCACTAATTTTGGATTTCGCTGTACATTTTTATTGACTCTGCTAATAAATTTTTGGACAGATCTGGCCACTTCATTACCATCTCGTGTACCCGTTACGCCTGTAACTGATACACAATAAACGAATCCCTCTGAAACTTCATCGATTTTTATCATCCTTCTGTCATTCGTGTTTGGTGCTACCAAAAAAATCAGGTTTAGCTCGTTTTTAGATGCTTCTTTATGAATCAAGCCGGATTCTTCGACAGGGAGATCAGGAATAATCAATCCATCTGCCCCGGCATTTGCGGCATCCTTACAGAATTTTACGATATCATACCTGAGAACAGGATTCACATATCCCATCAAGATAATCGGGATTTGAGACTTTTCACGGACCTCTCTTACGATATTAAATATTTTTTCCATCGTAATCCCGTTTCGAATGGCAACTTCACTTGAGTATTGAATTGTGGGTCCATCTGCTAACGGATCACTAAAGGGCATGCCTAATTCAATCATATCGGCCCCGTTTTTTTCTAAACCCAATATCAATTCTGCTGTTGAATCAGGTTCGGGATATCCCGCTGTCAGAAACAGTGACATGATTTTATCGTGCTTCTTTCTCTTTTCAAAAACAGTTGCAATTCTGTTGGAAACTTGAGTGGTCATATATATTCAGATATTGTTTTCATGTCTTTATCACCTCTTCCCGAACAGTTCAATACTACGATTTCATCCTTCCTGGTAAGCGGCATAAGTGTTTTAAGGTATGCAACTGCGTGAGCGGTTTCAATTGCGGGTATGATGCCCTCTTTCAGTGATAAAAGCTTCACTGCGTCCATTGCATCACGATCAGTGACCCCATAATAGTGAACTCTTTTAAGGTCAAACAGGTACGAGTGTTCGGGCCCGATACCGGGATAATCCAAACCGGCGCTTATGGAATGTGCCAGCTGAATCTGTCCTTCCGAACTTTGTAAAAGGTAGCTCAGTGAGCCGTGGAGTACTCCGGGCGACCCTTTGGTCAGTGTAGCAGCAGTCTGGTCCGTATCGACGCCTAAACCAGCGGCTTCTATACCAATCATTTTTACATTTTCGTTATCCAGGAAGGGATAGAAAAAGCCTATGGCATTAGAGCCGCCTCCTACACAGGCTACCATATAATCCGGCCCCCGGCCCTCTTTATGCCTGAGCTGTTCACCGGTTTCATTTCCGATTACACAGTGAAAATCGCGCACCATCATTGGATATGGATGCGGACCAACTACAGAGCCAATTATATAAAATGTATTTTCTACATTTGTTACCCAATCACGAATAGCTTCATTGGTTGCATCTTTCAGTGTTTTTGATCCGCTGTTTACCGAACGGACTTCGGTACCAAGTAATCTCATCCGGTCCACATTCAGCTTTTGTCTTTCCATGTCTTCCTCTCCCATGTAGACAATACAATCGAGCCCGAATTTGGCACATGCTGTGGCAGTGGCAACTCCATGCTGGCCGGCTCCTGTTTCAGCGATAATCCGGGTTTTACCCATCTTTCTTGCAAGCAATACCTGGCCAATGGCATTGTTGATCTTGTGAGCACCCGTATGACACAGATCTTCCCTTTTCAGGTAGATTTTAGCCTTTCCATAGTGTTCAGTTAGCCTGTTGGCCAGTGTCAGTTTGGTAGGCCGTCCTACATATTCATTCAGCAGATCATGAAACTCGGCTTTAAAAACAGGATCTTTTTTTAAATCGGTATAAGCATGTTCCAGTTCTTCGAGGGCAGGAATAAGAATTTCAGGGACAAATTTACCGCCATAATTGCCATAATAACCTGTTCGGGTCGGTGCAGTGTATTTCATAATTTCATTTCGATTTAACTTTAAAATTTTGCTTCACAATTCACCCATTTCCTGAAGAGTCCATATATCACGCATTTCATCAAAGAATGATTCCAATTTATCGAAATCTTTTATTCCGGGTACCTTTTCCACTCCGCTTGAGAGATCAACCGCATAGGGATTGGTTTTGATGATGCCAGCCCTGACATTCTCAGGATTCAATCCGCCAGATAAAAAGACAGGTTTGTCATGATTTAAATTTTCCAGGGCATTCCAGTCAAAGTTCTCACCGGTTCCTCCCCATTGTGTTTTTGAACCGGTATCAAAAAGCAGGTAGTCAACAATCTCCAGGTATGGTTCAACACGAGACATCAAATTCTGTCCATTTCCTTCTTTTGCCACATGAAAAACTTTTATGACAGGTTTATCAACCAGCGCACAATATTCTGCTGATTCGCTTCCGTGGAGCTGAACAATGTCAATACCGGTTTGCCCGGCAATGCGGTTTACATCATCAAGATCCCGGTTTACAAAAACACCCACGGTTTTGGGTCCTTCAATCCAGTTGATTATCGCTCCTGCCTTGGCCGGTTCAATATATCTCGGGCTTTTTTCATAAAATACAAAACCAAGAAAATCAGCCAGCGCACCAGCTGCGAATCGCGCATCTTCAAGATTTGTGATACCGCATATTTTTACTTTTGTTCTTTGTTCCTGATCAGCAAACATCCTATTTCAGCTCCAAATTCATTTTTTTATTAAAAGATTCCAGCATTGATGCTAAAGCTTCACCCGGATTGGGCTGGCGCATAAAATATTCTCCGATCAATGCTGCATCAATTTTATTTTCGTATAGTTTTACCAAATCTTCCGGTTTCGAAATTCCGCTTTCTGAAACCGTCACGATATGTCCGGGTGCTGCCTGAAGCAATTCAATTCCCTTATGCAGATCCACTTCAAAAGTGTGGAGGTCACGATTATTCACACCCAGAATCGGAAATTGGTCATAATCCAAACGATCTGCATCTTCAGGGCTATAACATTCCACCAATGCTTCCAGTGAGGCTTCTTTTGCGGCGGACAATAACTCCTGCAGCTGGTCCCCTTTTGTTATAGATACGATAATCAGAATTGCGTCGGCTCCAAATGCTTTAGCCTCTGAAATTTGATATGGATCAATTATAAAATCTTTGCGCAACAGCGGAATAGGAATTTCTTTTGCTATCTTTTCAAGATACGTAAGCGATCCTTGAAAAAAAGGTTCATCTGTAAGTACTGATATGGCAGAAGCCCCATTTTTGTAATAGGACTCAGCAATTTTAAGAGGATCAAAATCAGGCCTGATAACACCTTTTGACGGTGATGCTTTTTTTACTTCCGCAATGATAGTTACTTCAGATTCACTCTTAAGATTTTCTGAAAGCAGGTATCGTTCTTTATAAAAACCTTCGAAAGACTCCAGATCTTTTACAGATACATCCCTTTTCCTTCTTTTCAGATCTGAAGAGGTCTGCTTAACTATTTTATCAAGTATAGAGCTCATTGTGAGTTAACTAAATCATTTGTTGCTGTTATAAACTGCTCCAACTTATCATATGCACGTCCGGACAGAATACTATCTGAGGCCATTTTAACTGATTCATGTAAATTTTCTGATTTACCGGAAGCAAGTATGGCAAAAGCTGAATTCAATATAACGATATTTTGTTTTGCCGAATCAGATTTACCTTTCAGCACTGATTTCAGTATCTCTGCATTCACTGCGGAGTCACCCCCTTTCAGCTCACTAGCATTTACCATCTCAAAGCCGAGCGTTTGCGGATCGAATAGCTTTGAATCAACGCTACGATCTTTTTTCAATTCAAATACAGTGGTTCTCTCCACCAGGCTAATTTCGTCCATTCCATCTTTTGCACTTACGGTAAACGCTTTTTCCGATTCAAGATTTGAAAGTATTTGAATCATCATTTTTGCTGAATCCGGACTAAAAGTTCCTATCACTTGTCTTTTTACTCCGGCCGGATTTAAAAGAGGTCCCAGCATGTTGAAAAATGTTCTCATTTTCAATGATCTGCGTGCCGGCATCACATACTTCATTGCGGGATGAAAATTGGGGGCAAACATAAAAGCCATTCCCGTTTCACTGAAAACATTTTCAATCTCCTTTTTTTGCAGGTTTGCCCTGGCTCCGAGCAATTCCAGTACGTCAGCACTTCCGCATTTACTTGAAATACTTCGGTTTCCATGTTTCAGGACGGGAACACCTGAACCTGCAACCACAAACATTGCAGTGGTTGAGATATTAAATGTTCCTGAACCATCTCCGCCGGTGCCACAGAGATCAACGGCTCCATTTTGCTCAACATCAACCCTGATGGCAGCTTCCCGCATTACTTTCACAAAAGCAGTTAGCTCTTTTACAGTCTCTCCTTTCATTCTCATTCCAAAGAGAAAAGCAGCCACTTGTTCATTAGATATTTCTCCATCAACAATCTGCTGAAGTGCAAACTCCCCCTCTTCAGCAGACAAATTTTCTGACCTGGAGATTTTTTCAAGAATATCAGTAAATGTTTGGGGCATTGTGAATTAAAAGATTCAATTAATAATTTATTTGGGTCTTATATTTTTTTACCATTCAATTCCAGCCAGTTGCGAATAATCTTACCGCCTTCAGTTGTCAGAATGCTTTCGGGATGAAACTGAATGCCTTCAACCGGATTTTTCCGGTGCCTTACTCCCATGATTACACCATCTTTTGTCCACGCCGATATTTCCAGCAGATTACCAGGTATTGAATCGGGTTCCAGGGACAGTGAATGATACCTGGTAGCTGTAAATGCATCTTCTACATTTTTGAATACGGTCTTCTTGTCGTGATGCACTTCACTGGTCTTGCCGTGCATCAGGCTGGGAGCATGCACAACTTTACTTCCAAATACCTGCCCAATCGCCTGGTGGCCCAGGCAAACACCCAGAATGGGTATATTTTCTCCGAAAGCCCGGATCACATCTTCCGTGATTCCCGCATTTTCAGGACGACCCGGACCTGGGGAAATGAGAATTTTATCCGGGTCCAGCTCACGAATCTCATCTATTGTCATTTCATCATTCCGGACGACCTTATAGTTTTTATCTTTAACTGCAACCATGTGAACGAGGTTGTAGGTAAATGAGTCGTAATTATCAATTATCAGAATCATTGCTAAACATCATTAAAATTTAAAACTTCTGAACAACCCCGTTACACTGCGGATTGGTTCCATGACCGATTCAGCTCTCTCCCGGGCTTTTTGACCGCCTTCCTGCAGCACATCTTTTACATAACCCGGATTTTTCTCAAGATCTTTACGGCGTTCCCGTTCCTCTGCAAATTTATCTGTAATCAATCCAAGCAGTTCTTTTTTTGCGTGGCCATAACCGTATCCACCTGATCGGTATTTTTCTGCGATTTCCTCCTTTTTCTCTTCGTGCGCAAAGAGTTTGATCAGTGAAAATACGTTACAGCTTTCCGGGTCTTTTGGAGATTCAAGTGGTGTTGAATCAGTCTGTATTGACATTACCTTCTTTTTAAGTGTTTTTCCCTCATCAAAAATATTAATTGTATTACCATACGATTTACTCATTTTGCGTCCGTCGGTACCGGGAACCGTAGCAACCGATTTTAAAATATACTCTTCGGGCACTACCAGGTACTCACCTTTGTATGTGTGATTAAACTTGCCGGCCAGGTCCCGGGCGATCTCGATATTCTGTTTTTGATCTTCTCCGACAGGAACAAGATCTGAATGATAAATTAAAATGTCAGCAGCCTGAAGTATTGGATAGGTAAACAACCCGATATTGGGATTTAACCCGTTTGCTACTTTATCCTTGTAGGCCACACCTTTTTCCATTAATGATACAGGGGTGAGGCAACCCAGGATCCAGGCCAGTTCTGTTGTTTGCGGAACATCCGACTGTGCAAAAAAAGTGCATTTATCAGGATCAAGGCCAAGTGCAAGGTAATCAAGAACTACATCATGAGTAAAGCTTTCCAAAAGTTTTCCGTCTTCGACAGATGTGAGCGAATGGTAGTTGGCAAGAAAGTAAAAAGCATCCCCCTCCTCCTGCATTCGAATATGCTGGCGCATCGCACCAAAATAATTTCCAAGATGCAGTTTACCGGAAGGCTGTATGCCGGAAAGTATCGTTTTTTGGTTATTAGCCATTCTTGCTTTCTATCTTTTGCTTTCTGTTTCTGCTGTTCTCAGCATATTTTTTAAACATGATCCCATCTCACCTTTCATGATTTGACTCATTCAAAGTTAATGCTACTTTCAGGGCTTCAATAAGCGCTTTGGCTTTATTTTTTGTCTCCTGGTACTCATTTTCCGGATCACTGTCGGCCACAATACCTGCTCCCGCCTGTATATATACGGATTCTCCCGTCACCAGCATTGTCCGGATAACGATACAGGTATCCATATTCCCTGAAAAATCAAAATAACCTACGGCACCGGCATATGGACCGCGTTTTGTAGGTTCAAGTTCATCAATAATCTCCATTGCCCTAATTTTTGGAGCTCCGCTTACAGTACCTGCCGGGAAACACTGTTTTAGTGCATCAACTGATGTTTTTCCCGGTTCAAGTTCACCAATTACGTCAGATACTATATGCATTACATGAGAGTATCGTTCAATAGTCTGATTTCGTTCCAGTATTACAGAACCTGGTTTAGATACCCTGCTTAAATCGTTTCGTCCGAGATCGACAAGCATAATATGTTCTGCAATTTCCTTAGGATCATTTTTCAGGTCCTCTTCAAAGGCAAGATCCTCCTCTCTGTCCCTGCCCCTTGGTCTTGTTCCGGCAATTGGCAACAATTGTACTTTCTTATTCTGAACCCGTACAAGTACTTCCGGTGATGAACCAACAAGAGCAAACTGAGCAAAATCCAGGAAAAACATATAGGGCGAGGGATTAACCATGCGCAGTGCCCTGTATAGCATAAATTTATCTCCTGAAAAAGGAACCTGGAATCTTTGCGAGAGAACAACCTGGAAAATATCACCTTCATAGATATACTCTTTAGCTTTTTTAACCATTTCATGGAATTGTCCCCTTTGGACATTGCTGCTCATCGCATCGGTTTTCAGATTGAAATGCTGTTTCTCAGCTGTGACTGATAATGCTTCTTTTTCCATTCTGTCCAGTGCTTCGAGAGCATTGGAATATGCCTCTTCCGGTTTCTTGTCCTTATCCGTAAAAACCGTTTTTATAATAACGATCTGTTGCTTTACATGATCAAATGCAAAAATCTCATCATAAAAAGCCCATACAGCCTCTGGCATTTCTATATCATCAGCCGGCTGACCGGGTAAGTGTTCAACCTGGCGAATTGTATCATATGAAGAAAATCCAACCGCACCCCCGGTTAGTAGTGGCATATCAGGCAGATCCGGTTCGCTGTATTGTGTGGTAAGCTCATTTAAAATATCAAAATAAGAGCGGTTTTTGACAATCTTTTCTTTACTCCCCGGATAACTCAGTACCGGATTATTTCCATCAAACTTTAAAACCTGGTAGGGATTACGCCCGATAAAAGAGTAGCGCGCCAGTTGCTCGCCACCCTCTACCGACTCCAGCAAAAAAGGATAATTTGCCGAATCCCTGATTGCAAGAAACAGTGATACCGGAGTCATAACGTCCGCAAGCATACGTCGGCTTACAGGTATGGCTGTGTAAGATTCAGAAAGTTTTTTAAATGCACTTAAATCCATAGTATAAAATAAAAAAACCCACTCCAGAAAACTGCAGCGGGTTTATAAAAGCTTTTTCGAAATTTTCAGGAAATCACAATTCGCCCGCTGCCACGATGTTTAAACCGTGCCACCACCAGGCGATATGATTTGAAATAATTTGCATCAAAAGAAACTAAGATTTCAAGAAATGAAATGCAATGATATTTGTTAGTTGAAACAATAAATTGTGGTTCTTCTTTCCATTTACATTACATAACTCTGATTAATTATCAATTTTTAAAAGATTTTTTACTTTTGAATTAAGCCGATCCCGGTGGGATCCTCTCCAGTAAATCTGTCCGCACTGCGGACATCGTGAGAAATGGTTAAAATATTTTTTGGTCAAAGGCTCCAGATCATCAATTACTGCTTCCTTTGGAACGCTTTTTAACTCAGTATTGCAGAGAATGCACCTTGTATAAGAATCAGTTTTTCTAAACAGATTATATCGTTCAAAGACCTCCTCAAGCTGGTCCTCCGGATTAATACTGCGAACAAGATACCCGTGTTTTACCACACTGTGCATCAGTAATTTTTTGTCGCGCGTTAAAAGCGCACGGTTTTCCTTCTGCATTTGCTTGATCAGCTGAGGATCGCTTGCCTTGTTATCATATGCAGCATCAAAACCAGACATTCGAAGATACCTGGCTAATTTTCCAAGATTAACATCGACTAAAAACCGAACTTGATTTGGTTCAGGAAATTGCAGTTTATCTTTTACAGGAAGATCAAAAGAGCTGAAAAACGGATATACACTTACAAGCTCACCGCCTGTTACCACTGTGTCAAAAGCTGAGGGACAGCTGTTGATAAGAATCAGATCTGTTTCTGTATGCGGAACACCGCATCCTTCAATTAAATCTTTAACTGAAGTGGGTTCCGGCAGAGGTCGAATAAAACCGGTATCTCTGAATTTCTTTTTGAGAAGCTTATTCAGGTTCCCATAAAACCGCAATTTAATTCGAATGATATTTGATGATGAGTTCAACATATTTCTAAACCGCTAACGAAATGGCACCTCTTATTCTTACAAATTAAATTAAGTACGAAATCATAATATAACTTTTGATTTTATTTGCTTCGCTGAATGAGTTCCTCCGGAAGCGAAAAGCACAGGTCATTTGCAAATTACTATTGATTTAGCGTAGAAATCAGCGTACTATTTATGTTCTAAAACGCATTAAAGAATAGAAACAGGACTTCTCTATCGAATTCATTAGATACTCATTAACACTCAATCATCTGAACCAAAGAATTGTTTTAATTTGAAGTATCAATCTGCTCTATTGATTTTATTTGCTGCTGCATCCGTTTTCGGTTGTGATTCCACCTCCCTTCCCCCGGAAGAATCACCTGTTTTGATCAGAAATCTTGTTATATCACCTTCTGAAGTAGTTTTTACCGCGGAAGATGGTGTGCGAGACACAACGATTACTATTGAGCTCAAAGCGGATGTTTCCGGATACAGTGAACAGAACCCTGTGGAATACTCAATAGTGAATGAGAATAGTAATGAAGATGAGGTAATAACAGGTATGCTTCAGCCTTCAGAAAATGCGAGCCGGGTTGAAGCTGCGGTAAGCCTCGCTGTTTCAACAACTGATTTTATTACATTCCGCGTATTTGTTTTCGGATTTAATAATAATACAGAGGGTGAAATTGTTGAAGGAAAGATAAAAGTTACCGGAATCTCAACCTCACCGCCTCAGATTATTGAAGCTTTTAATACTGAAACAGTTGAAATACCTGAATCAGGACAGGAACAAATAAGCTTTTTTGCCCGTGTGCTTCACCCTATAGAGCAATCACTTATCGACCGGGTTGAATTCTTTTTAATAGATCAAAGTGGTGACAGACTTGGTGGTGCTAATGCCACTTTTGAATTGTTTGATGACGGTATACAAAATCTTGAACAGGGTTTCATTGATGAAGCTGCTTCCGATTCCCTCTTTTCACGAGCTCTTTTCATCAATGAAAACAATCAGCCCGACCTGATAGATGTATTCTATTTTGCTACTGACATTTCCGGACTGCGGAGCGACACGGTACAAACTCAACTTGAAATAATGGAATAACGGAATGAAGCATATTTTCACTGTTTTTCTACTTTTCCTTTTTTGTATAACTGACTCCTTTGCCCAGTTCACCGGTGAAGTTTCAAGCCCTTTTTCTACCATCAGGCAAAATTCAACTTCCAATATGGAAGCGTTTGGTGATACCATTTGGGTTGGACCGGGGATGAACCGCAGAATTGAATCAGAAGGAGAATGGTTTGTGCCTGTAAATGCGGATAGTGTCTTTGATGGCCGCGGACGCGTGTTTTCTTTTTCTCTTGCTCAAAACAAAATACTTGCTGGTCTCGGTTTCAATCTTACAACCAGTGATGGTGAGAGTGTGCAAACCGCCATGGGTTACTATTTGAGTGAAGATGGCGGATCGAACTGGCGATTTATTAACTTCCCGCTTGATGAACAGCCTGATGAGAGTGTTTGTGATCCAAATCAAAGCGGCTTCCAGGCAGGCTGTGATACCACATTTGTTTATGGGGGTGTGGAATATTCCAGGATCCGTATACTGGTACCGCAGCAATCACCGCCTTTTGAAGTGGATTTCGAGGGGGATACTTTTATGTCAGTAAACTGGGCCTCAGGGCTGCTCCGCAGCAGAGATGCCGGCCTGACATGGCAGCGGATTATTTTACCGCCATCTACAGTAACTGAACTTACCCCTGACCGTACATATACGTGGCAGTCGGAAGCTGACGGGGAGGAAATCAACCGATATGACCCCAGGTTTGACAACAACCTGCTTGGCTTCGGTCTCCTGATCGACAGCAATAACCGAGTTTGGGTTGGCACCGCCGGAGGTTTGAATATATCCCAGAACGCCCTGACCGCCTCAACCGATAGCATTTCATGGCGACGAACGGCATTTGATGGCAGTGACAATGGTCTTATCGGAAACTGGATTATTAAAATCAGGGAGCAGCCGGGAACAAACAGGATATGGATGACTAACTGGTCATCTGATCCCGATAATGCAGACAGTTTTGGAATAGTTTATACGGAAGACGGAGGAGTAAAATTCAATCAATTTTTAAACGGCCGGCGAATTAACGATATCGGTTTTCATAACAACACTATTTTTGCTGCTGGTGATGAAGGACTGTTTATTTCAGATGATGACGGGCAGACATGGCGCAGAATTAACAGTGTAAAGAGCCCGAATGCATTTATCAGGGATAATGCTGAATATTTTTCACTTGCTGCAACCGAAAACAGGATGTATGTGGGCACAAGTGATGGAATTGCATCTACAGCTGACGGGGGTGATACATGGTCAATTTTCAGGACTGACATGCCATTAAGAGGCGGAAATATATTTCAGCCCGATGCGCCGGATGTGAATACCTTTGCCTATCCAAATCCATTTTCTCCAAATCAACATTCAGTTGTACGCATTAAATATGAGGTGGCTGAAGCCGGAAACGTGAAAATCCGGATTTTTGATTTTGGAATGAACCTGATTCGTACCATTGCAAATGAGAACCTTGCATCCGGGCAGTATGAAACCACCTGGGACGGGGTCGATCAATATGGCAGAGATGTTTCCAATGGTACGTACATCTATATTATCGATACCCCGGGTAACCGTTTTGACGGTAAAATTTTATTGCTTGATTAAATGATGATTATTCGAATTCACCTTTTTACTTCGATTTTGCTTGCTATAGCCTGCACTGCAGCTTCTGCACAAGTTGGCGGATTTCCCGGAGAATTTTCCAGAATCGGGTTTGGACCAAGAGGAATGTCGATGGGGAATGCAATGGTCGCCGTGGCTGATGAGGGAAGTTATGCCTACTATAATCCCGCACTTGCAGCCCGGCCGCCGGTTGACGGAGTGCAGATTGATATATCTACTTCCGCCATGGAGTTCGACCGCCAGCTTCACAATGTGAATGCACAGTTCAAAGTCACAACCGATGCAAGCATCAACTTTAGTTTGATTAATGCAAGAGTTACAGATATCGACGGGCGAACACAAAGTGGATTTCATACAGAATCATTCTCTACAGATGAGTTTCAGCTAATAAGCAGTTTCGGCCTGAGGCTTTCTGAAAAAATCTGGGGGGGCATTGGATTCAAAATCAATTTTGCCGATCTGAATGAAGATGTCTCCACAAATACAGCTGTTGGTATTGATTTAGGTATACACGCCCTGATAATAGACGGGTTAACCGCCGGAATTGCAATCCAGGACCTCTTTACCTCATACAAAACCGATACGGGTAACCTTTTCGGAGATACCTCCCGGACTAACGACCAAAATTTCCCAACACGTTATAAAATCGGTGTTGGTTACCGCCCTGTTACAAAATTTCTGATAAGCAGTGAATACGAGATAAGAACCCAGGAATCTGAAATAACCAGCAATAGAATTCAGTTATTTGAGGGTATCCCAACTATTACAACTGAGCGCGAAGATGTTAACACTTCCAGCCAGTTTCTGAGATTCGGTTCCCGTTATTATCTTCATGAGCGTATAACCGTGAGAAGCGGTTTGCAGATGATCGATCTTGAACACGATACAGAGACGATTTTTTCAGCCGGGTTCTCTCTCCACCTGCCTTTCGACAGGTTTAAGCCCTCAGTAGATTACGCTTTTTACCGTGAGCCAAATAGTATTTCCAATATTCATGTTTTTGCTTTAAGATTACACTTATGAAGTATTTCATCCTGATATTCTCACTTATCTGTTTTTTTACCGGCAGTATCGCCCACGCACAGGATACAGGAAGCGGGCTCGATTTTTTGAATGTGGGTCCATCAGCCAGGTTGCTTGCTCTTAATGAAGCCGGTACCGCCTCTGCTGTCGGGTCATCAGCAATCTTTACAAATCCTGCACTCTTAATTCTGGAAGAAAATTCCAGCGCTGATATTAATTACACATCCTGGATATCAGGAGTAAACAATCAATACGGCTCAATTAATTTGCTGCAGGAAAATTACGCTGTTGGTTTTGCTGTGTACAGTTCAAGAGCAGATAATTTTGAAGCCCGTGATGTTCCCGGTCCGTCACAAGGCTCTTTTTCAATCAGTTATCTTTCACTTGCCGGCTCATTTTCAAAACAGTTCGGGCCACTGTCTGCCGGAATAACCGGGCAATTTTTACGTGAGGAGGTATTTCAATTCCGGGCTAACGGATATGCATTTAATGTCGGTTTAGCTGGTTCATTTTTGGATGGCCGCATACGTGCAGGCGCCTCGGTGGTTAATATTGGTGAAATGGACGAACTGGATATTGAAGAAACTACCCTGCCAACCAATCTTCGAATCGGTGTTCACAGTGATCTGATTGAGCTTTCGGCACCTGTCGAGAATGATCTCTCCATCCTTTTTTCTCTTGATTTCGACTATATTCAGCCGTTGGAGGATAACACGACCTCGGATTTTGCCTCGGGATCCGGTGATGACCCATTCTTCAATATCGGCGTCACTTCAACCATTGCAGACCTAATCTCACTGCAGGGCGGATATAAATTCGGACCAACAGAGCGTCCTGTCAGTTTTGGTGCTGCATTTATCATCAATCCGATTCGAATAAATTACGCTCTTGTGCCTTTCAATACAGGTTTTGATACCGTACATTCCATTGGAGTACAGTACTATTTTTAATTGTCATTAGAATAATGATGCTCAGGCTAAGGTATTTCAATGTTGCTGATCAATTTTTTTTCATTTTTGAAAATTTATTTCAGTTACTAAGTTAAAATCAATAGGTTGAAATTATCCAAAAAAGGAGTAAATCGCTGGTAATGGGGGAAACCATAAATCTACAGTCTGTTTACAAAAAGCTGGTTCCGGATATTAAAACCCTTTTCGTAATACCTTTAGTCAGATATGAATATCCAAAATCTGACTATCTCTATCTTTTTTATAAAGATCTTATCGAAAGTAACGACCCACCTCAGGTTAAATCCATAAGTGCAGTCGCTCATATAAAATTCGTTCTCTCCAGGTTATCCCGGAATCCTTCTATAGTACATTACCACTGGCTGGAATTCCAGGACAAACGAGCACTTTTAGGTATGGTCTATAAATGGATATGTTTATACTTTTATAAACTTCTGGGAGGCCGATTGGTTTGGACAATACATAACAAAATGCCGCATGACAGAAGATATTTCAGAGGAAACTTTCTGTTAAGAAAGTGGATGGCCATAAAATCAGATAAACTACATGTACATTGTGAAACCGCTGCAGATGAAATGAGCGAATTTTTTAATGTGCCAAGAAACAAATTTATAATAATACCTCACCCTGAATTTCCAGCAAAACTGATCCCTCATGCAGCCGCGGCAGAAGCTATTAATCAGCGTTTTAATTTAAACCTGAAGGGAACCGATTCCATCTACCTGACTTTTGGAAACATCAGTACGTATAAAGGGATTCCGGAAATTGCCAGAATTTTTAAATCACTTAAGACCGGTAAGAAATTAATTATTGCAGGGCCTGTTAAAAAAGGCCATATGCAGGTTTACAAAGAGATAAAAGCAATTCAGGAAGATGCTGAAAATATTCACATCATACCGAAATTTATCAGTGAAGAGTGTGTTGCTGAGTTTTTTAATGCTGCCGACTATGCTGTTTTTAACTATAAAGATATTTTAACCTCGGGAGGAGTAGAACTGGCAAGAAGTTATAGGAAAAAAATAATCCTGCCATTAACGGGCTGTCTCAAAGAACTTGAGGATCTGCCGAATATCATTCCCTTCAAAACGTCTGAAGAACTCAAGGAAATTCTTCAAAACACCTGAATTATGGGTCAACTTGCTTCAAAAGCTACCTGGATATTATCAGGTGATATCGGTGTCAGGATTATCGGGTTTTTGACCACAGTTTATCTTGCCCGCACCTTTGGTGCTGACGGTTATGGAGTGATCATTATCGGGCTGTCAGTTTTGGGGGTCGGACTCTGGTTCGCAGACCTTGGTCTCAACACTCTTGGAACAAGGGAAGTATCAAAAAAACCAAATCACACCTATTCAGAAAACCAGATTTTTTCTGCAAAAGTGATTATGGCCGTAGTATCATTCATAACCGGTTCTATCCTGATCTGGATAATCTTTTATGAAAACAGAACCACAGCAATTATACTGCAGCTTTTTTTACTTGCAATAATTCCGCATTCCATTCAGATAGAGTGGTTATACAACGGCCTGCAGATATTCAGCCGGATAACCTATTCGAGAATTCTTCAGGCTTCAATCTATCTTTTCCTGGTCTTCTTTTTAACCGGACCGAATGAGCTGATTTACGTACCTGTCTTTTATACAATTTCTGTTACCATTGCCGCTCTGTTTTTACTCGCCTTATACAAGAATAGAAAATCTCTCAATCTTTTTGAAATGAACCAGGGCAACCTCAGAATTTTGATTTCTGACGGATTCAGGCTTGGTTTGGGAAGTCTTTTTGCACAATTTGTCATTCTCTTACCTCCTCTTTTTATCGGGTATTTCCTGGGAAATTCGCAGGCGGGTTACTATGGTGCTGCTTTTAAATTAATTTTATTGGTCATGCTGCTCGACAGAATGATAACAACTCTCCTGCTTCCCAATCTGTCGAGGATCTGGAAAAACAAAAGAAAGGATGCTGTTTACCACCTCAATAACCTTTTAAAATTGGCAACTGCCTTTAGCTGTGCAGCTGCCTTGTTTCTCTACTATGGTGCAGATACCATTATTCCTTTGATTTTTGGAGATGGCTATAGTAAATCCGCTTTCGTTCTTCCCATACTATCATTTTTCCTTCCGGCGACGTTTGCCAATTCAATATTTGCTTATGGTCTTATTGCAACCGGGCACGATTCAGACTATTTACAAAGTGCCATGCGGGCGGGTATAGCCATTCTTTTTCTTCTTTTGTTTGTATCATCTATTGGTAATTTAAGCTGGATCTCATTTGCTGTGATACTTTCTGAAATAACAATAATGCTGTTTATGTATGCTTCTTTCTCAAAAGTAGTGAATATAAAAATTCAAACACCGATGCTCCAGGTTGCTGTATTCATGATAGTACTCATGACAGGCATTTTACTATCGGCGAATCAGTACCGGGTTTCTGCGCTGGTTTTGCCATCCCTGTATTTAGTTATTTTATATGGGTTCAAGATTTTGCATAAACAGGAATTTTCATGGCTTAAAAAGCGCTTATTTCCATGAAACAGAGAATCTGCATCGGTATTTTATCTGGCAACCCCGGTATTGAAAAGATGCTGAACAGTATCGGCGCTGCGTGGGAAAGATGCGGCAATGTAAAAGAGAACTGGAGAGATAATTTTTCAGCAATAATCTGTGATAAATACGTAGCAAGCGACATGAATCAGCTGGAGAATTACACAAAATCGGGAGGCGCTGTTCTGGACCTTTGCGATGTGATGAACCAATACAGCATTCGTAAAAAGAGGGTGACACAGATAACTGTAAAACACGACAATAAATTCATGGGGGATTTAGGCAATATTGATATATATGCTGAGGTTTTGAAACATCCCAAAGCGTTTACTGCCGAAAAAACCATCTGGGTCAATTCAGATGAAATATATCCCTACATATTTTGCGGTTTACCTCTTGGTAATTTATATATGGATACCGGAACTGTTCAAAAAGAATTTTTTGTCAATAGTGATGAAGTGGCAAGTGAACATGTAAGCAGGGTATCCAAACAAAAACTTGTACACCTTTTCATGCGGCTCCTGCTGCAACTGCATGAAATGCAAAACATTCCTTTTGTTCACAAATGGTGGCATCCTGAAAATTCAGACACAGTATGCCTGTTTCGTATCGACTCAGATTTTGCAACCCGGTCTGAAGTTAAAAACCTGACTCGTTTTTTGCATAATGAGTCTATACCCAACTCTTGGTTCATTCATGTAGAAGCTCACGAAAACTGGCTCGACCAGTTTCACAATATTGAGAACTGTGAAATTGCCGTACATGGATATCAGCACAAAGTCTACAATACATCTCAGCAGAATAAGCGAAATATTCGGGAGGCTGTTAAGAGGTTAACATCTGCAGGATTTAGCCCCTCCGGGTATGCGTCACCTTATGGTATATGGAATAAAACTGTTGCAGATTCACTACAAGATTTTCACTTCAGATACACCAGTGAATTTTCATTTGCATACAATTCTCTTCCCCTTTTCACTTCTGAAAATTCACTTCAGCTTCCTGTCCATCCGATATGCATGGCTTCTCTTCAAAAAGCCGGGGCAAATGAAACTGAAATGGCTTGCTATTTTTCTGAATTTGCGAAAACACAGCACTATTTTCACGATCCGATTGCACTTTACCATCATCCCTCCGACAATCATCTGGATGTCTGGAAAAATGTGTTTGATAAAATTAAAGAGAATACGAATATCAGGTTCATGACATTCTTAGAGTGGGCATTATGGTGGCACAAACGTGAATCTGCTGCTCTTCACATATTTTATTCCGGTTCTGAGAACGTACTTTCCATGCGGCTCACCGGTAATGATGATTCGATTAATCTGGCTGTACACACTCATAGTAATAAATTTTTGATTACCCGGCCTGTTAAGTTATCATTAAATGAAAAAGAGTTTATGCCCTTCTATAGCGAGTCCTATAGAAGTGAACGAATAACGAATTTGACAAAAAAGGATAAGGTAAATAAAATGAAACTTTTAAAATCTGAGTTTTTCAGCAAATTATGGAGACTGTAAATTTAAAAATATTGACTATCACGCCCCTTTCTGCCGGTGTTGTTAACGGCGGAGTGCGAACTCAGTCATTTCAAACTGTAAAATATCTCGACAGGCCGGGAGTTCACATTGATTTATTTAATCCCTGGGAACCGGTAAAACCTGATCAATACGATATCATTCACGTATTTCTTGCGGGCAATGAAACTTTATCAATAGCCCGGCAACTCTCAAGCGCCAATACAAAACTCGTTATCTCACCGGTTTTTTACACAAGAAGAGGATATTCAGCAATCAAAGCAGCCATTCGTTTCGAAAAAGTTTTTCAACCCTTTGTAAAGGGAATATTTACTGATTATGGAATAAAAGCAGAAATCTGTCAGTCAGCAGATGCTATTCTTCCAAATACATCGGCAGAGGCAAATTTGATCGAAGAGGGATTTCGAATTTCAAAAGATAAAATAAAAGTGATTCCGAATGGCGTGAATTTACAATTTAAAGAAGCGACACCAGATTATTTTTTTCAGAAACACGGAATCAAAAATTTTGTGCTCTTTGTTGGTGATCCGTCAGCTGCCAGGAAAAACGTTTGGAGGCTTATCAAAGCTTTTGAAGATATTGATCACGACCTTGTAATCATTGGTTCATTTGGTAATGATGCTTACAGTCGTGATTGCAAAGAGCTTGCCGGCCTGAATGATCGCATTTTGCTCATTGACTCTGTTCAGAATAATGACCCTTTACTGGCTTCCGCTTATGCGGCTGCAGACACGTTTGTGCTCCCCTCTCTGTTTGAAACTCCGGGAATTGCAGCACTTGAAGCTGCACTTGCCAATTGCAAAATTGCCATCACACGTTTCGGAGGAACAGACGAATACTTTGGGGACGAAGCATTTTACCTTGACCCTAAATCAATCCCCTCTATAGTGAAAACAGTTCAGTCAGCTTTAGATTCCGATTACTCGGATGTGCTGAAAAAAGTTATAAGTAAAAAATACAGCTGGAAGAATGTAGCTGATATGACTCTTGACGTCTATAAAAATCTGCTTTAATGATCTCTCCATTTTTGATATTGCTTGGTACCAGGCCTGAAGCTATAAAACTCGCACCTGTTATTTTAAAACTTCAAAAAATTGGGCAAAAACCTGTTGTTGTACTTACCGGACAACACGCAAGCCTTGCTGATGATATACTCGACTGGTTTGAGATCAAACCTGACTATAATCTCCGGATTATGAAAGAAAACCAGACACCTGCATATGTAATGCAAAGGCTTTTATCCGATTTACCCCCTCTTTTTAATCGTATTAAGCCCAACTGGGTAGTGGTTCAGGGTGACACTTCATCGGCATTGGCAGGCGCACAAGCAGCTTTCCTGGAAAAGATAAAAATAGCACATGTGGAAGCAGGGTTGCGATCGCACGATATGAATCAGCCATTTCCGGAGGAGATGAATCGAAGAGTAATTTCCAGATTGGCATCCGTTCATTTTGCCCCGACCTCAAGTTCAAAAGAAAATCTGTTACTGGAGCAGGTAGATAAAGCCTCTATCCTGGTATCCGGAAATACTGTAGTTGATGCATTAAACCTGATTCTAAAAAAGGTGGATGTAACCAGCGCTGATATCAAAAAAGCTTACTCTGTATCCAATCACGAAAAATTAATTTTACTGACTTGTCACCGCCGGGAAAACTATGGGAAATCTCAAAAAAAAATTTTCAGGGCTATACTTACACTTGCTGATATTCATCCCGACTATAAATTTGTTTTCCCGGTTCATCCTAATCCGTCCGTAAACCGGCATCTTGCAATGCTTCAAAATCATGATCAAATTGCCATAATTGACCCTTTAAGTTATTTTAATTTTATACCACTCATGTCAGCCTGTGACCTGGTCATGACCGATTCGGGTGGGATTCAGGAAGAAGCACCTGCTCTGGGAAAGCCCGTTCTTGTTCTGCGAAATACAACGGAGAGACCCGAATTGATTGAATCAGGTGCAGGAGTGCTTGTTGGATCCAGTGAGAAGGAGATCATTAAAAATACTGAATATTTTTTAACCGGTAACAGGGGAATAGTAAAGAAAGCACTTTTTGGAGATGGGAGAGCCTCTGAGCGGATTGTAAAATTTCTTATAGACGAAACTTCTTGATAAAAAACGGATTAACGTAAAAAAAAGAATCCTTTTAGTGTAAAGTTATAGAATTTCACAAAATATCTTGTAATTCAAATTTAATTAAATAAATTACAGCAAGATTTGTCAATCGGAAGAAATAGAGAGTTTATGAGACATATACTGATACTTCTTTTTATACTTTTGCCTTTGATAACGGAAGCTCAACAGTCTGTTGAAATTCATTCTGACCTCTTCTCCAAAAAACGAGATCTATCTGTAAAAATAGATGGAGAGAGAATAGTTAAAACCCCCGCTCAAATCACCTTCGAAACCGATAGAAGTTACAATATCGAATTGGAAGATTCTTCAAATAAAACTGTTTCTGATTTCGAATTTAAGATTCTCAAATTTTCTGACAGTGTTAATCACCCGGCTCCATCCTGGTACAGAGAGCCGGAGTCGCTCAGAAATAGATACCCGGGGTATAACCAGGTTTATGTGTCACACGGTAAATCCCGCTCAGTTGAGATATCATTCAATAAAGGTCTGGACAAAGCAAAAAACAAGGCAGGTATTGATGATGAAAGTGATAGCCAGCTAAACCTTCTGAATATGGAGGTTCACGAAATCGGAAATTATTACTCTGTTTATCTATTATGGGGAGAGTAAATTAAATTTTTTCTCCTTTTATCCGCAACACTGCAATGCACTATTCGGTGTTTAATCTTTGATTATCTGCATTTATAATTTAACCTGATTCAGATCTCTGAGCAGCGAGTAAGAGGTTAAATCATATTGGATGGGCGTAAGTGAAGCATATCCTTTTTCAAGTATAGAGATATCGTTGTCTTCCCTGTTGTCCAGAAGTTCGAATTTACCTGTAAGCCAGTAGTATGACTTGTTATTTGGGTCCATTCTTCCTTCAAATTCTTCTACATACCGGCTATGTGCCTGGCGGGACCATTTAATTTCTTTTAATGGCCCTGCAGGTACATTCAGGTTTAATGTTACACCGCCCGGTAATCCATGGTTTAAAACATACCCGATTACTTTTCTTGCAGCTTCTTTAGAACCTGATAGATCAGCATCTTCGCTAAAATCGGTACAAGAAACTGCAATGGATGGTAAACCCAGGATAGTACCCTCGGTAGCAGCACTCACAGTTCCGGAGTAGAGAATATTAATGCCTGCGTTGCTACCATGATTGATTCCGCTTACTACCAGGTCAGGTTTTCTTGAAAGAAGCTGATTGTGAGCAAGTTTCACAGAATCTGCAGGAGTTCCGGTTACCGCTTGTCCGTGAAAACGGTTATCAATCTGAAAAGACCTTGATCTGAGCGGTGTTGATACCGTAATTGCGTGTCCAACGGCACTTTGTTGTCTGTCGGGTGCAACTATTTCGACATCACCGAATTCGTCAGCAACTTCAGCAAGAGCTTTTATTCCCTGCGAAAAAATACCATCATCATTGCAAACCAGTATAAGCGGTCTTTGATCACTCATGAAAAAAACTTAATTATACTTCTCGTTTTCATTTGGAAATTCACCGGATTTAACATCCGATATATAGTTTTTGACAGCTTCACCGGCAATCTTGTTCAAGTCCGCATATCTTCGTAAAAACCGTGGAGAAAAATCTTTATTCAAGCCCAGCATATCGTGAAGAACCAAAACTTGTCCGTCACAATCGGGACCTGCACCAATACCAATAGTTGGTACTGAAATTGAATCAGTTACTTTTTTGGCGAGCTGAGCGGGAATTTTTTCCAGCACAAGAGAGAATACACCTGCCTTCTCAAGCTTCCGGGCATCTTCAATCAGTTTATTAGCTTCTTCCTCTTCTTTTGCACGAACTTTATATGTACCAAATTTATAGATACTCTGCGGAGTAAGTCCCAAATGCCCCATTACAGGGATACCTGCATCCACGATACGTTTCACCGTATTTATTACGCTGCTCCCCCCTTCGAGTTTAACCCCGTGTGCACCAGCCTCCTTCATCATTCTTCCAGCACTTATCAATGCTTCTTTTGCTGTTACCTGGAAACTCATAAAAGGCAAATCAGCAATCACAAGTGATCTGTTGACACCTCTCACCACACAAGAAGTATGATATATCATATGATCCAATGTCATGGGAACCGTTGTATCGAAACCAGCCATCACATTACTTGCAGAGTCTCCTACCAGGATTACATCAATACCTGCCGAGTCAACAATACCCGCCATTGTATAATCATAAGCAGTGAGCATACTTATTTTTTCACCCCGCTGTTTCATTTCAACAACAGTTTGAGTTGTAACTTTAACCGGATTATTTGATCTTTTCTGTGTACTCATGCTTTTTCAACCGGAACGATTGCCGCAGAGGCAACAAGCTCACACACATTATTGCCGTCTACTTGTGCTGTTCCTTCCATATTTATAAAATTTCGTCTTTGATTCGTCAATATCACTTCCATTCGAAGCTGATCGCCCGGAACCACAGATTTTCTGAATTTGGCACTTTTAATGCCTGTGAATACGATCAGGTTTTTTTCGGGTTCCTCTACTTTATTTTTCATCAGCATAATACAACCGCTTTGCGCGAGCGCTTCAAGCTGTAAAACACCGGGCATTATAGGAGTACCCGGAAAATGCCCGTTAAAAAAATCCTCATTTACACTGACATTTTTAATTGTCAGTATTCGATCTTCCTCAAGTTCAAGTACTCTGTCAACAAGTAAAAACGGGTATCTGTGAGGAATATATTTTTTAATTTCTTCTATATGCATGTAGGTATTATTTATTTCATTGAACAAGAAGGTAAATATACATTTATTTCACTGAACCAACATATATATATGCGATTCCCCCCGTACACTTTACAGCTTTTTTTGAATCAAATACATTTGCTTCTGTCATCAGCTCCAGAAATGACTCACCTGATGCAAACGCGGCACTGGTTTCAGGCAAATATGTATATGCTTCCCTGTTGCCACTGAGCCATCCGCCAATCGCAGGCATTATGTGTTTGCTGTACAACTGATACGGAAATCTGATAAACCCTGTTGGCTGGCCAAACTCCAGGATAACAACCTTACCTTTCGGTTTAACAACACGCGCCATTTCCTGTAAACATACCACAGGATTGTCAACATTCCGAATTCCAAATGCGATACTTGAAATATCAAAGCGGTTATCAGGAAAAGGCAAGTCCATAGCATCTGCAACCTGGAAATCGACCTCCATGTTTTTCTCCCTTGCTTTGACCGGAGCATGCTCAATCATTTCTTTGCAAAAATCAGTTCCCAGTACGTATCCATCCTTGCCAACGGTTTTTTTAAACTCAAGTGCAAGGTCTCCTGTACCGGTGGCGCAATCAAGTACATCATCGCCGGGTGAAGCGCCGCTTTCAAGAACTGTTTTTTTTCGCCATGCATTGTGTACGCCAAATGACAAT
The DNA here is from genome assembly GCA_964449075.1 of uncultured Balneolaceae bacterium. Classification (GTDB taxonomy): domain Bacteria; phylum Bacteroidota; class Rhodothermia; order Balneolales; family Balneolaceae; genus CAYVBJ01. Next base: position 163,158 of record CAYVBJ010000001.1, read on the forward strand.
ATGGAATTAATACGATCATAATCGCCGGCAATGTCAGCGAACATGTTTCTTACTTTTTCACTCATCTGAAGATTTTTGCTGAATGGTTTTGTTTCTCATTAATTTTGGTATGCTGCCGGTTCAACCAAAAGATGATCTGTTTTGTTCAGGTAGCCTACACAAATAAAATTATTGCTCTGTTTAACCAGTTTATTAACGGCTCCATTCGAATGTTTTATTCTTTGCATATTGTTGAGCCCGTAGCCAAGCCATTCAGCCAGAATGATTCGTATAAGACGACCATGTACTATAAAAGCATAATGAGTATGTCCGTTTTCATGAATAATGGAATTTATACATTCCGAAACTCTCTGGTAAACATCCTGGGGTGATTCTCCACCGGGCAGTTTAAGGCCGGTATTGCCATTTGCCCATTCCCGCTGAAAATATTTCAGATCCTCTCCAACTTCGCTGAAAGTTGCTCCTTCGAAGTCACCAAAATCCATTTCGTCCAGGTCTTTTTTTTGAAGAATATCAACATTAATTCTTTTTGAAAGCCGTTCGGCTGTCTGGTAGGATCTCTTCAGACTGCTGCTGATAACAGCTTGCAGCGGGTAATTACTGAGATAACCGGCAAGGAGTTCGGCCTGATACAGTCCATTACTGTTTAAAGATGCGTTAATACCGCGGCCCTGCAGTAAGTTTTTTTTATTATAATCGGTTTCACCATGTCGTGCCAGGAAAAGAGTTTTCGCATTCATTTTTTGCGATTCAATCTATTTTTCATAATTGCATTTTGAACGTGTTTATCGAGTTTTTCGACTTCAGGCGGAGCAATGTCTTCATACATGGCATATCTGATCAAAACCATTTTGAAAACTTTGTCATTAAGCGGGAGTCTGTTTTTCATACGTCCCTGCATAATTTTATTCAGCAAGAGTCTTAGCAGGCCAACTTTAAACAAAAAGAGGTAGATCACACCGATTAACAATCCGGTGTAATTTTCATTAATTCCCAAAAAACTCAGTGCTACGGCAGCAATTAACAGCTGTGTTATATCTTTGTTTAAAATATTTATAAGAGGCATAAACAAAAGATTTACAAAGGCACTTTTGTAAAAAAACCACCAAAAGTAAAAGAGAATGGCTGCCACCGCTGCCACTATCGTATTTGTGGTAAAGACAAGTATAAAATAGAGAAGCAGAGAAATACTGTCGGTGCTGTTTATCCACAAAACTGCTTTAGAAAGCAGTTTATCAAAGCTGTGTTTGTCCAGTAATCCGGGTACATACTCTTCTACAGTACTGCTGGTAGCATTGAACCAGTGCCCTCCGGATGTTACCGTATAGAGATCTGTCTCTAAAATGTTAATATCATCTTTTACATTTTCAATCATATGCTTTCAAATATATCCTTATAAAGAAAGAAATGATAGTTTGATATCAATTCAGGCTTGTGCAACGGTGGCAATATAACACCTTCTGCCTGCCCTGTTGTGAATTTCTTTTGCAAGCTCAAAAGTAGTAGTGCCCGTTGTAAACACATCATCCACAATTACCGGTATACAGGAATTAAAGTCACTGTTAACAATTATATCAAAGGCATTGCTGAGATTAATTGACCTCTCTTCAGTATTTAAACCTGTTTGGGTTATTGTTCTTTTAATTCTCATGATATTTCCTTTATTAATTACCGGCCTTTTAAGCTGATCTGAGATCCCTTCTGCGATTGATCTTGCCTGATTAAACCCCCTTTGCCTCTCTTTAGTATGATGCAGGGGTACCGGTATAAGGATGCCCTCTCTGCCAATATCCGGGAAAATCTGAATGAGCTTCATCCCCAGTAATTTTCCAAGATGTATACCTGCTCCTTCTATCCTGTTGTACTTCAACTGATGCAGGATCTCTTGCAAATAACCTCCTTTGTCAAATTTCCAGAGAGAAATAACATCAATAACGGATTCAGGTAATACCAGTCGATTATTTAAGATTGATTCAAACCGGGACAGGCTGCAATAATCACAAATATAAAAATCATAATTTTCTATACTTTCGCCACAGCAGATACAACAGTGCGGATAAACGAAATCGTGTATTGCTTTCATGAAACGTCTCATAGTATCTTGATTCATAGATTGAAAATAAATACTTACTATACAGGATAAGTATTGTTGATAAAATGTTTATATCCCGAAACAAATAAAAGCACAAACACTTAAATATTTATTAAACTTTCATTTAATTTCGGTTTCCACAGAAATCAGCTTTGTGTAAATTGGTTTCTTTTATTAAAATTTAATTTATTAAAAAATGTCGTCCGTCGGAAAAGATCTTGCAACTATCAGAAAACACCTCAATTATTCTGTTGAAGATGTACATGACATCACAAAAATACCTTTAGATACAATTCAGGCTATTGAGAGTGGTGATATTTTCAAACAATCGGTTGAAATAAAGACCTATGTTAGGAGTTTTGTAAGAACGTATGCAAGAGCTTTGAAAATAAAAGATGAAATTATCATAAAGGCTCTCAATCAACAGGAGGCCGGGAATTACAATAGCTTGCTCATTCAAGAGTATCCGGGGCTTTCTGATGCCGGTGATAAGCCCGTTCTTCCCAAAGCCCCCTCTGTAAAATCAAAAAAAGAGCCGGAAAAAGTACCTCCGGAAGAGACAACCGAACCTGATTCAGACGAAGAAGGTTCAACATTTAAGCCTACGCCACTGCCTGAAGTCAGAAAGATAAACTGGGCTGATTTAGGCACAAAAATCAGTACTGTTCAGAAGCCGAAACCAATCTGGCTGATTGGAATCGGCATCATTGCAATAATTGCGGTAGTTATCGCTTTTCTGATTTTTGAAAGTGATATCTTTACAGGCAGTGAACAATCAGCTTCCGACAATGTTCAGACAGAGACGCAACGACCTGATTTTGAACCTGAAAACGGCCCCGCTCTGGATTTTTCAGAAACACCCTCAGAAACGCAACAGGCTGAAACACTGGCAGATACACTCTACCTCTCAATTTATGCTGCAACCGGAAATCTGGATCCTGTCAGGGTTTGGAGTGATTTGAAGCCGAGAATTGATCCTTACTGGATTGATCAGGGAGTAATGCTAAGATATGAATTCAGCGATTCAATTCGTGTAAGAGGACGCTACAGTCAAATGCTTATGTTTCTCAACGGCCATTTGATAGAGAATTTCAGACAGGAGCATTTTAACCCTGAAGAAAATATGGTTGAACTTACACGTTCATTTTTTATGTCTGATCCAAAATGGGCCAATCCTGTACCACTTGAAATCCCTGAAAGTATCGCAGAACCTGATTCAGTAGCAAACCGGCCGACATTCTAATTTTTTCATATATGACAAGAAAAGATGCCGTATTGCGTGTTCAGCAACTCAGAGATTTGATTGAACGCGCCAATAAAGCTTACTATGATGATGCAAGACCCTTTATTTCCGACAGGGAGTTTGATGAAGCTCTCAAAACGCTCGAAGATCTGGAAAAGAAATTTGATCTTACTGACCCGGACTCTCCCACTAAACGTGTTGGCGGGTCGGTTTCTGAATCATTTCCAACCGTGGAACATCCGGATCCCCTCTTAAGCTTGTCAAACACATATAATTCGGATGAATTGCGGGATTTTGACAAGCGCGTTAAAAATATTTTAGGTCATGATGATTTTTCCTATATCGCTGAATTAAAATTTGACGGAGCATCGATACGCCTGCGCTATGAAAATGAAAAACTTGTTTTAGGTGCAACCAGGGGTGATGGTGAACGTGGCGATGATATAACTGCAAATATCAAAACAATCCGGGATATACCCCTTCAGCTCAGTGACTCTCCGCCGGAAGTCGTGGAAGTCCGGGGCGAGGCTTTTATCGAAAAAGAGGCATTCGTCAGACTGAATCAATACCGGGATGAACAGGGGCTGCAGCCTTTTGCAAATCCCAGAAACTCGACAGCCGGCTCACTGAAAATGCAGGATCCACGAGAAGTAGCCCGCAGGCCCATTCGCTTCTTTGCATTCGATCTGCTTCTTGAAGATAACGATATCAACCGGACACAAGAACAAAAGCAAAAAATGATGGCAGCTTTTAATCTGCCTGTTTCAGACTATTTCCATGTATGTTCCGATATAGAAGAACTGTTTGGAGTTATTGAACATTGGAATGCAATCCGGCATAACCACCCTTTCGAAACAGATGGCGTAGTTATTAAGATAAATGAAGAGAAATTCCGCAGCGAACTTGGGCGAACAGCCAAGTCTCCCCGATGGGCTATCGCATATAAATTTGAAGCTGAACAGGCAACAACAGCTCTTCAATCAATTACACTACAAGTTGGCAGGCTTGGCACTATAACGCCAGTAGCTGAACTAGGACCGGTGGAACTGGCAGGGACGACTGTTAGGCGCGCCACTCTTCATAACGAAGATGAAATCCACAGAAAAGATATACGAACTGGTGATGCTGTTGTTGTTGAAAAGGCCGGGGATATCATTCCCCAGGTAGTAAGTGTTGTAAACCCGGATAGAATAGGCCGTCCCGATCCGTTTACTATGCCTGCTGAGTGTCCTGCCTGTGGTGAGAAACTGGAAAAATTTGAGGGTGAGGTGGCATGGCGATGTGTAAATCCTCAATGTCCTCCGCAAGTTCGGGAACGAATTATCTATTTTGCATCCCGCGATGCAATGGATATTGAAGGGCTGGGTGAAGCAGTTGTAAATCAGCTTGTGGATAATAAACTTATAAAAACATACGCAGATCTTTATTCACTCACGGCCGGTCAACTGATCCCCCTGGAAAGAATGGCTGAAAAAAGTGCGAAAAACCTTGTTGATGCAATTGAGAAAAGTAAAAATCAATCTTTTGAAAGAGTTCTATACGCTCTTGGAATCCGTTATGTCGGGAAAACGGTTGCAAGAGACCTGGCGTCTTCTTTTCAGAATATTGAGAACCTGGCTGAAGCAACATTTGAAGATTTTATCAGCGTTAACTCAATCGGCCCTAAGATAGCGGAGTCAGTAATTGCATTCTTTAGCCATGAAAGTAACCTCCGTCTTATCCGGCAACTTAAAAATCATGGATTAATTTTTGAAAACGAAGAGAAAGAAATTACTTCTTTAAAATTTAAGGGATTAAAATTTGTACTGACAGGTTCACTTCCGAACCTGACGCGGAAAGAAGCAACTGATTTAATTGAAGAACACGGTGGCAGTACAACAACTTCAGTTAGTAAAAATACAGATTACCTGCTCGCAGGTGAATCGGCCGGCAGCAAGCTTGAAAAAGCCAATAAACTGGGTATTCCTGTTCTTGATGAGAATGATTTCCGGAATATGATTGAAAATGAATTAAAATGATCATGAATTCCTGATATTCTTTATCCATCCGGGAGTAATTTTTTAAAAACTGAGCAGACATTCCAAAACTGAAATTTTGTTCTGAACCATCGCCTTGCTATACTTTTGTTTTAAAGTGATAACATCGTGACAGGAATTGCGTTAATAGTCGATTATGAGCATACTTGAAAAATTCGGACTTTCTCCAAAAGATAAAAAGGGTGTCCCAAATATTGGAGAAAAGAAAAAAAAGGAAGAACAGGAATCGGCGGAAAAGAAAAGAAAATATGCACGTGGTTTTATATTTTTTGCTTTTCTGCTTCTTATTGTCATTATACTGCCTCAGCCCTCCTTTCAGCCCGTTTCGAATTATACAATCGGGGAACCCTGGAAAGCAAATGATTTAACCGCGCCTTTTACATTTTCCATAAAAAAGAGTGGGTCAGAACTGGAATCTGAGCGAGAGGCAGTCAGAGAAAATACCGTTCCGATTTTCCATGTTGATCCTGATGCCGGTTTAAAGATACAGAACCGGATTGATTCACTATATCGCAATATGCAGCCGGTACTTGATGCTTACCTGCAGTGGCAGCGGGCAATCGATAATCCGGATGTTTCTGCACAAAACGACAGTTTGCGTTTTATCCAGGAAAAAAATCTAAGTGATTTGAGATTTACTGAAACTGCCTGGAATACGCTTCTGGAAAATTATGCAGAAATACAACTGAATAATCAACCATCATCCAGGCTTATAATAAACGACATCCGGAATAACCTTGATGACATCATCGAGAATCTTTTCAGTGATGGTATCATTGATAAACCTAAAAGTGAAATATCACAATCGGAAATAACCATTCGTAATTTAGAGGAGAGAACAGAAAGAACGGTTAACCTTTCGGCAGTGCGTGACAGAATCGAAGCTTTGGAATACGCCATCTCCCGTTTTGACCGCCTCTATTCCACAGACAAAGCTACTCTTGCAACCCAGATCTTTAATCAGGTCATTATTCCAAATTTAATTTACAGTGAATCGGATACAGAAACCCGTCTTCAGGAAAATCTGGATGATATTTCACAAACGAAAGGAGCTGTTGCGCAGGGTCAGGTGATTATACGCAAGGGTGACATAGTTACGGAAGAAAAAGCCAATATGCTTGAGAGCCTTGCTTCAGCAAGAGCTTCAACAGCATCTGCCATGGAGAGATGGCTGCGCTACAGCGGTGAAGTAATTGTAATTGTGATCTCAACATTTGTCTTTTTCATGTATCTCTATTTATACAGAAGAAAAATATATGAAGATGTGTCTATGTTTCTCCTGGTATTTCTGACACTCGCTATCATATATATTGCCAGTGCTATAGCGTATCCATTCGAAGATGTAAACAGCTATATCGTTCCCGTTGCGATTGCTCCTATTATACTCACAATCATTTTTGATTCAAGGGTCGGACTTCTTGCAACATTTACTCTCGCCATAATCACAGGCCTTTACCACGATTATAATTTTCAATACCTGGTAGCTACAACTGCTGCATGCAGTCTTGGTGTTTTCTCGGTTCGTGATATCAAGAACCGATCACAATTCTTTTTCACTACTCCCGGTGTTGTCTTTTTAACCTATCTTGCAGTGGTTGGAGGATTTACCCTGGCACGATACGGAGGCTGGGAAAGATTTCTAAATGATGGGTTTTTCATATTTATTAACTCCTTTTTTATTCTGTTTACATATCCGTTAATTCTCCTGTTTGAGAAGATGTTCAAGATCACCACCGATTTCACTCTGCTCGAATTAAGTGATACTAATCACAAATTACTGAAGGATCTGATGAATGAAGCTCCGGGAACATTTCACCATAGTCTTCAGGTGGCCAATCTTGCGGAATCAGCTGCATCGGCTATTGGAGCTAATGCATTGTTATGCAGGGTTGCTGCAATGTTTCACGATATAGGCAAAATTGAAAAACCCGCTTATTTTATAGAAAATCAGACTTCAGGCAACGAACACGACAAGCTGAAACCCAGGATGAGTGCATTGGTAATAAAAGCTCATGTTAGCGATGGTGTTAAAATCGCAAGGGAACACAATTTACCTGAGGTGATTATTGACTTTATAAAATCTCATCATGGAACCTCACTGATTAAGTTTTTTTATGAAAAGGCAAGAAAAAAAGAAAATACAGAAGGTAAAATACAGGAAGAGGATTTCAGGTATGATGGCCCTGTTCCCAAAACAAAAGAAGAGGGAATCCTTATGCTTGCAGATGGTGTAGAAGCTGCATCAAGATCAATGAAAGACCCTACTTATTCGAAACTGGAATCATTAATTGACAGAATTGTTGAAGGTAATATTGCAGACAACCAGCTTAACGATTGTCCGCTTACATTTCGACAGATAAAAATTATTAAGGATTCGTTTTTAAATATTCTTGTCGGTGTATATCACAAAAGGGTTGAATATCCTGAAGATAAGAAAGAGAAACCGGAAAAAGAACAGGAACAAATTCAGGAAAATAGCACAGACAAAAAGGAGGAACCGGAACAGAACGAGGAAACGGATCATAAAGAAACAGGAGAATAAAGCGGGGCCGGATGGATTTTTTTAAATCGGAATTAAATCACTATTTACAATTTATAAAACTTGAAAAAGGACTTGCGTTAAACTCCGTTGAATCCTATAAAAACGATTTGGACCGATATCTTAGATTTTTAGGCAGTGATCTGAAAATAAAAGATCTTGGCGGAGTTACTTTGCAGCACATCGAAAAGTACCTTGAGCTGCTTACTGATTTAAACCTTTCAGTGAGTTCTATTTCCAGAAATATTTCAAGCATCAGGAGTTTTCACGAGTTTGCTGTAGTAGAACACATGTCGGAGGCAAACCCTGCAGAGCTTATTGAGTTGCCTAAAAAATCAAAAAATCTTCCTGAAATCTTATCTGTTGATGAAATAAACCGCATAATTGATACAGTTGACAGAACTGCCAAAGTTGGGATCCGGGATGCAGCCATTTTAGAGACACTCTACGCCACGGGAATGAGGGTAAGTGAATTGACAAATCTGAAGCCGGAGCGTCTCTATTTTGAGATCGGTTTTATCAGGGTGATTGGCAAAGGCAGCAAAGAACGGCTGGTTCCTGTCGGAGAGTTTGCGCAGTCATCTATTGAACACTACCTGGAGATCTCAAGACCTGAATTTTTAAATAAAAAGAATCCGCACAAAGCAGAAAACAGGATTTTTCTCAACCAGAGAGGCGGACCGCTAACGCGAATGAGTATCTGGAATATTGTGAACAAATATGCGGAGAAAGCAAATATTAAAAAAAATGTATACCCTCATATATTCCGTCATTCATTTGCAACTCATCTTCTTGAAGGAGGGGCTGATTTACGTGCGGTACAGGAGATGCTGGGTCACTCTTCCATTATGACCACGGAAATATACACTCATATCGACAGATCGATGCTTCACCAGGTTCATAAGGAGTTTCATCCCAGGGCTTGAACAAATTCCGAAACGGTTCAAAAAATTCAGGCTGACTGTGTTACTTCAGAAAAGCAGCGCTCAAGCTGTTCAATGCTTACAGGCTTGATTAAGAAATCTATGTGGTTTGTCTCATTCGCCCGTTCCCTGTTTCTCTTATCATTATTACCGGTTATATATATGACGGGAATATGATTTACTTTATGAATCTCTTTCATCGTTTCAATTCCATCCAGTTCACCCGCTAAACGAATATCCATGAGGATCATATCAGGTAATTCATCACATGCTACCTCTATTGCTTTTTCGCCTGTGGTCACCTTTGCAACAAGTTCGTGACCCAACTGGTGAATCATTCTGTCAAGCACAAGAGAAATAATTAAGTCATCTTCTACAATTAATACACGCATCACTGGTTTTTTTAGAGAAAAATATCTTTAGTCATCTATTATTCAAGATGGGCGATTGTTAGCTTTGTTACAGAGCTGCACCTAACATTAAGTTATTCTAACAACTTATGCGGTCGTTATGATATTGTAAATGTTTACTATCAAATATAGTTTGCCTCTTTCAGTTTCACTGCTGTTATAATTCTGGTTCGCAAAGAGATCACCCGGTCACATTATAGCAGCGCCCTAGTAATTTGTTTCATCAGATTCTGAATCAGATGCCAAATAGTTTAAACCTTTTTTATGCCTGGTTGTTTTTTCCTTTAACTATCATAATAAATTGGCACTTCCATTACAGAATTTTCATCCCTGTTTTGTATATTGTATAAATCAGAAAAGCGGTTCCATATATCTGTTTGAGATATTTACAGGAACGATATTTAACTAAAAAAAATACAGACGCATGAAATTTATTGTTTGCATAAAGCAGGTACCCGATGTCAATGCTCCTCTTCAGATCAAAGAGGGTCAGCTGATACAGGATACTGACCGTATGATCCTAAATGCTTATGACGCATCCGCTGTTGAGGAAGCACTTGTGCTTACTGAAAAACAAGGCGGCGAAGTTGAAGTGGTAATGGTCGGGAGCGAAAAAGCAAAAGAGACACTTCGAAAAGCCCTTGCAATGGGAGCTGCCAAAGGAACACACATTGTAGTAGATCAGACTGAAAATTTTGATTCGGCAGCCTACGCACAGATACTCTCAAAATACTTTGAAAAATCTGAATATGATTTTATTTCGTGTGGGAAGCAGAGCCAGGATACTGATTCCGGACTTACAGGCAGCATGCTTGCCGAGTTGCTTGATTTGCCCTATGTGACCAATGCTGTCGGCCTTGAGTATGAGAATGATCAGCTTGTTGTTACCCGCCAGGGAGATGCCGGCAGGGAGATTGTTGAACTTCCGAATCCCGGAATTGTTACATGTTCAAATGATATGAACGAACCCCGCATCCCCAGCCTTAAAGGAATTATGCAATCGAAGCGAAAACCTGTTGATACTGTTTCACTGTCAGACCTCGGACTTGATCCATCCTCCGTAGATAAGATGACTACTATCCTGGGATACCAGGAAAAACCGGGTCGTGAGCCCGGTAAAAAGTTTGAGGGGGAGCCTGATCAGATTGCAAAAGAAGTGGTTCACCTGCTCGATGAAGAAGCAAATGTTTTATAGTTCTGATTGCACTGAAAATTTTCTAATCACATTTAATTTAATCATAGATATCAAATGAGCACTCTACTAACGTACATCGCAATTGCAGAAGGTAAAATTAAGCGATCGTCTCTTGAAGTCTTGTCCTACTGTGTAAAGCTTGCCGATGAAAATGACCACGAATCGGCGGCACTCATTATTGATCCTGATCCCGAAAAGTATACAGATACGGTAAAAAAATACGGTCCTTCTAAAATTTATACCATTCAGGATCCCATATTTAAAAATCATTTAAACACTCCTCTTCTGAAAGCACTCTCGGTTGCTATGGATAAAGTTAACCCGAGACTGACGGCTTTTGCTTCAACCGAAGGCACCAAAGATGTTCTCGGAGCATTGGCCGCAAATCGGGAAGCAGCCGCACTGCCTGATGTATCCTCTTTTGAATTGACAGATAAAGGCGTAAAGGCTGTGCGACCGGTCATGGCTTCAAAGATCAACTCTGAAGTGAGTGCAGAAGGTGAATCGGTAATTGTATCTGTACGTGCCGGTTCATACGATCTCAATGAAAAAGAGGCTGATACTTCCATTGAAACAATTGACTTTGGTTTTGACGAAAGTGAACTTAGAATTACTCTGAGAGAAATTATTACTTCATCCTCGGAAAGGATTGACCTGGCTGAGGCAGAAACCATTGTCGCTGCCGGCAGAGGTGCTAAGGATGAAGAGGGACAGAAGCTTGTTTCTGAACTCGCCTCTCTTTTGAATGCGGGAATCGGTGCTTCACGAGCACTTACGGAAGCTGGTGTATATGACCCAAGTCTTCAGATCGGACAGACCGGCAAGGTGGTTTCACCACAACTCTATATCGGAATCGGAATATCGGGAGCTATTCAGCACGTAGCCGGTATGGCTAACAGCAAAGTGATTGTCGCTATTAACAAAGACCCTGACGCACCGATTTTCGACATCGCTGATTATGGTATTGTGGGTGATCTCTACAAAGTACTCCCTCCTTTTATAGAAGAGATAAAAAAAATAAAAAACTGATATGGATGAAAAATTTGATTGTATTATTGTAGGTGCGGGTGTTGCCGGTCTTGCTGCCGCTATGACCCTCGCCAAAAATAATATGAAGTTTCTTCTGATTGAAAAAGGAGAGTTTGCAGGGTCAAAAAATGTGTCAGGCGGCGTTTTATGGGGTCATGACTTAAACAAGCTTGTCCCTGACTACTGGGAAGAGAAAGACGGCGGATGGGAACGTTTTATAAACCATCGAAGACTTACGTTCATGGATGATCAATCAACATTTTCAGTTGATTTTAAATCGTCACACTTTTCTGAAACTCCGTACTCAGGAGTTGTGGTTTTACGGGCTAAATTTGATCATTGGCTGGCCGGCAAGGTCGAAGAGGCGATTGCTGAAAGTGATTATTCAATGGACTCTTTTCTTGCAACAAATATCCTGGTTGAAGAGATATTGATGGAAGACGACAAAGCTGTCGGTATCAGAACTGGGGATGAAAAGTTCTATGCAGACAGCATTATCATAGCAGAAGGTGTAAATAATCTGCTTACCCGGCAAATAGGTTTGCAGAAAAGTTATGTGCCCGCTGATCATATGCTCACAGGCATCAAAGAGATTATCCGGTTTGACCGAGAAAAACTGGAAGACCGCTTTCAGCTGAATGGCCTGAGCGGAATGAGTAATGAATTTGTAGGTTATGCAACGGATGGTGTAGAAGGCGGAGGATTTCTCTATACCAACAGGGATACCATCTCGATCGGACTGGTACTGGGAATCAAGGATCTTCGGGAAAAAGTGAAAAAACCGCACGACGTACTAAACCACTTCAAATCACATCCGGTCATCGCCGATACAATACGTGGCGGAGAAATTGTTGAATACTCGGCCCACGTTGTATCTTCAGGAGATAAACGGGTGATGCCTGAAAAGCTTTACAAAGATGGTGTTCTGATTTGCGGTGAAGCTGCCAATCTTTTGATGAACGCCGGAAAAGCTATCCAGGGAATGGATTATGCCATGCGCTCAGGCATTCTTGCAGCGGAAACCATCGTTTCGGCCAAAGAAAAAGAGGACTTCACAGCCGGATATTTGAAAGAGTATGAAAATAAATTGTCGGACAGCTACGTAATGAAAGATATAAACAATTTTCAGGATGCTGTTCATCTGTTGCATGATCCCATGATGGTAGGCAAAGTTCCAAACCTGATTAACGATTTCGGGCGTAAATTTTTTACTATCAAAAGTGAACCGACCAAAAAAGCGCATAAGCTAATGCGTGAATCCATAAAAGAACATGCATCCACGTGGGACCTGATTAAATTAGGATTTAAAGGAGCCAAATCACTATGAAAAATTTAAAACTGACAGAACGCCTGGGTCTTGTAAATTACAGGAACCAGGCAAAATCGGATATCAAACCGCATATTGTGGTTAATACTGACATTTGCAACTCTGTGTGCCCGCATAAATGCACTACCTATGTTTGCCCGGCGAACTGCTATACAACGGATGACAAAGGAAAAGTCCATTTCCAGGTAGAAGACTGCATTGAGTGCGGAACCTGCATGTACGCTTGTGACCAGGGTGCTGTTGACTGGAATTTTCCTGATCCAGAGATCGGGCGGGGAGTAAATTGGAATTTTGGCTGATATTATCAGAACGTAAAATTCATCTCAACGGAACCCGGCGATTATCTAAGTAATCTACAAGGTCACTAATCGACTCTATTCCCAGCCGGTTTGCCTGGTCACTGCGCATCATCATGGCGTATGTATTTTCAAAACCAAGCGGATCGAGCCAAACCAGATTGAATTCTTTTTTTGTCTCTTCTTTTACATATTCAAAAACCTGCTGCTGGCTGTTTCCAAGTTCTTGGGCCTTCTCGGAATCTGCTTTCAGCAATACATACAGGCCGGTTCCAGTATACTCCGGGTAGAGATCGATCTCACGATTGATCAGTGCACCGAATACAATTTGTGTTCCGGCAAGTCCGAGACGGGTTCCGACTGCAAGTTCTGTATAATTTTCAATAACATTCTTAAACATCTCTGCAAGAATAAACTGTTCGGTAAAATTTTTCCCGCCTACAATTATATCCTCAGACCCTTGCCTCTCTTTTTCGGTGCGCAATTCTTTTTCTTTTAGAAATTCGACAGCAACAACTTTGGGATTTTCACCTTTTTCATCTACTCTGAAGTTCATTTCGATCATATCTTCATTCGATATCAGGCCGCTCAATCTGTCCAGTGCGTTTTCCAATTCAGGATATTGTCTTAAAGTTTCTTCATGCACCAGGGGTGCCGCACTGTAGGGAGGGAAAAAATTGTTATCATCATGAAGCACTTTTAAGTTAAAAGCATCAATTCGTCCATCCGTTGAATAGCCTCCAATAACATCCACCCTTTTATTTTTTATCGCCTGGTACATCAGCGCCTGGTTCATCTCCATTGTTGGTATATCAAAACCGTAATGCTGTTTCAATGCTTTGTACCCGTCTGCTCTCTCCATAAACTCAGTGGGCATCCCTGCCCTGAACGATTGTTCATCTGAATCAAATATCGACATAAACAGCCACGGAACACTCACGATAAGCAATACTGCAGCAATGTAATAAAATGGTTTGATCAGGATTTTAATATGTTTTTGAATAAACCCCAGGAGCATATCAAAACCAAGAGCCAGCAAAGCAGCAGGTACAGCCCCGGCTAAAATCATCTGAACATTATTAAGTGCAATTCCGCGAAAGATAAATTCACCGAGTCCGCCGGCTCCAATCAGTGCGCAGAGAGTAGCTACGCCTACATTTATAACCGTAGCCGTTCTGATTCCTGCAAAGATTACCGGTACGGCCAGCGGCAATTCTATCCTGGTTAGGATCTGATTATCTGACATACCCATCCCGCGGGCCGCTTCTGTTACTGAGGCATCCACACCATTGATACCGGAATGGACGTTCCGAACAATAGGCAGCAGTGCATAGAGAAACAGGGCAACCACAGCCGGAACCACACCTATACCAAAAACAGGCAACAGAATGCCCAGCAATGCAATACTTGGTATCGTCTGAATAACACCCACACTCCCAAGAACCGATGTCTCCAGTTTTTTAAATCGTGTGGCCAGGATTCCAAGCGGCAACCCGGCCAGGATCGCTATGGCCAATGCAATAAATGTAAGAGCTATATGCTCTCCGGTCTGCCGCAGCATCTCGGATGAATTCTCAACTATGAATGTAAATAACTGCTCCATATCACGTTATCGCTTTTCTTGCGCTGGTTAATGCATTGAACAGTTCTTCGGATTGATAGACGCCTTCGCTTTCACCAGAATTGTTCAGAACGTTTACACAAATGGCATCTTTTGGATTCTTTTCAATCAGCTCGTACGCTTTCAGAATTGGCAATGATGAATTCAGTGTCAGTGTTTCCTGAGCATCACCTTGATAAGGCTCCGCATAGTGAATTACATCCTGCAATTTGAGTATACTCAATTCAAGTAAAAAGCGATTTGAATCAAAAAAGGTTTTTACAAATTCATTTTCGGGATGAAACAGTAATTCCGCAGGTTTTCCCACTTGCTGTAGTTTTCCTTTATCAAGAAGACAAATCCTGTCACACAGTTCAAATGCTTCAAAAATATCATGAGTAACCATCACCATAGTTTTTTGAATGCGTGCTTGCAGCCGGGTAAACTCTTCCCGAATGTTTTCCCTTGTAATCGGATCAAGAGCGCCAAAAGGCTCATCAAGCAGTACAACTGGCGGATCTGAAGCCAAGGCCCTGGCCAGGCCTATTCTCTGCTGCTGTCCGCCGCTCAGCTGATCAGGCATTTTATCCAGAAAATCATCCGGATCGAGACCGATAAGCTCCATAAGTTCCAGGCATCTTTTTTGGATCTTATCTTCTGTCCAGTTCAGCAATTTCGGAACAGTTTCAAGATTTTCCCGGATCGTCATGTGCGGGAACAACCCGATATGCTGAATCACATAACCGATAGAACGCCGCAGATCCTGGGGATTTTTATCCAATACATTTTCACCGTCAACCAGAATGCTGCCATCAGTAGGCTCAATCAGCCGGTTGATGATTTTGAGAGTAGTCGTTTTTCCACATCCGCTCTTCCCGATAAGGCCGAGAATTTCCCCCTTTCTCACTTTAAGTGATACATTATCCACTGCCCGGACATCACCGGGATAAATTTTCGTAATATTTTGAAGTTCGATCACATTGTGTTCTCACTTAATTGCTGACACTTAATTTAGCCGCTTTTTGGTTTTTCCACCAAAGTTCGATAATAAGCGAGACGGGTCCGACAAGAAAAAGAGCATAAAACGGAGCATAAACAGCTTCATTCAGTCTGAATATCATTTCAACAAAGGCGATCAGAAAAGCTACAAGGTATTGACCCCACCTGGATCGAACGGTTGTTTTTGGGTCTGTAATCATAAATAGCACAAACAGCTGGTACATGGGGCCGGTAATGAGTGCAATTTCACTTAAATAGGGATCACCGGTATACATGCTGCGAAGCCAGCCAAAAGCAAGAAATGATAATACATAAGTTGCACAAATATGAAACCTGTCAACTTTGTAGAGTGAGAAGAAGCCTACCACCCAGATAACCACCATTGCCCACATGTTGTTGCCCCACTGAACTGTGAGTACGGCTGCACTGTCGGCAGCTATAATCATCAGTGCGACAATGCCGAAATTTGAAGGGTTCCAGATATGTGTTCCCTTGTATCTTAATACATATTTAGATGAGATCGAAAGCAAACTGCAAAGCACAAACGGCCAAATCATTGGTGAGCGAACCAAAATTCCAACACTGATACCGGATATGTAAGCACTTGTGAGATTTCTCCATTTACCGGTTATAAACCGGCCCAGCACAAGTTCTGCTGCAAAACTTGCTAAAATAGCTGCAATAAATTTATCGTAGCTTTCAAGAATTCCGAATGAGAGGTGACCTGCAAGAAGAATTCCAGTGATCAGCAGAGGTGCCATGTATGTTTTGCCATACTTGAGATCTGCTTTGCCAAACAGTTTTGAAACTGCTGACGGTGTGGAGCTGGATTCCCGGCTCGCGAGATCCCCATCCCGGTAGACGGTTTCTTCTTTACTGAATTCCCCTTTTACGTCTGTTTTCATAAAGATAAAATATTAATTACCAGTAGGTTCTGTAACCCGGTGTAACCTGGAAATTTCGGGTTTATCAATTACTTGTTCCCTGCCTGAAGGCCATTTTATAACCGCTTTTTCAACTTCTTCGCTTTTTCCCAGTCCAAAATGTAAAGGTCTCTGATTTTGAGAACTGAATGCATTTCCGCCGCTTACAACCTGCACCTGTCGTTTATCATCCCAGTAAAGTTCAATGATGGCACCTATTGCACTGCGATTACTATCCGTGCCCTCAAGGTGAAACGAAATCCAGTTGCTGGCAGGGTCCGTATTATTCCGGTAAACCTTTGCCTCGTTGTTTTGAGTAGCAACGATTATATCAAGAGTACCACTGTTATTTAAATCAGCAAATGCAACCGAACGGCTATCAAGATCCAGGAAACCACCCACATTCGAAGAGACTTCCCGAAAACGTCCGGCGCCGTCATTCAGCCAGATTCTGTTTTGCTGATACCCTGACAGGCTTCTCCCGTCCATATCCGGCCAGTTTTTAGCATCCTCAATAATGGCTTGATTGCCACCGGCGATTTTAGAAAAATCATACCAGTAATCCGTACCCATTTCTGCTGAAACATACCCGTTAGCAACATACAAATCCTGG
>CAYVBJ010000002.1:0-17634 GCA_964449075.1 uncultured Balneolaceae bacterium
CCTTTCCAGGCGGATGCGCAGAAAAAGAAAAAATCAGCAGATAAAAATGCTCAGGAAGAGCAAAATGACGGAGATGCGTTTAACAAACTTATTAAAGATGCCACTCACATCGAGGGATTCTTTGATCTCTATCAAACCGAGGATAAACTCTATATGGCAATTGATCAGAATCACCTGGAACGTGATTTTCTGATGAGTTACCAGATTGCAAGGGGCGTGGGCGCTTCCGGTCTTTACGGGGGTACCATGCTCAGCATTTTTGAACCCAATATTGTGGCACTGCAGAAGCATGAAGGCAAAATATTTTTGGTTCAAAAACCCCATCGCTATAAAACCGATGAGGATACGCCTCAGCAAAAAGCATTGACACTTACCTATGGCGATTCGGTTGTTGAAACTGCTAAAGTGGAAGCAACCAGTGAAGACAGCGTGATGCTTGTAAATGTCTACGACTGGTTTGTGGGAGATCTTTCCAATATCAGCCGGCGGGTCTCTTTTGCCGTTGCAAGCAAACCGGGTCAGCCCGGACGGGTTTCGTTCGATAAAAGCCGGAGCCATCTCGAATCTGTCAATTCTTTTCCCGATAACACAAATATTCAGGCACGGCTGACTTTTAAAAATAACGAGATGTCTGCACCCCGCTCGGTTGCAGACGGACGCTTTATCCCGCTCTCTCTTCACTACACGCTTGCGCGTCTTCCGGAAGAGCCCATGAAACCGCGGTTTGCGGATGACCGGGTGGGATATTTTATGACCGTCCATAAAGATTTTACAGAGGTGGATAAGACATTTTTTAAACGGCATATCAACAAGTGGCGTATTGAATGTGACGGTGAGGCCGGAAGTGATGGTCTGTGTACACCGAAGGAGCCGATTGTCTATTATATTGACCATACCGTTCCCGAGCGTTACCGCAAACCGATGATGGAAGGTGTGGAAGCGTGGGCTGATGCCTATGAAGCGGCCGGTTTCAGAAACGGAATCCAGGCGAAGATGCTTCCGGAAGATGCAGACCCTGCCGACATCCGCTATGCAACCCTTCGATGGAATGTCTCCGATCAGCCCGGTTACGGTGCGATCGGTCCCTCAATTGTGGATCCGAGGACCGGAGAGATCCTCGATGCGGATATACTCTTCGAAGCCAACATGATTATGGGTTTTAAATCCACATACCGGAATATGGTGGATCCCCGGACGGCTATTGATGAGATCTACAATGTCTCGGAAGCTGAAATGGAACAGATGCAGCAGGGAGTGAAAACAGCAAGTTTCTACAATGAGCTGGGTACCCAGGGAAACCTGATCAGGGGATACCTGATGGCAAAGGGTGAAATCTCAGCAAATGAACCCGTTCCGGATGAGTACCTGGATGAAGCTGTGCGATGGGTAACCATGCATGAAGTGGGTCACACCCTGGGGCTTCGCCATAATTTCAGGTCATCCACAGATACACCGATGGATAAACTTTATGATGCCGATTGGGCAAAAGAAAACGGTGTATTCAGCTCTGCGATGGAATATCCATCACCGAATATTGCGCCGGATACAGAAGAGACCGGACATTTTTACAACCCGGGTATAGGGTCATACGACCGCTGGGCAATCAGTTACGGTTATACCCCGGATGACGGAGACGCGGAGGAAATTGCACGCATGGCCGCTCAACCCGGCCATGCCTACGGTTCGGACGAAGATGCCAGGGGGGCGTCTGCTGTTGATCCCACTGTGAATGTGTTCGACCTGGGTGATGACCCGCTTGCCTGGGGAAAGCAGCGTGCAGAATTGATTCGCGGGATGATTCCGCAGCTTCCGGAAATTGCTCTTGAAGACAATATGCCCTACCACGAATTGACAGATCTGTTTCAGAATATGTTCTTTCAATATGCACGTGCGCTTGCACCGACTGTAAAGTATATTGGCGGACAGTACCAGTACCGCGATCGTGTTGGTGATCCGGATGGACGCATGCCGTTTGAACCTGTTGCCCGTGAAAAACAAACGGAAGCCCTGAATACCATCGTTGATTATCTTTTTACTGAGGATGTGATTGATTTACCACAGGACGTTTTCCAAAAATTCGGCGCCAACCGCTGGAGCCACTGGGGACAGAGCAACACGTACAGCGGCCGCATTGACTATCCTCTGCATGAGATGATGCTGGGTGTGCAGACAAGCGTACTCACTCAGCTGCTGAATGAGACACGGCTCTCCCGTATCAGGGATACCGAAGTGAAATTCGGAGCTGAAGAAACCGTAACCATTCCGGAACTGATGAGTCATCTTTCAGAAGCGATCTGGAGTGAAGTGTGGACATCACCCGGCACCAATATAAACGGTAACCGCCGTGATCTTCAGAGGGCTCACCTGGAAGAGATGATTGATATTGTGACCAATGCATCAGACAACATGCCTGCTGATGCCAGGTCGGTAGCCAGGATGCAGGTCAGGGATCTGCAGGAACGGCTCAGCAGGAGATTAACACCTCCCACTGCTGAATTTGATGACTATACACGGGCGCATCTCTCAGAATCACTCGAAAGGATTAACCAGGCACTTGACGCCGGTTTTGACCTTAAAAATTAAAACCCCGATATTTGTAAGCGTTTTTGGATCATAAAAAAAGCCGTTCAGACTTACCCTGAACGGCTTTTTTTTAAATAGTCAGGGTTTTAATTATGAAGCTGAAATACAATTGGTAAACTGTATTGTACACGAACAGGCTGTCCGCGCTGCATACCCGGACGGAATTTAGCCTGACGTACTACCCGGAGTGCCTCTTCATCAGCACCGCCACCAATTCCTCTCATAACTCTTGGGTCTTCAACTTCTCCTCTTTCATTAACAATAAACTGAATGATAACACGGCCTTCTATTCCTGCGCGTCGTGCCATTTCAGGATAGTTGATTTTTCTTTGAAGTTCACCCAGTCCGCCAATCAGTTCAGGCATCTCTTCAACCACAACAAAAAAGTCCTCTTCTTCCTCCTCTTCTTCCTGCGGCGGGGGAGGCGGTGTGCTCAACGGACCGTCAAGAGTCATCTCCGCGTCAATATTTATTTCCACATCTTCAATGATTTCATCATTTGGAACTTCAACGGGTACAGGCGGACGCGGTGGTGGTGGCGGAGTCTCCACGTGTTTCGTAATCTCAATCTCTTCCATTTCGACTACTTCCTGCTCTTCAATCTGGTAGTCCTGCGTTGTTTCGCTGCGTAAATCAAGATTTACGGCTACAATAAAAATGGCAAGTGCAAGAATTAGTCCAAATTCCAGTATTACGGTATAGTAGTTTCTCAGATCGGCATCGGGCTTTTTTCTCTCGGTCATGGCATGGCAATTTCGTTAGAATTTTAGTGAAATCACATTTAATGCTATCGTACTTAAAAACGGTTTAAGTACATTAATATTATATATTTTTTCGGATTGAAAATCAAAATGTTTAACCGGGAGGTGTAAATAGTTTATATTTTCATATATTTATTCATGAACCATTCTTTAACAAATTAAAACAGAGGAACCGGATGTACAAAATCAGGTTTGGCATTTTAAGCACGGCTAAAATTGGCATCGAACAGGTGATTCCTGCCATGCAGAATGGAGAGTACACTGAAATAGCCGCAATTGCATCGAGGGAGAGAAACAAGGCAATAGAAGCTGCGGAAATACTCAATATCCCGAAAGCCTATGAATCTTATGAAAAGCTCCTGGCTGATCCGGAGATTGATGCGGTTTATATCCCGCTTCCTAATCACTTACATGTGCCCTGGTCGATAAAAGCACTGGAAGCCGGCAAGCATGTTTTGTGTGAAAAACCGATTGGCCTGAACGCCGTCGAAGCACAGCAATTATTGGATGCATCGGCAGAGTATCCTCACCTGAAAGTGATGGAAGCATTTATGTACCGGCACCATCCCCGGTGGATTCGGACCAAAAGCCTCATCGATGAAGGCCGGATCGGATCCTTGAAATCGATACACTCATTTTTCACTTACTTTAAAGATGAACCGGAGAATATCCGGTTTAGACCTGGAATGGGCGGAGGCGGACTGATGGATGTGGGATGCTACAATATTTCGCTCTCAAGATTTCTCTTTGATAAAAATCCTGACCAGGTACAGAGTATTACCAAAATTCATCCCGAATATGGTGTAGATATTCTCTCATCCGGACTTCTTGATTTTGAAAGCGGCACATCCACATTTACATGTTCCATGCAGTGCGCAGGCCTGCAGCATGTTCAGATAATGGGAACAATTGCGCGTATTGAGATGAATATGCCTTTCAATCCGCCTGTTGACCGTGAAACCGAACTTTATGTTTATTCCGGAGATACGGTTGAAACGATCCGTTTTGCACCCTGTAATCATTACACCATTCAGGGTGACCTGTTTGCAAAATCTATTCTCGACAACACCGATGTACCCACACACCTGCAAGATGCTGTGGATAATATGAAAATTATTGACAGTATATTGGAGAATAAATAAAAATGTCCCGGTTCAGGGACATTTGGTGGGTAGCCCGTATTTCTCACCAAGAAATTTTTTCCTCAGCAAGGCGAAGGTAAAATGGTGGGATTGACCTTACAAATCCAAAAAAATAATTTTGCCTTGGTTCGGCAAATGCCTCTTCATATACTGCCAGTAAGGAATACCCTATTTTCTTCTTTAACCTGCTATATAGACAGTGTATGCCGTCAGACATATCCGGTATTGTAGCCCCGGATTTCAATCCGGGATTATAGCCCGCCAACCTGACTTTCAGTGCCGTAGGTACGATTCATCTCACTCATCAAACATATCTTCGAATGCACGCTCTGTCTCCTCTGCCGGCGTTGTCATAAGACTCACGATCCAGGTTACAAATAGTGCCATTAAAAAGGCCGGGATCAATTCATAGATGCTGTTTTTAAGCGCAGGAATAAGATACCAGCCAATTGCCACAACTGTGCCTGTGATCATTCCGGCCAGCACACCTGCACCGGTAGTCCCTTTCCAGTAGAGGGCAAGAATGGACGTAGGGCCGATCGCTGCGCCAAGACCTGCCCAGGCAAAAAGAACCAGCCAGAAAACGAGGTCCTTAGCAATAAATGCGAGAGCCAGAGACAGTCCAACAAGAAGAAAGACAACCGTCCGGCTGATGATTACCAGTCGCTTTTGAGGCAGCTCCTCCTCTTTTTTAATCAGTTTGTCATAGAGATCGCGGACAATGCTTGATGCCGCGACCAGCAACTGAGAGTCGGCTGTAGACATGATGGCCGCAAAGATAGCAGCCAGAACAATTCCGAACAGAAACGGATGAAGATGCATCTGTGCCAGCATCGGAAAGAGGCTTTCCGTATCATTTGCAACCAGCATCTCTGTTTCAGGAAAATAGATTCTGCCTACGATGCCGGTAAATACGGCTCCCCAAGCCATCAGCACATTCCAGGTAGTTCCCACAACAGCGGCGTACCTGAGCTGCTTCGGATCATCGATCGACATATAACGCGCCAGGATATGCGGATTACCGGGAGAACCCAGGCCAATACCCAGGAAGCCAATTGCGGCTCCTGCTGATATAGCAAACGGGTCGACGTAGATGGCATCCATCATTGAGAGCTGGTCGAGGACTGAAGTGAGTCCGCCCGCATTTACAATAGCAACAACGGGAAGTACAACCAGCGCCACAATCATCAAAATCCCCTGGATCATATCGGTAAGGCTGACGGCTAAAAAACCTCCGAGGGTTGTATATAGCAGAACAATAACAGCCGTCAGTATCAGTCCTGTTGAAACGTCCATTCCAAACCCGGATGCAAATGCTTTTCCCCCCGCCACAAATTGCGATGAAACATAACCCACCATAAAAATCATAAATATGAAAACCATGGTTATTCGCAGCAGACCGGTTTTATCGCCGAATCGCTCCACAAAAAAATCGGGTACGGTGATACAATCCCTGGCTTCCGTAAAATTTCTGAGGCGCCTTGCGTAGTAGAGAAAAAGAAATAACTCTACAATTATGTATCCCGCAACAGCCCAGATTGCTGAAGGTCCGCGCGCATAAGCCATTCCGGTTACCCCAAGTAAAAGCCAGGCACTGCGGCCCGAAACCACGGTTGAAAGTGCCATTACAAACCGGTTTATTTTACGTCCGCCTATAAAGAATTCTGAAATTCCTTTTGAAGAAAAGCGACTTGCATACAACCCGATACCGATCAGTAAACAAAGGTAAAGGATAAATGCAGCAACGGCATATTCAAGCGGTGCATCTTCAGACAGGTTTACAATTTGCTGTTCGTCCATCGCAGTTTCAGCGATTAAATTTTTTGTAGTATGCCAGGTATACAGAAAGGAGAATAATTGTTACCGGGAGCAAAAACATAGTCAGAAAAAAAGCCATAAAAACAATTTTTTACAATTCTAATAAAACAATTTGCAACCTTTATACGTCTTTATCGTAGCTACTGAATGTAGTGTTTGTTTTGGTTTAGGTTGTTGCCTCGCAGGGCAGCAAAAAATGGTTACCAAGTCAGGATATTGATTGCACTTTATCCATAAGCCAAATGGCTTGAAGCCTCTTAAGGCCCTTATCTGTAAAAGGATAGGGGCTTCTTTTTTTTAAGGCGTTTTCGGGCGTCATTAAGCAATCATGGAAATATTCCCATCTGTTCATAGATAATTCCGACTTTATTGATTGAACTGATAAAAGCGGCTGTTCTGAGGTCAACATCGTGTATTTTACGAAGTTCATTGATCTCTTCGTAGGCATTGCTCATTGTCTCTTCCAGGCCCGAATCAACCAGTTCGCTTTCGCCACCACCTTGTGCAAGATAGTTCAGTTCTTTCGAGCTGAATCTCCTGTCAGATAAATTTTCAATCACCGAAAGAATTTTCCGGTAGCTGTTCTCTTCAAATCGTTTTCCCATGCGTCCAAAACGGACATGCTGTAAATTTTTCAGCCATTCGAAGTAAGAGACGGTAACACCGCCAGCATTCAGATAATTATCCGGAATAATGAGGCAGCCCCGCTCTTTTAAATAATCATGCGCAGCTGATGTTGTAGGTCCATTTGCAGCTTCACCGATTATTTTGGCTTTTACATTTTTTACGTTGGTTTCAGTAATCTGATTTTCGAGAGCTGCGGGAACCAGGATATCACACGGACATTCCAGCACCGCCTTGTTGTTCTCTAACTCTTTGGATCCTTCAAAACCAATAATTGAACCGGTCTCTTTTCTGAATCTCACGAGATTCTCCAGGCTGATTCCGTTTTCATTATAGATAGATCCCTCCATCTCAGCCACTCCAATCAGCTTAGCCCCGCCTTCAATCATATATTTTGCGGCATGATATCCAACATTTCCCAAGCCCTGGATTACAAATGTTTTACCTTCAAGACCCGGATCGAGTCCAATTGATTCCATATCACTTTTATCTTCGCAAGCCTGGCGGATACCAAAAAACACACCCCGGCCCGTCGCTTCTTTACGTCCCCGGATCCCGCCCATCGGAATCGGTTTACCTGTAACACACCCTTCAGCATTAATATCGGTAACAGATTGCCGGAATGTATCCAGTATCCATGCCATCTCCTGTGCTCCGGTACCATAGTCAGGAGCCGGAACATCTGAGCCGGGGCCGATGAAGTTCTTTTTTATAAGCTCGTGAGTATAACGTCGTGTAATTCTCTCCAGTTCTTCCTGGGAATAGTTCGATTTATCAATCTTAATACCGCCTTTTGCGCCTCCGAACGGCACATCAACAACAGCACATTTGTAAGTCATCAGTGCGGCAAGCGCCATTGTTTCATCTTCGTTGACAGTCAAGCTGTAACGAATTCCGCCTTTTACAGGGAGTTTGTGATGGCTGTGCTCAACCCTCCAGGCATGGATTGCTTCAATTGTACCGTCATCCCGTTCAAGGGGAAAAGTTATATGAAGAATATCATTGCAGATCTTGATTTGTGATAAGAGTCCCTTGTCGAATTTTGTGTAGGAAGCGGCACGGTCAAAATTTTTGTTAACCTCTTCAAAAAATTTATATCCTGACATCAATTTATTTTATCTGTTTAAAATTTCTCTGGGTTGGTAGATTGTCGTGAAATTGTGAGTCAGATTCAACAGTTAGTTTTTTGGACGGTCATGTTCCGGTTATTTTTCTTCGTTCATCGAAAGGTGAACAGAATGCACGATCTGCCAGGTATCCGGCGTTCCGTTTAATTGTACCAGTGCAAGCTGGTCTGCATGGATCCTTTCCGGAATGGAGCTGCTCAATCTACCTGTGATCTCTCTTCGCTGATCATCACTGAGAAACCCATAGAACAAGCTCAGATGCGGCATATAGGAATGGTCCGGTTCAAGCCCTGTCTTGCTCCTGGCGGTTTTTCTGAGCTCAATAAGCTGATCTGATCTCTTAATTTGTATATACAAACTTTGGTAATTATTGTTCAGCGAGCTGATTTTCAGCAAATCCGGTTCGAGAGGTTTAAAGTTGTTGGCAAGATCTTCGCAAATGGCTTTCAGTTTTTCAAAAGGCATATCGTCCGGACAGGGAGTCAGGGTAATATGAGGATGGAAAGGAATTGAATGAAAGGTTCGTGCCAGCTCCCCGATAATTTTCTGTAGCTCATTTGCTCTCTTTTTTTCAGGCAGAAGCCAGATTACATATCCATAAATGGGCGGAAGTTTCAAAATGTATTACTTGTTCACTATTGTTGTGTCAGCGATGAAAAGACAGAATTATATTGAGTTGTTAAAAGTGAAGCTGACCACTTTTCAGTTTTCACTTTTTTTCTCACTTGCCCGACATTTTATTTACTACTTGACACTACGTGGTCTGAGCATGATCACTGTGCTCCACTTTAGTACTGAAAATATTTACCAGGAATAAGAAGGCTACAGAACCGATTGAAGCATAGACAAGAGGGCCGACAAGATTCATGTAGATCGCACAAATACCAATAATAACAGCCCCTGTCACTCCTCCAATCAGGTTTCCGGTCAGGTTCATGCATCGTTTCCCCATGAAAAGCCAAACAACGTAGCCGATCATCAAACCAATAGATATCAGCCAGTAAATTGTGGTACCGTTAACTTCTTCCATAAAAATTGAATAAATTGTTTTGTGATTCTTATAAGTTCAAACCGATTTAAATGTAAGGATTTTTCCATTTGTTTGCTGATGTAACAATACAGATTTTCATGAAATGAAGGACAGAGGCGACGCAGGTTTTCGAAAGATTATTCACATCGACATGGATGCTTTTTTTGCATCTGTTGAGCAGCGCGACTTTCCGCAATACAAGAACAAGCCGGTTGTTGTTGGCGGATCGCCCCAGGGAAGAGGTGTGGTTGCTGCAGCCAGTTATGAGGCTCGGAAATTTGGTGTGCATTCGGCCATGCCGGCATCACGGGCTGTGCGGCTCTGTCCCAAGGCAATTTTTCTGAAACCCCGGTTTGATGTCTACAAGCAGGTCTCTCATCAAATCCGTGAAATTTTCTACGAATACACAGACTTGGTTGAACCGCTCTCCCTGGATGAAGCCTATCTGGATGTCACAAATAACTATTTTGAAAATCCGTCTGCAACCCTGATCGCAAGGGAGATCAAAAAGAAAATTAGAAATACTACCGGGCTCATAGCATCTGCTGGAATCTCATCCAGTAAATTCCTGGCAAAGATCGCATCCGATATGGATAAACCTGACGGACTCTGCCTGATTCGGCCGAAGGAGGCAGAAGCCTTTGTAGAATCCCTGGAGATTTCAAAATTTCACGGTGTGGGCAAGGCAACCCAGCGAAAGATGGAGCTCCTCGGGATTTATACAGGTAAAGATCTAAAGGAGTGGGACGAAGTTGAACTGGTTAAGGAGTTCGGGAAATCCGGCCATCACTATTACAGGATTGCACGTGCAATTGACCTGAGGGAAGTGAAACCGGACAGAATCCGAAAATCGATTGGTAAGGAGAGAACGTTTTCGGAAGATGTTATCGATATGGAGTGGATTGAATCGTTTATCCGGGAGCTCTCGGGCAAGGTTGCCGCCGCCATGGGAAAACTGGCTGCAGAGGGGAAGACGATTACGCTGAAAATCAGGTATAAAAATTTTGAAACCGTAACCCGCAGTATTTCTGTGCAGCACTACCTGAACAGTGTGGATGATATTTCAGAACTGGCCCTTCACCTGCTGAATGATACGGAAGCAGGGATGAGAGAGGTGCGGCTGATCGGTGTTACGGTTTCGAACCTGAACCTGAATGAAGCCTCTCTGGGGAAGCAGCTTGAAATTCCGTTTCCGGGGCGTGGGGTTAAGGTTGGGGATTTTGAATTTTGAGTTTTGAATTTTTTTGATCTGAATAGAAATTAATTTTCGATATTGGGGCTAAAGCCCCGAATTTTGGTAGTTTCATTACTGTTGGCTAAAGCCTTATGGTAATAGATGGTTAGTCATAAGCTCCATCTATATCTTTTCTTATCCATTGCCGTTTCGTTTACGGAACGGAAAAGTAGGAATCATCCCCAATTAACTGGCTTTAGCCGCATTGACTATTTAATTTATAGTTTCATCGTTATTTTTTAGAAACACTGATTTAAACACAACTCAATACGAAAATTTTGCTAATATCTTTCTTTGACTTTTTCCTTATTTACATCTATTTATCATTTAACTCTTAATAATTGATGGTGTTTTGTTTTTCAATTATATGCCAATACAGTATAAAACTGTATTTACTTACTGATTTTATGAAAAAGATCCTCCGCCTATTCATACCAGTTATTTTTGTTAGCTTTTTTTGGGGGTGCAATTCAGATGACCCGGACAATGAACTGACCTACAGCACACCAATTAACGAGAAATCCGTCAGCCTCGAACAGGTGGATACCATTGTTCTAAACGCCGGTGATCATTTATTCGGAAAATTCAGGGAGGGGCTGATGATAGACAGCTCGGGTGAAATATTATCGTTTGCCGATGACGGTAATCAGCTTATCTATCTTTTTAGCCGGCAGGGGGATTTGATGAATGTCATAGGTGGGACAGGATCCGGGCCGGAAGAATTTCTCCAGATCTCAGGCTACTTTGTAGAAAATGACCGCCTTGTGGTTGTTGATGAATCACAATTTATTGTAAAGGTATTCCACATTGACGGGACATTGATGAACACATTTTCCCTCTTTGAAAATCAAAATATGTATATCAATTCAAGGGATATCTTTGTCGATGAAGATACTCTTTATATTCAAATCCTGGAAGCCGATAAATTCCATGACAGAACGAATTCAAAACTAATAGCACGGTATGATCTTTCAACTGCCACATTAATTGACCTGATTGGCCAGTTTGAACCCTTTTTGAATGACGCTAACAGCTATCTCACACTCCATAACTTTACAATTGATACAAACTCTAATCGTCTGATTTCAACGTTAGTTTCATCATCCAGGATCCAGGTTTTTGATTTACAGAGATCAGATAAAGTCAGTCATTTTGTTTCTACATCATCCTTTTGGAAAAATCGGGAAGAGAAAATTGACCCCAGCATGCCTCGACGGGAAATAATAAGAAGAACCACAGATACAAGCTATAGTACAGGAATTTTTGTTACGGATTCCTACATCCTGAATCACATTCAGACGCTTACCGATGCCTGGATGAAAACGAGTGACTACTTATCGAAAGAGAATTATGTGTCGGTGTACAACAGCACCGGCAGCGAATATTATGGAACGGCAGAACTTCCGGGTACGCTTGGTGATGTCCACCAGGAACAGCTCTATATTATCGAAGACTTCAATCCGGATAAATTTACAATTGGTGTTTATGAGATTGCAAGAAAATAGATCTGGGAATGGGGCTAAAGCCCCGAATTTTGGCCGCTTCTATACCGTTCTGTAAACGGAACGGTAATTGATAGTTAGCCATAGCCATATTTCTAACAGATATCCATTGCCGTTCCATAAACGGAACAGTAATTGATGGTTAGTCACAGACACTATCTATATCCTTTCTCATCCATTGGAGTTTGTCCAAAAAGTATCGTTGACCGCAAATCAACTTTAATTAGATTAGCACGAGTTCTTCGTGTTGCTTTGTGTCCTCGTGACCTCGTGGCAATAAAATGACGATTTTTGCCACAAATCCGTCTGCTTACGGAAAGAAGCTTCACGAAGTAAACATAAATTATTAAGGTGGCCTTAAATCAAATACTTTTTTTGGGGCAGCCTCTGTAATTGATCGTGAGCGATAGCTCTAATGGATATCCATTGCGTACCATTTTCGGAATGGCATCAAATCTCAATTCTGTTCCTTGTTTTTCAAAACAGCTTCCAGCGGCAGGGCCTCCTGAACTCTTCCGTTCACTCCTTTCATGGTTTCTGCCATGAATAGGGAATTCAGGATGGCTTCTTCGGTTGCCTCAACAGCAGCCAGGAAGAGGGGAGTCATGGCACTGTTTGTAAGCTCCCGGATCGACCGGGTAATTTCTTTCTCATTTATGTCCCTGCGAACATCCGGATGGGTGGAAAAGGCTATAACATAATCACCGCTTCCGTTTGAAGCAAACCCGCCGACTCTTGCCACACCCAGAAAGGCACGTTTGGCAAGCCGTTCCAGGTTCCTGGAAGTGACAGGAGCATCTGTTGCCACAATGATCATCACCGAACCGTCCACATCATACGGCACATTCTGCGACATGTAGTGGTTTCCGAGTTCTTCTCCTATTTTTCTGCCGTCAACCGTTAATATCCCTCCGAAATTTGATTGTACCAATATCCCGACGGTATATCCGCCCATCTCTTCCGGAAGTGTCCGTGATGATGTTCCGATCCCGCCTTTAAAACCGAGTGCACGGGTTCCGGTCCCCGCACCGACATTGCCCTCCGGCACCGGACCCGGTTCTGCATTTTCAATCGCTTCCGACACATGTTCCGGAAGTACAGCCCGCTTCCTGATGTTATTCAGCCAGCCGTCATTCGTCTCACCAACAACGGGGTTGACGGACCGTACATTTTCATTCCCGGGCAGGTTGAGAATGTAATCTGTGATCCCGTTCGCAACCGTATGAATACTTAGGGTGTTGGTTAATCCGATGGGTGTTTCGAGCTCTCCCAGCTCCTCAACCTGTGTGAAACCCAGGGCTTTTCCAAAACCATTTCCTACATAGACTGCCGCCGGTACACGGCTTTGAAACGCATCGTTTTCATGCGGCAAAATCACAGTAACCCCGGTTCGGATATCATCACCGCTGATCAATGTATGATGGCCAACCTGAACTCCTTTTACGTCTGTGATGGCATTCCATTGGCCGGGTGTTAAAATACCTGGTTCAACACCTGCGTCCCTGGCGCGCATGTGATCAGTGTCTTGCGAATAAGCAGTCATAAATACAGAAAAGCTTATAATTAAAATTGCAAACAATACTGAAAACCATCTCTTTATTGTCATTTTTCAAATGGATCGATTGATAGTCTGTGGAAAACGAAGATAATCATTTTTGATTATTAACAAATGAACCTGGCAAACTTGAAGGGTTTTCTAGTCTGGATTATTCACATATTTAAAGAAATGGTGATTTAATTTTTTGGTGAATAACCCGGGCTAAAAAAGCAAGGGAAATTTAATTCACTCTATTTTGGATAAAGTAGTCTTTTATCTTATATTTAATCGATCTACATAGCCGGTCATCAGATTCAATTGTGTTGATGCGGCTAAGAGACAAAAGAGAAACCCGGCTGCCAGCTGGAAATAAAAAATAAAAACACCATCACAATATAATGAATACCAATAGTTTAAAAGGGATTAACCCCGAGACAATTACCGTCGGTGAAATTGTTGCACAAAATTACAATGCGGCCGGTGTGCTCAAACAGCACGGCCTGGATTTTTGCTGCGGTGGCGGCAAAACTTTACAGGAAGCCTGCAAAAAGAAAAACCTGAATCCCGGTCAGATACTAAGAGAGCTCAATGATATCCTGGAGGAACCTGCAGTTTCCGGAATGGACTTCAGCCGGTGGAGCCCGGATCACCTGATCGATCATATCGAAAGTACACATCACAGATTTGTGAGAAGAAAAATTGTGGAAATCAGCACGTTTGCGCAAAAAGTTGCCCACGTCCATGGCAGAACATACCCTGAAAATGTTGAGATCTATGACCGCTTCCGGGAATTGGCATCAGAGTTGACCGAGCACCTGGAGAGCGAGGAAGAGAGTGTTTTCCCTGCGATACGATCCGTTTTTGAAAAACGAATGACAGGGCAGCCCGTGGAGACAGAACTGACAGATAATCTGCGCAGCTTGCTGACATCCATGGAAGATGAACATGAAACGGCGGGATCTGTTATGGCAGAAATTCGTTCTCTCAGTAATGACTACACTCCTCCTGAAGATGCCTGTACCACATATCGGATCTTATACAAAAATCTTGAAGATTTTGAGGAAGACCTGCACAAACATGTGCACCTCGAGAATAATATCCTGTTCAAAAAAGCAGAACAACTACTCTGATTCAGAATTAAAAATTAAGAATTAAGAATTAAGATATTTTGCTTCCTGTTACCCGCTGGTTCATAAAAGCCGGTATGATCTACCTGACATCCGGAATGCTGCTGCTCTTCATTGACTCGATGCCATTTATCGGGTTAGAAATTCAGCTGCTTCCGGTCTATTGGCATATGATCGTCATCGGCTGGATCACGCAGATTATTATGGGAGTATCGATCTGGATGTTTCCGCGAAAGCGAAGAGACCGCCAAAAGAGAGAATCATTTCTCACCTGGTCTGTTTTTGGATTGCTCAATACCGGGCTGATTCTCCGGTTTATATCCGAACCATTTTCGGGAAATGAAACCGGTTTCTCTGCAGCACAATGGATCATCCTATTATCCATCTTTTTACAGCTTGCTGCCGCCGTTCTCTATGTAGCTGAAATCTGGCCGCGCGTGCAGCCCAAAAGAAAACGTAAATCCAAAACCTGAGATCTCATGCCATCAGTCAGCATCTGGATGATAAGAAGTTCACTGGTCTGGTTTTTACTTACATTCCTGACCGGATCGCTTTTACTGCTGAACAAAGGATTTGAGATATCACCTGCACTTTGGGCACTGATGCCTGTACACTATGAAATGGCTCTTCTTGGCTGGATTCTTCAGTTTGTACTCGGCACTGCCTATTGGATGTTTCCTCGTCATCTTGAGGGTCCCAAAAGAGGAAACCGAAAATCTGCCATTCTGATGGTGATTACTTTAAATGCAGGTATCGTTTTCAGTGCATTTGCCATGAATCAGGAATGGGTGCTGTTTGCAGGACGGTTTTTTCTGCTTTCGGGAGTGATTCTTTTTGTGCGGCTGATGTGGGGAAGAGTTGTGAGCTACCGGGATTTATAAACAAAAGTTGAATCACTCTTTTGCAGGCCTTCTCAGCCTGCCTGTTTTGTCGGTCTGCCTTAAACCCCGAACCAGCGGTGTCGGGGCTGAGTTTCGTGAGGCCTTCAGCCTGTGTTAATAGATGTGCATCGATCTCCTCGTCTGACGACTTTGGAATAAAATAGCCCATGAACAAAAAACCCTCAGTCGTCCGACGAGTACGAATGGAAAAATACCGCCACAGGAGCACCTTAGAACATGTGTTTACCATCTCCCGGCCTGAACAACATGGCCTGGGTAAATCGAGTCGAGTGATTTGGGCAGATCCGGATTTGAGAGTAGTTCCACTCGTCAGCCGAGGGTAGCCAATACTGGTAAAACAACAGTCTGAAAGCCTGATACACCACAGCCCGGGGCAAGCGCCCCGGGAAATCATATGCCACAGCTAATCACCAGGCTGAAGGCCTGAAAGAGAACAGACCGCGAACAAGCACAATTATTCAATTTCGAATTTATGATCCTGCACCGAAGCTTGCCCGACATACCTGCCTCCACAGCGTTCTTGGCGGTGAATCCCCTGCTGGATCCGTATTCACAGAGGATGTAACCGCAGGGGACGCAGAGGCGTCTAGAAAAAAACCTCTGTCATTTAGCAAATTTGTGATTTATTGTCTGAACGCGAAAACGAGCATAGATATGCTCCCCCTCTTCAAGCTGCCATGCAGCTTCAATTTTCATTGGTATCATCATGCCGTTTACAGACCGGTAGTTATCGAGTCGTCCCGTCCAATTCTCCATCTTGTCGCTGCTCATATACCTTTTTGTTTCAAGCCGGATTATTTCACCTGTTTCTGAAAAGAATACATCATAGTAAACATCCAGGCCATTGTGAGTGAACTGAACGCGGGCAGAGTTTTCGTCGATCGGCGTCCAGTGAAGTTTTTCGGATGGCAGCAGGTTTGTCGGGAACCAGACACTTTCTCCAAGCCACCGAAGAAGCTCAGCCTGGTCGGTATGTGGGCCACGTTCATGAACGATTCGAATCAACCCGAAGAGGTAGACTTTTAAAGCCCCGCTGTTGTGAATATAGAAATCGTGAGCTGTGAATAACCTGGTTTTTCCTATCCAGACGAATCCCGGCTCATCTGTTGTAAAATGCTGCTCTCCCCGGATGGCCAGCCATCCTTTTTCAACCCCCGGCTTAAATTGGCCGTCATGTTCCAGGTTTACCCGCTGAACAAACGGCTGGCTTTCCGACAGTGTAAACCGGAAATAACGCTGAACGGGCTCCGGAAGATTTTCAATCAGCTTTAAATGATAATTCCGCTTCTGACTCTTTTTTTCATGATCATAAAGTCTATTTACCAATTTTCTCTTCATCATATTTTTCACCTGCTAATCTCTTTTAACATTTGGTAAAATTACATACATCTCTCTTTTTTAAAGATAGCTAAAGATTTTGTGAAGTGAAGAGGCCGAGTTGCAACAGGCCTTCAGCCTGCGTCTTCCTCGCCTGACGACCCCGGAGCAAATAATCCAAGGACACAAAGCCCTCAGTCGTCTGACGAGCGGTGAAGGCAAGATCCCACCACAGTGTTCTTGGCGGTGAATCCTCTGCTGGATCCATATTCACATAGGATGTAACCGCAGGGGACACAGAGGCGTCTAGAAGATCAAGCCGGAGGAACTCGACAGACGAGTGATCAGGGCAGGTCGGGATTTGAGTGCAGTTCCACTCGTCAGTCGAGGGCAGTTCCGGGCAGGCCGGGATTTGAGGGGAGGTATACTCGTCAGCCGAAGTATTTGTTTTCAGTTTCGTCTATTCCTAAATTGCTCGTCTTTAATGAGGTCAAACTAGGTCAGACATGAACATATACAATTAATGGCAAATCAATCATATCAGAACAAAGTTGTATGGATAACCGGAGCCTCTTCAGGAATTGGCCGTGAACTTGCGCTGGTCTACG
This sequence comes from uncultured Balneolaceae bacterium, assembly GCA_964449075.1. Taxonomy (GTDB): domain Bacteria; phylum Bacteroidota; class Rhodothermia; order Balneolales; family Balneolaceae; genus CAYVBJ01. The sequence goes on from CAYVBJ010000002.1 coordinate 17,313, forward strand.
CAGAAAATGGTGCAGACCTGGTGCTCTCGGCACGGCGCGAACCGCTATTAAAGGATATTGCAGATGAAATCAGTAAGATGGGCCGGGAATGTCTTGTGATCCCGCTTGATGTAACGGATGAAAATGCATTCCTGTCTGCTACTGAAGAGATTCAAAAAACATTTGATAGACTTGATGTTGTGATTGCCAATGCAGGATTTGGTGTGATCGGCCGCATTGATGAACTTTCCGCAGATGAATGGCGCAGGCAGCTGGATGTTAATGTAACAGGACTGGCCTTGACGGCCCGCTTTGCAATCCCTTATCTCAAAAAGACAAAAGG
>CAYVBJ010000002.1:17734-165192 GCA_964449075.1 uncultured Balneolaceae bacterium
CAGGACTGGCCTTGACGGCCCGCTTTGCAATCCCTTATCTCAAAAAGACAAAAGGAAGAATTGCACTTGTAGGCAGTGTTGCCGCGATGCTTCCCTCACCCCAAACAGGCGCCTACAGCGCATCCAAAGCGGCTGTAAGTTCTATCGGACAGACTCTTTCTATGGAACTGCACGGAACCGGGGTGACCTGCAGCACACTTCATCCCGGTTTTGTGGAGAGCAATATTGGCAGAATAGATAATGACGGCACATTTCATCCTGACAGGGAGGATCCCCGGCCTTCCAAACTGATGTGGCCAACACGCAAAGCGGCTGATACAATGTTTAAAGCAATCCACAAACGAAAACGGGAGCTTGTATTTACCGGCCACGGCAAAATTTTTGGTTTTATCGGAAGACACTGGCCCGGACTGGTTCATATTGCTTTGAGCCGTATTAAACTGACGTAAGGAACTCATTGAAGGTACTCTGGTAAGTTCATACATTTCATATCACAATAAAAGAAGACTGTTTAAAATTTCATCATACAACGCCTGTAAATTACTTATGCGAGACTGTTCAAAATTGACAGCAGTTCAACATAAATTATTAATTTAATTTGTATAGATGTAGCACTGGTTCTTCGTGTTACTTGGTGCCCTCGTGGCAAAACCCGGCAGTTTATTGCCACGAATCCGTGAACAAGAGGTTCAATGGTTCACGAAGTAAACTTTAATAATAAGGTCATCCATAAATCAAACAGATTTTTTTGAAAACCACTTCTATAAAACAGGAAAACATGAATTTCCCGGTTTCAGAAATTATTCATCCAATAAAAATACCCACTCCATTTCCAGTGGGTGATGTATTTTCATACCTGATCAAAGCGGGAAAAAACATCCTGGTTGATACCGGCCATTTTCACGCCGAGGCATACTTGTGTCTGGAGCAAGCCTTGCGCAAACAGGGAGTCGGAATTCCTGATATCGATGAAATCTGGATCACACACGGACATCCGGATCATTTTGGTCAGGCAGACAGGCTGCGTGATGAATCGGGAGCTCTTGTAATGGCGCCATACAAAGATCGTTTACAATTTAAAGAGAACAAAGACGGTCCGCTTTTCAGAAACTTGTTTCAGGCACTTCAGATTCCTGATGATATCATTTCAAAAATGGGCAACCAGCTGCAGTGGATACGCCAGTTTCAGCAGCCTCTTGATCCGGATCGCTGGATCGAAGAAAGCGACATCTTGGATGCCGGCGATTACAAATTTGATATGAAACATCTACCTGGTCATTCACCCGGACATCTGGCTTTTACGAGCAATGATATAACCTTTGGCGGGGACGTACTGCTTTCTCATATTTCCACCAATGCACTGATCAGCTTTGACCCGGAAACAGGGAAAAGAAACCGTTCATTTCTCCAGTACCGTAACAGCCTGGGATGGATCACTGAACATGGCAATTTCTTCTACCCGGGACATGGACGCTTCATCAGCGATTCCAGGACACTTGCAATGAAATACCTTCATGAACAGGAAATTCGCATGAACAGTGTGAAAGATCTTTTCGGCGAACAACCGGTCTCAATTGCTGAACTGGCATCACAGCTTTTCCCGGAGGCGTGGAAACAGGAGGCCTACTTTCTCGTTCTCTCTGAGGTGCTGGGCTATCTCGACTGGGGAGTTGAACAAAATCTTTTTTCTAAAACGGGCAGTGAAAAGGAAGTGCTTTTTCAAAGGAAAAAATAATTTTACTAATTCTGCCCATTATGTGATTGACTCGATTATATTTTATATTCAAAAAGAAATTCTAACAAAACATCGTGATATGGCTACTGTATTTACAAAGATTATTAATGGTGAAATTCCGAGTCAAAAGGTTGCAGAGGATGAGCATTTTTTTGCATTTCTTGACATCAATCCAATTGCGGAAGGTCATACCCTGGTGGTACCAAAAACCGAAGTAGATTATTTTTTCGATCTTAAAGAATCGCAGCTGCACGGTATAATGAGTTTTTCGAAAAAACTGGCAAAGGCTATCGACAAATCACTGAAACCACTGAGAACCGGGGTAATTATCCAGGGCCTTGAAGTGCCGCACGCTCATGTTCACCTTGTTCCGCTCTACACACATTCTCAAACAATGGCGCTTGGACATAAAGTTGATATTTCAGAAGAACGTATAAAAGAGATAGCCGCTACGATTGCAGATGAGGTTCGTTTATGAAAATCCTGGTTTTGAACGGGCCAAACCTGAACCTGCTTGGTAAACGCAATCCGCAACAGTATGGCAGTGAGACGTTACAGTCTGTAAACCGGTTTATTCAGGACCATTACCCGGATTATGATTTTAGCTTTATTCAAAGTAATCGCGAAGGGGAATTAATAGACGCTATTCAAACAAGTGAAGCGGATGAATATAACGGAATTGTAGCCAACTTCGGAGGTTTTACCCACACATCTGTTGCCATCCGCGATGCACTCGAAACCGTCCGGATTCCAAAAGTGGAGGTACACCTCTCCAATATACATGCACGTGAAGATTTCAGAGAACGATCTGTCACCGGGAAAATGGCTGACGGCATTATCACCGGTTTCGGGAAACATAGTTATATTCTTGGAATTGAAGCCATAAAGATGTTATCTGACAAATAAAACCGGCCTGTTTTGAAAAAACTGCGGGAACTCTTTTCCGACTCCTTAATTTACGGCATCAGCAGTGTTCTCGCCAGGTTTATCAACTACCTGCTGGTTCCCTTTCACACCGATGTTTTCAATCCCGCACGCTACAGCATCGTTGGTTTGGTATATGCTGCTATCGCGCTTCTGAATGTAGTTTTTACAATGGGAATGGAGTCTGCCTATCTACGCTACGCCAAAGACCGCGACCAGGCACCTCACATATTCAAGACATTGCAGATCGGTCTTCTCTCAGTATCCACCCTGTTTGTTTTTGTCCTCTACCTGCTGATGCCTTCACTGCTGCCGCTTTTTAACCTCGGCGCGGAAACCCGGGGGATCTACCTCATGATGCTGGGCATTCTCTGGTTCGATACTCTCTCAATTGTTCCCTTTGCAGAACTCCGGCTGGTTCGCAGGTCTTGGCTTTTTGCTTTTTTGCGAACGGTTCACGTGCTTATCAATCTCTTTCTGAATTTTTACCTGATCCTGAGCCTCAACTTTGGAATAGAAGCCGTATTTATTGCAAACCTGGCTGCCTCAATCCTGGTAACGCTTATCGTATGGGTTTTTACCGGTAATCTTCTGAGGGGTGAGTGGAGTCCACGCTGGCTTAAAACATCCTTTGAATTTGGCTGGCCGTTTATCCCGGCGGGGATTGGATTTGTTATCAATGAAATGCTGGATCGTTTCTTCCTGAATGAGATGTCGGCTGAAGCAGTGGAACAAATCTACGGATTGGGAACCACGCCGGAGGACATTGTAGGCATCTACAATGCCTGTTACAAACTGGCTGTTTTTATGCTGCTGCTTGTACAGATGTACCGGATGGCGTGGCAGCCATTTTTTATGAGGCATTCGGATGATAAAGAATCTCCCAAAATCTTTGCTGAGGCATTCAGTTACTTCAACCTGGCCGCAGCACTCATATTTTTGACGGTATCTCTTTTCAGCCGTGAAATTGTATCTGTCAATGTGCCGCTGCTGAATGCAACCATTATCAATGAAGCATACTGGAGCGGGCTTCATATCGTGCCTTTTCTGCTTCTTGCCTACTGGTTTCACGGATGGTACATAAATTTTTCAGCGGGTATCTTTATCAAGGAGAAAACGAGAGCTCTTTATAAGATTACACTGCTCGGTGCGGTCATTACGATTGTTGCCAACCTGCTGCTGATTCCGCATTTCGGCATGACGGGATCAGCTGTTGCCACCCTTTTAAGCTATTGTGTAATGGCCATCGTGCTGGGTATCTACAGTAAACGTGCCATGCATGTTCCATACCGTTTCTTTTCACAGTTTGTACTGATGCTGCTGATGTCACTGCTTGTGGTACTCGACATGAATACCGAATTCGAAGGCAGTAAGATTATTTGGCTTTCTGCCGGACTTATAATCATCGGTGTTAGCGCATGGCGGCTGCAATCCTCTTCGTCAGATGAAAGATCCTGAACCCTTCCTCTTGGCGTTTCCCTGCGTCCCCTGCGGTTACATCTTCTGCGATCCCGGATCTTGCGGGGGAGTAACCGCCAAGAGCGCTGTGAAGCGCTAAGGGTTTAGAGCTATCGGATGAATTTTTGCCAGCTATACTGGTGGGATCCAGCCATGGCAATTCATCAGACGACCTAAGAGTTTATAAGCCATAGAACGATATGAGCTTCAGTCGTCAGATGAAAGATCCGAAAGATCCTGAACCCTTCCTCTTGGCGGGTCCCTGCGTTCTCTGCGGTTAAACCTTCAGCGATCCCGAGGTCTTGCAAGGGAGTAACCGCCAGGAATGCTGTGAAGCGCAAAGGGTTTTGAGTTATCGGATGAATTTTTGCCAGTCACACTGATGGGATCCAGCCATAGCAATTCATCAGACGACCTGAGGGTTTATAAGCCATAGAACGATCTGAGCTTCAGTCGTCAGATGAAATTCTTCCTCTTGGCGGGTCCCTGCGTTCTCTGCGGTTAAACCTTCAGCGATCCCGAAGTCTTGCAAGGGAGTAACCGCCAGGAACACTGTGAAGTGCAAAGGGTTTTGAGTTATCAGATGAATTTTTACCAGCCAAAACGGTGAGATCCAGCCATGGCAATTCATCAGACGACCTGAGAGTTTATAAGCCATAGAACGATCTGAGCTTCAGTCGTCAGATGAAAGATCCGAAAGATCCTGAACTCTTCCTCTTGGCGTTTCCCTGCGTCCCCTGCGGTTACATCTTCTGCGATCCCGGATCTTGCGGGGGAGTAACCGCCAGGAACGCTATGCAGCGCTAAGGGTTTTGAGTTATCGGATGAATTTTTGCCAGCAACAATGGTGGGATCCAGCCATGGCAATTCATCAGACGACCTGAGGGTTTATAAGCCATAGAACGATCTGAGCTTCAGTCGTCAGATGAAAGATAAGATCATTATTAAAATATCCAGCGATAGGTAACACCAATACTTCGGGCTGGCATAGGGAAATTCCTGTCTTCTATACGCGACAGATGCTCCCGGTACGTGACATTAAAGAGATTATCAATCTTTAGAGAAAGGATATGCCTCCCCTGCATATCGAACCTGTAGCCGGCCTCGAGACCAAGAAGCTCGTATCCATCCGTAGGATCTTCGTTCGGGGCTACCCGATCTTGTTCATCAACGAGCTGAAGATCTGCCCCCAGCCACCAATCGTGCGTATTGTACCTGGCACCAATCTTTCCCGATAGCGGAGGCATAAAAGGCAGGGGCACAGAACCTCGCGAACCACGAACATAATCGAGAGATCCCTCAAGGCTCAGACGGTCAGTGGCCGCATAACTTGCAAACGCTTCACCGCCATAGAGTTCAGCATCACCTGCGGTAAGTTCCACCACCGGAAAGCCTGATTCCTGGTCTGTACCACCCGTAAGACGCCTGAAAATGAAATCGTTGATTTTGTTGTAAAACCCCGATAATTCAAGATTTAATCGCCCGTTCTGAATCCGTGCAAATGCATCCACACCATTGCTTTTCTCATTTTCAAGATCCGGGTTTCCGATATCGAATGTGCCCAGGGCAACATGCGGTCCGTCAGCAAAGAGCTCTTCAAAGCTGGGCAGCCTCTGAGTTCTTGCAAATTGGGCACCCAATTCCAGGAACTGTACGGGACGGTAATTGATACCGAATGAACCAGAAAAAATGACCTTATCGCGAGACTGGCCTGCGTCGGGAAACAGTTCATTGGAATCTTCACTGATGTTCTGATACTCCACTCTGGATCCGGCTTGCAATTTAAACGTTTCTGACAGCGGAACCTCTTCAAACGCAAAGAGTGCAACAAATTGAGAGTTCCCATCGGGAGTAAACGCTTCTTCACCACCCACATCCAGGAACCGCAGATTTGTATTTAGTCCAAACGCTCCTTCGTTAAATATTCCGACTGATCTGTGTTTCAGGGTAAGTGTAGAGCTTACAGTATACTGCAGAAAATCGAGGCCAATCTCACGTTCGGCCAGTTCGCCGTTTTCAAATTCGAGTTCTACCTCCTGCTGAGAAAAGCGGGTTCCTGAAAACCGCCACTCAATATCTTCAATGAATCCGTTGATAAACCACTCAAGGTAACTCTGGATATTTTTACGGTCTGCCTGGACCTCTATCTGTTCATCCGGTTCATCCAGGGCTTCCGGAATCCCGAAGGTCTGATCCTGGAAATTAAAGGAGGCACCACCCTGAACACTCTCTTTTCTGAACCCGGTACCAAAACCTGCAGTAAGATTTTCGTTAAATGTGCCGGGAATTCTCCGCAGCGGAGTGCGCACACTGCCTCCGTCACGATAGGAAAACCGGCCCGTAAAAGCCCAGTCTTCAAGACCGTAGGTAATATTTGTAAGTCCGGCGCCGGATGCATTCATGGAAAGTCCCTGTAGTGACAAGTCACCTGACAGCCCCTGCGACCAGTTTCTGGGAATTTCCTCTGTAAAGATATTAACCACGCCACCGAGAGCATTCGTACCATAAAGTAGACTGGCTGGCCCCCTGACCACTTCCACTTTTTCTGCGGAAAGAGGCTCCATGGCTATTCCGTGATCAGCAGATGTACCTGACAGGTCACCCATCCGCTCGCCATTCTGAAGTATCAGGATTCGTTCTCCATCAAATCCCCTGATAACCGGCCGGGATGTTGCCGGTCCAAGATATCGCATGGATATGCCTGGTTCATTATTCAGTAACTCGCCTATAGAAGAGGCATTTTTGCGCTGAATCTCCTCAATATTGAGTGATTGTGCCGGCTGATACCGGACAGCCGACCCGATCGGTGAGGCTGTTACAATAAGTTCCTCTGACTGCAGCAGCTCTTCTTCAAGAACAAACTCCAGGATTTCACCGGTATCATCGGGCACACGAATCTCACGTGAGATTGTCTTATGGCCAACAAATGAAATACGAATCTTATAACTTCCCTCTGATATATTGTTAAAAGTAAAACGGCCGCTTCTGTTCGTAACCACGGCCCGGTTGATCTCCGGAAGCTGAACGGTGGCTGATACCATAGGAGCACCGGTTTCATCATCCAGGACGATCCCTTCAACTGTGTGCTGTGCTCGTAAGCTCGTGCTGAGTGCGAATAGAAGTAAAATTAGTGCAAATAGCTTCTTCATAATAGTAAATTTAGCTGGGTGAATTCAGATTCCAATTTTTTAGGCCGGACAACCTGCTCTCTTCTTTTGTCTGAAGTATGTCCCTGACCCGGTGCAACATAGATTTGATTGCCTCCCCAGGGAGTGTCCGGTTTAAATGATTCAGGATAAAATGTAAGCGGGTCTCTTATTTCAGATGTTTAAAAAGAGGGGCGGGCCGCGGAGTTTCAGAGTGGCTTTGGCATGAACGTCCTGATCAACGGACTGAACAGGAGAAAGAGTGTTCTCCTGGTAGTTTGGAATGATATTCGGATTGCTGTCGCCGGGCAGATCGGAAACAGAAAAAAAGCATAGCACACAATCATCTCCGTATCTGTCCGGGATTTCCGGACTCTTTTGATCCTGAAGATCATCCGGATCTTCATGTGAATGAGAAAGCGTGAGACCTGCGGAAAAAACTATGTAGAAAAGCAGAAATGCTTTTGCAGCAGCATTGAAAAGAGAACAATTTAAATGAAAAACTGAAAACAAAGTTTTGCTCTGAAAATCTTGATTAAGGATATAATAAAAAGTAGATACCGTTTTTAAAATAATTTAACACAGTTATTTAATGTAACGAAAGTTGTATTCTTAATCATGCATCTATTTTCTGGACGGTTCCCTGCGTCCCTTGCGGTTAAATAGTCTATGAACCCGGATTTTGCTGAAAAGTAACCGCCACGAACGCTGTGAAGCGCAAAGGGTTTTGAGCTATCGGATGAATATATCCCAGCATCAATGGTGGGATCCAGCCATGGCAATTCATCAGACGACCTGACGATTTATACACCATAGAACGATCTGATCATCAGTCGTCAGATGAAAGATCCTGAATCCTTCCTCTTGCTCTTGGCGGCTCTCTGCGTCCCCTGCGGTTAAATCTTCAGCGATCCCGAAGTCTTGCAGGGGAGTAACCGCCGGGAACGCTGTGAAGTGCTAAGGGTTTTGAGCTATCGGATGAATTTTTCCCAGCTATACTGGTGGGATCCAGCCATGGCAATTCATCAGACGACCTGACGATTTATACACCATAGAACGATCTGATCATCAGTCGTCAGATGAAAGATCCTGAATCCTTCCTCTTGCTCTTGGCGGCTCTCTGCGTCCCCTGCGGTTAAATCTTCAGCGATCCCGAAGTCTTGCAGGGGAGTAACCGCCGGGAACGCTGTGAAGTGCTAAGGGTTTTGAGCTATCGGATGAATTTTTCCCAGCTATACTGGTGGGATCCAGCCATGGCAATTCATCAGACGACCTGACGATTTATACACCATAGAACGATCTGATCATCAGTCGTCAGATGAAAGATCCTGAATCCTTCCTCTTGCTCTTGGCGGCTCTCTGCGTCCCCTGCGGTTAAATCTTCAGCGATCCCGAAGTCTTGCAGGGGAGTAACCGCCGGGAACGCTGTGAAGTGCTAAGGGTTTTGAGCTATCGGATGAATTTTTCCCAGCTATACTGGTGGGATCCAGCCATGGCAATTCATCAGACGACCTGACGATTTATACACCATAGAACGATCTGAGCATCAGTCGTCAGATGAATTTTATAAAAAAAAGCCCCGAAGATTACGAGAATCTTCGGGGCTGTAAATGCAAGTAGTGAAGAGCCTTGTCTTCGTTTTTACTTGTTAGGGTTTGTGCTATTTGTTCATCAGTTCTTTAAAGCCGTCGAGAACTTCTCGTACATGCTTTTCTGATTCATCCATAAGATCTTGTTCTTCACTGTTTAAATCAACCTCAATAATCTCCTTAATTCCACCGTGTCCCAGTTTTACGGGAACGCCAAGGAAAATATCACTGATACCATACTCACCTTCAAGCAGAACTGCGCAGGGAAAAATCCTGTTTTGATCCAGCATAATGGCTTCAACCATTTGTGCTGCAGCAGCTCCGGGTGCATACCAGGCCGATGTTCCCATCAGGCCAACCAGCTCGCCGCCGCCTTTTTTGGTGCGTTCAACAATGGCATTCAGTTTATCTTCATCAATCAACTGTGTAACGGGAATACCGGCAACAGTAGTATAACGCGGAAGCGGAACCATGGTATCACCGTGGCCGCCCATCAGCAATGCCTGTATATCTTTTGGCGATACACTAAGTTCTTCTGCGAGAAAAGCGCGATAGCGGGCTGTGTCTAAAATTCCTGCCATACCCATTACCTTGGTTTTATCAAGCTTGCTGGCAGAATGGGCCACATAAGTCATAACATCAAGCGGGTTGGAAACCACAATGATGATTGTATCGGGTGAATATTTCACAAGTTTTTCTGTGACCTCACTCACAATATTTGAGTTGATTTCGAGAAGGTCATCACGGCTCATACCCGGCTTTCTCGGTACACCGGCTGTTATGACACAAACATCAGAATCTTTCGTATCTTCATAATCAACGGTTCCGTTAAGTTTTGTATCAAATCCGTAAATTGGCGACGATTCCCACTGGTCGAGTGCACGGCCTTTCGAAGGATAAAACTTTTTATCACCCTCTTCTTTTACGATATCAACCATTACCACTTCTTTGGCAAAATCACGCTGTGCTATTGATAGTGCTACGGTAGAACCAACATTTCCACCGGCTCCTACAACTGTAATTTTCATAGTCTCTTTTATTTTAGTTTCGATTATAAGTTAGCCTGTTAAATTCTTGCTGCATTTCTGTGGATCCCTAAACAAAAAAGGAGTTGTCTCCTCTTTTCAGTTCATCAGAGATCCTTTTCAGATGCATCAAAATACAAAATCATTCTCTTTTTTGTCGATGATCCAGTCCCCACATCAGCTTTTTCCTGAGTGTTTTAAAATAGTCGTATCCCGGTAACTGGATAAACCTGATTGTGAAATCAGTCTGCTTTATATCAACTGAAAGAGGTTCATTTATGTTCATAATAATACCGTCATATGAAAATATTATGTGTTCAGTATCAATATTCACCTTTATCGTCAGTGTTTGGTTTGCAGGCAACACGAGGGGACGGGTGGTAAGTGTATGCGGACTGATCGGCGTTACGATCATAACCGGTGTATCAGGCATAACAATTGGCCCTCCGCTAGATAAATTATATGCTGTTGATCCGGTTGGCGTTGATACTATGAGGCCATCACACCAATACTCATTGATAAATTTGCCGTTATATTCGGCTGTAAGTGTAATAAGGGATGCAGTATCTTTTTTCGTAAATAAAAGTTCATTGAGTGCATGATATGTCTCGCCATTGCTGGTTGTACCCTCCAGCATGAAGCGATCCTCAACACTGTAATTCTCTTCCGCTATACAGCGAAGAGCATCACGAATAGAATCCTGAGGAATATTTGCCATAAAACCAAGCCTGCCGCAATTAATACCCATCATCGGTTTACCGGAGTTGCTTACAAGCCTGGCAGTATATAACATAGTTCCGTCGCCTCCAACGGCAACAATTATATCGCCTCCCCGTACTGCTTCATCCTCTGTATTGAGAACAGTCACTTCCCGGTTATCTGATTCTGCCAGGTATTCCCGAAGTTCTTTCGATATCACAACATCGATGCCCAGATTTCTGCAGTGATTGAAAAGTGTAATCAGCGGGTCGTGTACTGCATACTTTTTTGGGTTAGCTATTACGGCAATAGTCATGAATCACTTGTTTGTCTGTTTCCAACCCGGATGCCAGCAGGATCTATCCACCAGGACACTCCGTTTGTTTTGTAGCCGGTCAGGTAGGAGTGAACAATAGAAAAATGATCTGCTGAATATTCGAACCAAGGGTGTTCCGGTATTTGGACAAGCCTTTCGTAATGAAATTTGTCCATTTCATTTGCCAAAATTGCTGTGAATTTACTGGGTGTCCGAACATCCATCAGCTGAAATTGCGATTGTGGTTCAACCAGCGCACCTGACAAATCCACAAGGATTTTTCGGAGATACAAATTCTCGGTAAATGGAGCAAGGTATGAATCTTCAAGCCCTACATTTCCCGGCTCCGGTTCGAAACTGCCGTTTTGATCAAATTCGATTCCATATATTCTGATACTGTCGAGAATGTTTTCACTGTTTTCAATCCTGGTGTGTAGTGGCCCAAGATCTCCTCTGTATGCCGGGTTAAAAGCAAAGTATCCTCTTCTCTGTCCCCTGTCTCTGATAATTTTATACAGGTCGCGATATGCTGATATCAAATTTCCATCTTCGTCCAGTACCTGGTTTACAGTTTCCGGACCTGGATCAGGGATGATGTCCACTTCATTTTTTGCAAATTCCTGGAATAGTCTGCCTTCGGTTTCATACGTTTTTATATCAATGCGGTTGAACCGGCCCTTCTCATTTTCACTTCGGTATTTATCATTGCGGGTGAGGATAAAATTATTCTCTTCCGTAATCCTGTTAAGCAGATAACGGCCTGTTCCAACAGGGTTTTGTGATAAACCGCGCTCTGCACTACGGACAGATTCACCGGGATATATTACAGCATACGGAGATGAAAGTTTGGTTAAAAAATCAGGGTCGGGGCTTTCCAGGCTGATTATAACCGTCGTATCATTGGGCGTTTGAATTCCGGAGACCCCTGCAAGCACTCTCTTCTCCGGATCATATACATTTCGCTGTTCATTGTAAAACAGTTCATATCCCTCAACATTCATAAATAGGCCGGATGCCGCCGGCGGCACATTTAAACTGGCAGTGCGTTCAAAAGCAGACTTAATATCCGGTGATACCAGCCTTCTTCCAACTCCTGCACTAAATACGGGGTTGTCATGGAAAAATACATTTCCATGAATCGTAAATGAATAGGACAGGCTGTCATCGCTTATATCGAAGGCGGATACCAGCTGTGGCTGAGGCTCACCGTTTTCATCCAGTGCAAACAGGCCTTCATACACGAGGGTAATTGTCCTGAAAACTGCCATGCTTTCTGCAAAAAGAGGGTCAAGATTACTGAGATCATCAACATAACCAATTCTCAGATCCCTGAAATCTGCTGAAAGCGTATCTTCTGCAGCGTCTTCTGATTGCTGAGATTGTGATTCTCCCCGGCGGGGTTCGTCCTCCACAATTACTGTTTCCCCGCCTCCGGCACACGATACAAATATACCGGAAATAATCATCAGACTAATGAACAGGTTTAAACTCTTTTTCATATCAGGAAGATTCATTGCGTGTTTTAGTTCCTTTTAATCCTTTAATACCTTTAACAGCCTTGCGGCTCAATAAGTTTGTTTCGTAGCTTTGAATTCTGCCATTTCTCTTTTTATTTCTTTCAACAGCAATATCAATCATTTCAATCATCAAGGCACTAAAGTCGATTCCCGATTTTTCCCATAGATAAAATGAGAAAGAACCTGGTATTGTATTAATTTCGTTAAAAAAGAATTCATTTGTATCACTATTTACTAAAAAATCGAGTCGCACAAGACCGGACGCTCTGAAAGTTCTGAATACATCTTTCGCTGTTTGTTGTATCTGGTCTTTTAACTCTTCACTGATATCGGCAGGAATAATCCTGTCGGCCGAAGCCATTCCCTTTCCGGCTTCATCATCACTTAAATACTTGTCTTCAAACGATAGCAACTCTGCTCTCCCAAGAGGCTGCTCGCAAACACTAACCTTGTTATCATCCGGTGTACCGAGTACAGAACAGTTAATCTCGGTTAGTGGCTGAATCGCTTTTTCGACAAGCACGTGTTCATCATAGCGGAATGCAAGCTCAACGGCTTCAGTGAGTTCATCTCTGTTTCCGGCAACTGTGACACCGATACTGCTTCCCAGGTGAACGGGCTTCACCACTGCCGGGTAGGCAAACCGGGCAATTTCAGCAATAATCTTCTCCTTTTCCGCAACCCATTCATTTTCAAAAAAATTTACATCCTCTACAACAGGGATCTCTTCTGACCTGCAGACAGCCTTTGCCGTAACTTTATCCATACCGATAGCTGAACCCAGTACACCGCTTCCTGTGTAGGGAATGTTGAAAAATTCACAAATTCCCTGGAAAGCTCCGTTTTCTCCACCTGATCCGTGAAAAGCAGTCAATACAGCATAGACGGGGGTCTGCTTTGGTTTTGAAAAAAGAGACTGCTTCAGCTCCAGCAACACAGTCTGCCCGATGTCATTTCGTGAAAAGGTACATGGTATTCCGTTTTTTTCAACCTCATCCAGGTCCTGGTAATGCTTGAGTTCCATGAGATAATCCCCTGTAAACCAGGCACCTTTTTTAGAAATGTAAAGTGGAAGCAATTTGAATTCCGAATTCTCAAGCGCAGCCATTGCCTGCATTGCAGTGAGAACAGAAACTTCATGTTCTGGAGATTCACCCCCAAAAGCGGTTAAAACAACGGGTTTGTCCATACTGAAAATTATTTGTGCATTTATAGAATATGATACAAAGAAGGTTCCTTAATTTCGATGCGGATCACACAGAAATTATATTCTGTTTCTGCGCACTTGTTGCCCATCCCTGAAAATTCAGGATCTTTTTTTCACAGATTCATATTTCTGCCGGATACTCTCCTCTGAATAGTACTCTTTTAATAATTTGTAATCATCCCTGTAAAATTCCAGCAGTTTCTCAAAAGCTTCCTCAGAAAGATTTTCCAGGCCAACTTCTGTGCCTCCTGTTTTTCTTTGCCGGATGGCAAGTCCACGTTTCTGTTTTTTCAACAGGTCAAAAAGTTGCCCCAGGTCTTTCATACGATAAATTTTGTCAAAATACCGCAGTGACCCATCCAAAAACGCAGATTGGGGCCTGGAATGATGCTCAATTATACTGTTGATTTTCCGGTATTGATCCAGGTTCATGATAAAGGAATCGAGATCCGGTTGTGCAGATAATCCTTTCCGGCGAAGAGTTTTTCTGCTTTCGTTTAAATCACCTGAATCGAGAACACGGTTGCGATAGCAGGAGAGCAGCCGTTTCACCGGATCACGAACAACTGCGAACCGGGTGTATCCGGCCAGGGTCTCCAGCTCTTTTTTCCCGGTAAAGGCATTTGGACGTTTTAAGTAGTAATCGTGAATCTCATCATACACCCTGAATTCATCGAGCGTAGCATCAAATGGTTTGCCGAATTCGATTTCGTGGAGTGCCTGTTTTATTGATGTGCAGGCGTTTTTTGGAAGCGGGATATAGATCAGCTTATGTTTTGCCAGACATACCTGGTGTATTTGAAACTTGCTGATCCCGGCTTTTCTGCATAAATAACGGAACCGGAGTTTTAGAAACCCAAATGATTTCTTCATTATCGACATCGTCTTTCAGTGAAAAAGTTATTACCTAAAAATCCTCTGTTTTTCATGTGCCAAATAGGTTGCAATTTTCAACACTCTTTGTGATATATTTGACAAACTATTGCTAAAAAACCAATTTAATCAATTTTTTTGGGCATAATAATCAAACAGAGTATTCAGAACACAATCATCTCGTATGCAGGGGTTGCACTGGGTTTTGTCTCTACGATTCTGCTCTATCCGAATATCCTGAGTCCCGATGAGTATGGCCTGACCCGCCTCCTGATCTCCCTGGCACTTATTTGTGCACAGTTTGCACACCTGGGAATCAATAATATCATCATTCGCTTTTTTCCCTATTTCAGTGAATCGAAAGAATCTAAACGAAAACTGCTCACAATTTCACTGGCAGTTCCTTTCCTGGGATTTGTCGCTTTTTTGCTTCTCTATGTGATCTTTGAGGATTTTATCCTCTCTTATTATGAAGAGAGATCCGTTCTTTATATTGAATACTATTTTTACCTGGTTCCGCTGGTTTTTGCCGTGCTCTTTTTTGAGGTACTGAACAGTTACGCGCGGGCATTGAAAGATTCAGTAACCGGTTCCCTCCTGAATGAAGTGCTTATCAGGATGGTTATCATTTTCTTTCTGGTAATCCATTATTTTGAGTGGATTACCTTTCCCCAGTTTATGGCGGGCTTTGTATTTACCTACTCGATACAGCCTGTTTACATGCTCATTTACCTCTTCAGGCGCAACGAACTGGCCCTGGCGCTTCCGTTTAAGGATATCAAACGCCGGTTCTATAAAGGAATGGGCGTTTACGGAGCCTATTCTCTGCTCGGCGGATTGGCGATGTTACTGGTTGGAAACATAGATATCATTATGCTCAGCGCAATGACCGATCTCGGTAACACGGCTGTCTATGCTATAGCCTTTTATGTTGCCTCCGTCATCTCCATTCCCCAGCGCTCCATCGGAAAAATTGCCACTCCGCTGCTGGCAGGGTTTTTAAAAGAGAAAAAATACGGGCAGGTTGAATCGCTTTATCAGCGTACGTCACTGAACCAGATCATCGGCGGCGCTTTACTTTATATCGGGATCTGGGCCAATATTGATAATCTGCTCTACCTCTTGCCTCCTGAATATCAGGGCATCCGGTGGGTCGTGATTATTTTGGGCGCCGCCAAACTGTTTGGAATGGGGACCGGGATCAACGGTGGCATTATTCTGAATTCCAGGCACTACCGGTTTGATCTTTACACAAACATCCTTCTCGTTGTACTGACCATCCTCACCAACTATTTTCTGATACAACTTTACGGATTAATTGGGGCTGCCGTTGCAACTGCGATCAGTATTTTTATCTACAATTTTATAAAATTTATTTTTGTCTGGATTAAATTTTCCATGCAGCCATTTCAGTGGAGCTCACTGGCTGTCCTCGCAACTGCGGCCGGCACGTTACTGCTCTCTTTCCGGGTTCCGTACCTGGGAAATTTTTTCACGGATATAATTATTCGCTCCCTTTCTATCACAGTTTTTTATGTTGGTGTGATACTGCTCTTTAATTTATCAGAAGATGTTCGGAACCTGGTCAGGAAAGGATTTGAACGGTTGCGAGGGTAATAGGAACAGGTTTGATCTTTCTCTTTTTTTGATGGTAATGCTGGTTCGTAAGTGCCATCCGGCCGCATTTCTGAAATTGTCTCAATCACTATTGCCGAATGCAGAAATTATATTTATTCTTATATGAAATTTATTTTGAGGAACGGCGGAAAAAATATTTCAGTTTTGCAGCGAACTGAACAACTTTATGACACTGAAACAGATACATATTTTAAAAGGGTTGCTTTTCATTCTCGGAATTGTGATTACAGTTCCGCATTCTCCGTCCTATGTGCCTGAAATTCCCCTGGAGCATACCTGTTGCAGCGATCAGGCTTCACCAGCAGGCCATTTTGATGAAACAGGCATCGAAGATGATATTGATACCTTTTACTCGTTTGATTTTTTACATACAGAGAATTACGAAGCAGATTCTATGCAGCTTTATCTGCCGCTATCCCTGACAGAGATGGTCCCGACGCCCCCGCCTGATCTGGCCTGATTCGATTTCACTCATCTGGTTCTCCGTCCACTCCGTGTGCAATGGAAATTATCGATATCTGTGAATTTATCACTGAAATCTAAATGGTCGCACATTATTTTAATGAACTATTGTGCAGCCTCTGCAGATGAGTGAATCATATTCTTTTTTGAAACTTAACCTATCATTTAAAAAAACTTTATAGCTATGAACTCACTATTAAATAATAACCTGATCATACTTACTCTTGTCATATTTCTCTTTATCTCCTGTGATCAACCCGAGAGTCAGAATCAAAACCAGAATCAAACTTCTGATCCTGTAACCAGCGTGATGACTAAAGAGTCGCAGGCCGAACTAACACCACAGGAAATTCTTGAAGGATTGAAAGAAGGAAACGAAAGATATGCTGAGAATGAACTCACACCGCGTGATTACCAGGCGCAGGTAAGTAAAACAGCTGACGGCCAGTACCCTGAAGCGATCATCATTTCCTGCGTCGACAGCCGTGTTCCGGTTGAACATGTATTTGACAAAGGTGTTGGTGATATTTTTGTAGCTCGTGTAGCAGGCAATTTTGTGAACGAGGATATTCTCGGCAGCACTGAATTTGCCACAGCGGTTGCAGGTTCAAAAGTAGTGGTGGTTATGGGGCATGAAAGCTGCGGTGCTGTTAAAGCAGCAATTGATGATGTAGAGATGGGTAATATTACAGCGATGCTTTCAAAAATCAAACCTTCGGTTGAAATGACAGAAGATTTTGAAGGCGAGAAGTCAACTAATAACAATGAGTATGTAACTGAAGTTGTAAACAACAATGTAACACATACCATTGCCGAGATGCGTGAAAGAAGCCAGATTATTGCCGAACTTGAAAGAAATGGTGATATCGTAATCGCAGGTGCCTTTTACGATCTGGATACCGGCAAGGTGACCTTTCTCGAATAAGAACCTGGGATTTCTGTACATGAGCGTTCCGGCGGGCAAGTTCATTCGGATTCAATCCGGGTGAATGAACCGTCCGGAACGCACATTTTGTATTTCTTTGATGAGTAATGAATATTTTCATCAATCATAATGCCCCTCCGTTTTTGGAAAAGTCGGGTAAACCATTTTAATTACTTAAAGAGAGGTTTATAAAACGACAATTAAAAACGGAGAACAGTATGCCACTTAGCAAATTAATTCAATACCTGGATGACAATGACAAGAAATATGTGGTTATAAAACATTCAAAAGCGTACACTGCACAGGAAGTTGCTGCTTCAGCCCACATCCCCGGAAAAGATATGGTAAAGGCAGTGATGCTGAAAATTGACGGGGATATGAAGATGGCCGTTTTGCCTTCCACTCACCAGGTAAATTTTGAGCTTCTGAAAGATCTGCTGGAAACAGATGATGTAGAACTTGCCGCTGAAGATGAATTCAAAACACTTTTCCCGGATTGTGAACCGGGTGCCATGCCGCCTTTTGGAAATTTATATGATATGGATACCTATGTTGCTGAAACACTAACTGACAACAAGGAAATCGCGTTCAACGCCGGAACTCATAAAGAACTGGTGAAAATGTCGTACAGTGATTTTGAAGAACTGGTGCAGCCAAAAGTGCTGTCAATGGCAGAGAAACAGATGTAATTTCTGGGCCAGACCGGGTGCACTGAACCCGGAAAGTGCTGCTCAGTACTTTGTGGAGAACGTTAAAAATATAGAGTCGCAGTTTATCGGAGACGGCCGCCACTACCTGCAGAAAGATCATCCCGAGATCATCGGAAGAAAGGTGAATGACTGGAGGCGGAGATTAGATAAGTGGCAATGAAATTCCATTTTAAGATCTGTAAATGGGTCTCTTTCTAATTTTTCGTTCAGTAGCAACCACAAAAAAACCCGAAATGTTTTCATCTAACTTTTTTAGTAAGTCCATTAAAACCTTTCGCTTGTTATCATAGCGTACGTCCTGCAGACGAAGGAAAATAACACCCTCGCAGTGATACTTATGCCTGAAAATTAGTTCACCAAAATCTTTATCATTTGTGATGATTATTCGTTTCTCCTTATACGCATAAATAATGATTAAATGGTCAGATTGACCTTTAAGTACTTCAATAGCTGATATTACATCATATCCTTTTGAACGTAAATGATTCGCTATTTTCTGCCCTGTGCTCTCATCTACCAAGAATTTCACTTTAACCTGATTCTGTTAAATGAATTTCTTCATCCGCAACTGTTTTACCGGCATATGCAAGGGCAGCATGTATATCAGCTAATTGAAGATGAGGATATTCATCCAACAATTCTTGATATGTAACACCCTGACTAAGTTGTTTGAGTAAAAGTTCTACAGGAATCCGCGTTCCACGTATAACCGGCTTTCCAGTCATCACATCAGGATTCAATTCAATTCTTTCCAGTAAGTTGGATGTTTTATTTTTCATTTCTATCAAAAAATAAATATTAAAAACAATTACTTAATAATATCTATAAAAGATAACTGATTATTTTAATTTTTCTTATTTGTTGTGAGAATATTATAGCAGCCGGCGTGAAAATTAGCCGTCCCCTCTCGTTGAGGTTTCTGTGAAATCCCGTACGCTATAGCGCCGGGAAGAGGGGAAATGCGTAAGCCCAAAGCCGGCAGGCGATTGGGCTTAGCGAGGGGTGTGTACCTTTTCTGCTTACAATATCGGATTCGGCAGCCAAACTGGCTGTAAGATCCTGATCATAGCTCTGCGGGCTGAATTCTGATATCAATTCTTCGGTTTAAACTACGTCCCTGACTAGTTTCGTTGTTAGCTATTGGCGCCGTTTCGCCATATCCTATTGCTTCCATTTGATGACTTCCAATGTCCATGTTTGCAAGAAGATATCTTTTTACTGCATCAGCCCGTTCTTGCGAAAGCTTCATGTTCAGCTCATCACCACCCTGAGAGTCGGTATGACCTTCAATGATAACTTTACTATCCTGGAATGTATTAATCGCTCTTTGCACTTTGGTTAATAAGGCGAAATCTTCAGGCTTAATAACTGATGAACCAACATCGAAAGACAACCCGGTGAGACGCAGAATCGCATCGTTTTTATCTCGAATGATTCTTGCTTCCTGTTTTGTAAAAAGATCATTCAGCGTGGCAAATTGCTGACGAAATTCTCTCATCGCTTTTACCTCGTTACTTATAGCAGATCGCTCGTTTGTTAGGTTTTCCAGCTCACTGCGTAACTCTTTATTTTCGGATTGAAGAGTGAGATTTTCTTGTTCCAAAGCGACAATCTGTTGATCTTGCATGTTCAAAGAGTCGTTCAAAACTGCAATTTGATCCATAATACTCTGTGCTACAAAATCGAAACCACGATCAAAACGGGCGTTGATCAGAAGTCTGTTCGCTATTTTCTTTAACGGCTCTTCAACTGTTAAGATAATTTCTTCAAGACTTTTGTCACTATCGTCCAGTTCATCTACATACTGATTTAAAAAGAGGGCATGTCTTGCTTCGTACTGAGCCTGGTTGGCCAGGTTTCGGGCTTTGTCTGTGTCGTACCTGCTATTTTCAAGTTCGTTTTCTGATTGCTTTATGAGTGTCTTTGCAAAATTGAGGGTTAAAGGTACGTTATCATCGGCATCTACATTCTCCGCCTGTTCTATAAGATTGTATGCAGATTGTAAAATATTCGACTTTATGGCGTGTAATTCAGCAGATCTGTAAAGGGTTTCGGCTTCTGCTCCCTCTTCTTTTGCGTCATTTGAATCGCCATCTTCAAGTTCCCTGGCGGCATCCCGAAAAACATCTTCAGCCTCCTTCCATCTTACAGGTGCGAATTGGTCGGCATTTGCATCTAATGCATCTTCACGAGCAGCTAATACACCGGCAAAGGTTACCTCAGCCAATTTAGTATTCGCAGTGGCCTTCGTTAAGTAGCCAATAGCTTCATTTAACGTTTCACGAATATTCTGGATATTCCTTCCGCGATCAAGATCCCGCGCTGCGTCCTGATATAAATCCATTGCTTCCTGGTACAGATCTGGGGAAAGCAATTTAGCTCTTGCTTCATTTGCTGTCTTTAGTGCACTGTCAACTTCCGAAAAAAGAGATTCACGAATATCCTGTGAAGAAACTTTTGGAGGTAAGAATGAACTAAAAAGCATCATAAATATAAATATTGATGCTACGTTATAATTTCTCATGATTTGTTTTTATTAGTTTGAAAAAAATATTTTTTTATAAAATATTTTTTTATTGATTGTAGAATTGAAAATTATTTTATAAATAACCTTACTTAATATAATCAATTTAATATTGTAAACATAGGGGAGAGAATTAATTCAATACCCTGACCGGGAAAACGGATTTTTCATTTGTTTGTCAGAACGAAATGGTTTTCGACAAGCTGGCAGTTTGGTTTTTGATTATTGCCTGGAGCAAAAGCTTTACAAAAGACTGGATACCTGTGCTACTTACCGATACAAAATCTGGAAAAAATACTGTCGAGCAGATCTTCGGTGGTAATCTCGCCGGTAATAGTTCCCAGTTCTTTCAGGGCTGAACGCAGGTCGATGGAGAGAAAGTCTCCCGTCATGCCCTGGTCGAGTGCACCGATTGCACTGCGGACATTCTCCCGCGCTTTCTGAAGAGCATCCCGGTGGCGGGTAGATGTAACCAGCAGGCTGGAGGTGTCGTAATCCTTGCTTTCAAGAGCACGCTGCTTCATCAGTTTTTTGAGCCTGTCGATATTTTTGTCTTCAGGCGCTGATATTTTCAAATCGTAACTAATGCGATCTTCTTCAGACTGATTGGCAAGATCCAGTTTTGTACCAACAAGTAAAAAGGGCACATCTTTGGCCTGTTTCTGAAAATCTGCAATTTCATTTCTTTCGCCCGCACTCATCGGGAGAGTCAGATCCCGCAGGTAAACCACAAGATCAGCCTGCTCAAACGCTTTTTGAGATCGTTTTACTCCTTCGGCTTCAATGATATCTTCGGTTTTTCTCAAACCAGCCGTATCGATCAGTTTAAAGAGCAGCCCGTCGTAGCTCCAGTCCGCATCGATGGTATCGCGTGTAGTTCCCGCAATTTCGGTTACAATAGCTCTCTCTTTACCCACCAGTGTATTCAGCAGTGTCGATTTACCCGCATTGGGCCGTCCCATAAACACCGTTTTGACCCCATCTTTCACCAGCCGCCCGGTTTCATAGGTATCGAGTAACCTGCCGATTTCAGAATTCAGGTCAGTCAAAAGCTGATTAAGCTGATCTTTATTGGCAAACTCCACATCTTCTTCAATGAAATCGAGCTCCAGCTCCACCATAGCGGTAGCATCTATGATCTGCTGACGAAAATTTTTTATATGCTCTCCCAGTTTTCCCTCAAGCTGTTGGTGAGCGGCATCAATGGCCTTTGCACTTTTGGCGTGAATCAGGTCGGCCACCGCTTCGGCCTGGCTCAGCTCCATTTTTCCATTCAGAAAAGCGCGCTGGGTAAACTCCCCCGGCTCTGCACCACGTACACCCCGGTCTAAAATAGCCTCCAGCACTGCCTGCGTGACCAAAACCCCGCCGTGACAGGATATCTCAACCGTATCCTCACCGGTATAGGATTTCGGGCTTCGAAATACCATTGCCAGTACCTCATCAGCTACATCCCCGTTTTTGCGGATGATTTTACCGAAATGTACGGTGTGTGATTCTGCAGACGCAAGACTCTTCCCCCGAAAGCACTCATCCGCTTTTTCAATCGCACCTTTTCCTGAAATTCGAATTACAGCAATGCCGCCTTCTCCGATAGCTGTGGCAATAGCTGCGATAGGTGGTTTTTGTTCGATGTGAGTCACACTGTATTGATTGATTTTCTGTTTTTACAAAGATAACGAAATTGAAAGGAATCATTTTGCTGTAAGGTAGAGTAGGATCTTAATTTTTTTGAAACACGGAAAGCAGCAGATTTCTTTCGCCTGACGACTTTGTGAGAAATGCAACCAGGGGCGGTTAACTTGTAACTCATCTGTTGAAAGTTCATGGACGGATCCGGCCGGAAAGATTCATCAGGCGATCTGTGAGTTTACAGATCTTAGAAAGATTTGAGCTTCAGTCGTCAGATGAACTGGTTTTTAAAATCATTCCCCCGGCACAAACAATATAGGCAGCTTGCACAAGCGTGCAATTTTATAGCTTAAACTATGCCCGAACAGATCATTTAAGTGTCCCTTTCCCCGCGTAGCCATCACCAGCAGTGTGTAGTTTGATTTTTTTATGACGCGGGAAATTTCTTTGGCCGGGGCGCCCCGGGGCATCTCAATATAGACCTTCAAATGCTCCGGATACGTTAACTTATTGCTCAACTCTTTTAAGCGTTTTATTCTCTGCATGCTGCTTAAAACCGACTCTTTATCAACGTAAGCGGGCAGCTCGTTTGAATCGACATGAACAAGCGTTACGCTTTTTGTTTTGTGGGCAATCAACTGTTTCATAACGTTAAATGCATGTGTTGAAGCTTCCGAATAATCAGTAGGGTGAATGATATGATGCAAGGCCCGTTGTGATCCTTTTTCTAACGCAGCTGATGTATCGTTACTTTTTCCCGGACTTACATTTAACAACATAACAGGGATCTTAGCAAGGTGGAGAACCTCTGTTGCAGTACTTCCCAAAAAGTATTCGCGGGCACTGTTTTGTCCTCGGTTTCCCATTACAATCCAGCGCAGTCCGCGTTCTTTCGCTGTATCTGTAATTACTGCTGCGTGTGATTTCCATAGCGCGAATTTAAGAACGGTGTTGGCAGAAAAGCCCTCTTCTTTTAACAGATCGCGATAATGATCAAGCTTATTCTGAGCCTGTTGCCGTTTCTTGCGATTAAAAACCCCGGCATAGCTTACGGGCAGAGAGGTTAATAATGTAAACCTTTCGGTATCAAACTGCCTGAAATAGGAGAGGCTTCGAACCAAAGCTTCTGCAGAATCTGACAGATCCAGTGCCACCAGTGCATGTTCGAATTTCAGTTTCATAACTTTTGGTAGTAAATAGTAACGTAAACCGGGCCAATAAGATGCCACCGGTTTACCAGAACCGGAAGGATCACAATTCACGGAAGTGCTTATGTTATTACTTATCGGCATTAAATGGGGTTTATTAAACGTGTAAAAAAACTTTGTTTGTCAAATCAGCAGTTTTTATCTTTACCGAGTTTAGCAATCAGGCGTTCCGCATCGGGGCCAAAACCTATACCACTTATTTTCTTGAACAGACACCTGCCAGAAGAAATACAGAAAGGCACCAGGTTCTCCGTACAATGGAGATCCAGGGAAACAATTTTTCCAAAAAAATCCGACGCGGTTTCCGTAGTCGGATTTTTTTTGATCTATAAACCGCTTCCAACCCAATACAACCATGTCACAAACTCCTAAAAAAGATGCACTGCTTGCTCTCTCTGACGGTACCACCGTTGCAGGGAAAGCGATCGGAATTACCGGAACCACCGGTGGTGAGCTCTGCTTTAACACCAGCATGACCGGCTACCAGGAAATCTTCACAGATCCCAGCTATTACGGCCAGCTCATGATGATGACCTACCCACACATCGGCAACTACGGAACCATGAGCCGGGATGACGAAGCACGAAGAGTCATGATCGCCGGCCTTATTGTCCGTTCTTTTTCGGATGAGTTCAGCAATCCCGCCGCCGATGGAAGCCTCCAGCAATATCTTGAGCGAAATAAAGTAGTCGGAATTACCGGGGTAGACACCCGCAGGCTTGTAAGGCATATCCGTACAAAAGGCGTTATGAACGCGGTGATCTCAAGCGAGATTACCGATGCGCAGGAGCTTGTAAAAAAAGCCAAAGAGTGGGATCCGATGGAGGGCCTGGAACTTGCCACCAAAGTAACACGAACCGAAGCACAGACCGTATCCGCCGAAAACGGGTGCCGGATAGCAGCTTTTGACTACGGCATTAAACAGAGCATTATCGACAGGTTCGTAAATCGTGGCTGCACACTCCGCATCTTTCCCGCAGAGACAACCGTTGAAGAGGTAAAAAGCTGGGAAGCCGATGGGTACTTTTTCAGTAACGGTCCGGGCGATCCCAACGCTTCAGCGCGATATGGATTACCAATCGTGAATTATGCCAAATCAACCGGCAAGCCGCTGTTTGGTATCTGCCTGGGTCATCAGCTGATGGCTATCTCGGAAGGCATTCCGGCCCGAAAGATGTTTGTGGGCCACCGCGGTGCCAATCAGCCTGTAAAAAACATGGATACCGGCCTGGTTGAGATCACAACACAAAATCACGGGTTCGCGGTTGATGAAAACAAAATCAATACCTCAAAAGCTGATATCACTCATATCAACCTGAACGACAAAACCATTGAAGGACTGCGATATAAAAATTTTCGCGGCATGTCGGTACAGTACCACCCCGAAGCCTCGCCCGGTCCTCATGATTCCGACTATCTTTTCGATCAATTCATGACCATGATCAAAGAGTCCAAAGAAGAGCTGGCAAAGTAAAAACCCAATTCAAAACTCAAAATTTATAATTCCCAAACTGAATGCCAAGACGCGACGACATCCACAAAATACTGATCATCGGATCCGGCCCGATTGTTATCGGCCAGGCCTGTGAGTTTGATTATTCAGGAACCCAAGCTTGCAAATCCCTCCGGGAAGAAGGCTATGAAGTGGTTCTGATTAACAGCAACCCGGCTACCATCATGACCGACCCGATTATGGCCGATTCCATCTACCTGAAACCGCTGACCCCGGAGTCCGTTAAGGAAATTGTTGAAATTGAAAAACCGGATGCCGTTCTCCCAACGATGGGCGGCCAGACGGCGCTCAATCTTGCCCGCGACCTGCAGCACGAAAATTTCTGGATTAATAATGGCATCAAAATTATTGGCGTGGACATGGATGCCGTTGATATCACAGAAGATCGTCAGCAGTTCAAGGACTTGATGGATTCGATCGGCATCGACCAGTGCCGCAGCCGCACGGCCCAGTCACTGCTGGATGCAAAGGAGATCGTTGAAGAGCTTGGAGGATTGCCAATCGTCATCCGGCCCTCGTTTACGCTGGGCGGATCGGGAGGCGGTATTGTCTGGAACGAGGATGAATTTGAACGAAAAATATTGCGCGGACTGGAACTGAGTCCCGTTCACCAGGTGCTGATTGAGGAATCCATCTTCGGATGGAAAGAGTATGAACTGGAGCTGCTTCGCGATGCCAATGAAAATGTAGTGATCATCTGTTCCATTGAAAACCTGGATCCAATGGGCGTTCACACCGGAGACTCCGTAACGGTTGCCCCGACTCAAACCCTTACCGACAAACAGTATCAGACAATGCGTGATTCTGCCATCAGAATGATGCGATCGATCGGTACCTTTGCCGGCGGCTGCAATGTGCAGTTTGCCATGGAGCCGGGTACTGACCGTCTTGTGGCGATTGAGATCAATCCGAGGGTGAGCCGTTCGTCAGCGCTTGCATCCAAAGCCACCGGTTACCCGATTGCCAAGATTGCCACCAAGCTCGCCGTGGGATACACCCTCGACGAGCTGCCCAACCCGATTACGCAGGTTTCATCGGCATGTTTTGAACCATCTATCGACTATGTAGTGGTGAAAATTCCGCGATTCAATTTCGACAAGTTTACCGGTGTGGATGAAGAACTGACCACACAGATGAAAGCAGTCGGAGAGGTGATGGCGATCGGGCGTACGTTTCCCGAAGCCCTGAACAAAGCCTGGCAGAGCCTGGAAGTGGGTCGCAGCGGACTGGGCGCCGATGGCTATGACGCCCCCGACCGTAAAACAGTACGGGAGCGACTTCTGAAACCGTATTGGGATCGAACCATGCAGATCCGGAATGCTTTCAAATTTGGCACGTCGGTTGAAGAGATCGCTGATATCACCAAAGTAGACCCCTGGTATCTGCAGCAGATCCGGTATATGGTTTCCCTGGAAAACCGGACGGAAGGACAAAATCTTGAAACCATTTCCGACAGCGATATGCGGGAACTGAAACAGGCCGGGTTTTCGGATGTACAGATTGCCTGGCTGCTGAGCAAAGGAGGAGAAAAAGTGACAGAAGATGATGTTCGTCAGGCGCGAAAAACTTCCGGCATTATACCCTCTTTCAAACTTGTGGACACATGTGCTGCCGAATTCCCGGCGGAAACTCCTTATTATTATTCATCCTATGATGATGAAAATGAAAGTGAGGTCACAGATAAAAAGAAAGTGGTAATTCTGGGCAGCGGACCCAACCGGATAGGCCAGGGAATCGAATTTGACTACTCTTGCGTACACGCCGTTCTGGCTGCCAAAGAGATGGGTTATGAAACCATTATGATCAACTGTAACCCTGAAACCGTATCTACCGATTTTGATGTAGCCGATAAGCTCTACTTTGAACCGGTCTACTGGGAACGGGTACTCGATATTTTTGAGCATGAAAAACCGGAAGGTGTCATCATCCAGGTGGGCGGACAAACAGCCCTGAAACTGGGAAAACGGTTTCTGAAAGCCGGCATCCACATATTTGGCACCGAATTCGAAATGATTGATTTCGCAGAAGACCGCGGTGAGTTTTCCAAATTCCTGAAAAGGCTCGACATCCCCTTTCCCGAGTATGGAACCGCACGGGTATCGGAAGAAGCACTCTCGATTGCAAGGAGAATCGGCTATCCTGTTTTAATCCGGCCCAGTTATGTGCTTGGCGGGCAAGGAATGCGGATTGCTGTAAAAGAAGAAGAGCTGGGTCGCTACGTGGAACGCATCCTGCAGACCCATCCCGAAAATGATTTTCTGATCGACAAATACCTCGACCACGCCATCGAAGTGGATGTGGATTCTGTGTACGACGGCGAACAGCTGCATATTGCCGGCATCATGCAGCATATTGAACCGGCAGGCGTGCATTCAGGCGATTCCACTGCAGTACTGCCAACCTACTCACTGAGTGATAAAGTTCTGGATACTATTGCAGAGTACCAGGAAAAGATTGCCAAAGAGATGGAAATTATTGGTTTTCTGAATGTCCAGTATGCAGTAAAGGATGAGAAGGTCTATGTGCTTGAAGCCAACCCGAGATCCACACGCACAATCCCGTTTCTGGCCAAAGCCACCGAGCGGCCTGAGGCTGCAATTGCGGTCAAGGTAATGCTGGGAGCAAAACTGAATGAGTTTGATCTCACCTCAAAACTAAAAAACTGGGCCATCAAAGAGCCGGTTTTCCCATTTGATAAATTCCCGGAAGTGAAGAAGGAGCTTGGTCCCGAGATGAAATCCACCGGCGAGAGCATCTACTTTATGGAGAACTTCAAAGATGAGCACTTCAGAAAACCGTATGAGTTTAAGAATCTGTATTTGAGCAAGTAATTACGAAATAAACAAACATATCTTTGTTTTATTCCCTTACCGAAAACAACTGGAAATGTTATTCATAATAATCATTACATTAAAACATTGATTATGTAATTAAATTCCGGAATTAAAATAATGCGTTTATAGCAAATATTACTTGACATTATATATATATATATATCATCCAAATAACCTTTAATAATAAAACAAATATCCATGAAAACAATAGTATCAATTATTACCACATTAATCTTTATAATTGGATTAACTCTTTCAATGTCCGTTAACTCAGTTACTGCAAATACAAATTGTCATGAGAATGGGGATTGTGAATCTATTTGCGGGGAAGAAGACACCGTTGTCTGTACAGGCATGGATTGTGGGTCAGGAACTCAAATTTGTATGAAAGAAGCAACTAATGAATTTCAATAATATCAAAGTAGTTGCACATAATTTTTAATTCAACTATACCTTTAGTAACAGGTTTAGTTGAATTAATTTTATTAATAGCCAGATTCTAAAACATGAAGCTAATACTTCTATTTTCTATCGTGAGTTTAATTTATGCATGCTCAATAGATAAAAATGAAATAAAAAAGAACAATTTTATTTTTTCAAATACTGAAAAATATGATAGAGTAATAAAAACTTTGGAAGTTGAAAAGAATGAGAAATTTGATGTCTTTAATAATAATTTATTCAGGCCCTCGTCTATAAGAAAAGATTCAAATTATATATTTGTCTCTGATTTTGGAGATATGAAAATCAAGAAATTTAATATGGATGGTGATATGATTCTCACATACGGAGATGGAAGGGGAAGAGGTCCATCTGAGTTTTTAAATATCACAGACTTTGATATTTGTGGTGAATTACTTTGGGCTTCAGATATTCAAAATATGAGAGTTGTATCGTTTCATCGTGAAAATGGTATGCTAAACAACACAATTAATATGGAAGCTCGTCCTATAAGGATTACTTGTGTTCGAGATAGAATTGTTATAATGCAGTTTGGGGGGGATCATTTGTTTAATATTTTTGATTCCGAAGGGAATATAATCTCTGAAACCGGTTATGAGTTTGAGGAAATCATCCAATTTAATCCAGCTGCCTTAGATGGAAATATTTATACTTATAAAGATGGGTTTCTTTACTTACCGTTTTATGCCAGCTTTGTATTTCATTTTGATATATCAGGGAATTTAGTAAATAGAATATTACTTCCGGATGGACAAAGGTTTATCAATGAACATGATGACAAAAACCGAAGTGAGGGTCCTTTCTCTGCTCCAAATCCTGATTACACTTATACCGGAATGCTCATAAATGAACAGGAGGAACTGATCAATATTTTCTCAGTTTATATGGGCGAAAAGAATTCATCTGATGAATACATAAGCGACCCATTTGCTGCATATGATCAGTTCGATATAAATTCAGGTGAATATTTAAAATCATTTGAATTGCCATTTTCATTTAAGGATCTTCATCTTATTAACTCACATTTTATAGGCAGAAGTTCAAAGGATGGAATCGTGAGTTATGAACTGTTAAATGGACCATTAAAATAAATTTTCACTGAGCCTTTCTATTAGTATTCAACAATATTCATGAACTTTTCCGGATACAAATTGTTTGAATACATGTTGAATTTCAGCTAAAAATCTAACATTCGCTGCCCGGAATTAACCGATTATTCACATTCAATTCCGATCTTACGGTTTAGAATTAAAACAGAGATCACCGTGGATGCCACGGGCGCTTTTGCAGAGATCTCGTACTCAACCATATTACCAATACTGTAATGAACGATGACATGGACCCGGAAAGCGGGTCCGGATTCAGATACGTTCCGATTTTCACAACTGTTCTCTGGCTGATTATATTCGTAATAACACCTTTCTCACTGTTACAGGCCCAGGAAGCACCTCCAAAAAAAGCTGATGTTCAGATAGGGCTCGAAAACGGGTTCATTATCCAGGCGCCGGATACATCCGTATCGCTTCGAATCGGGTTCCGTTTCCAGGAGCAGTTCAGCTCTGTTTACAATCCGGACGAGAATAATACAAACTCGGAATTCCAGGTGCGGCGATTCCGTCTCATATTTGCGGGTCATGCTTTTGACGGCCGGTTTACATGGTTTTTAATGCCATCGTTTGACAGGGGCAATCCATCTCTTGAGATTGTAAGAGTTCGCTGGCAGCTTGCGAAAAACAGCTGGATTTATGGCGGACAGATCAACCAGCCCGGAACACGTGAATTTATGGAGACCAGCGGCAGTCTTCAGTTTGTTGACCGGTCCACAACCGATCGCCTGTTTCGGCTCGGATACGATGCCGGCCTTGGCTTTAAGCAAAAAATGTATCCCGGAAACAGCGCCCTGATCGGGATTGCAACCATAACCAATGGAGAGGGACAAAACCAGCGGGCTGCAGAGGGCGGACTCAGTTACACAGGAAGACTTGAATACTATCCTTTTGGTGAATTTAACATGCTGATCGGTACAGATTTCGAGCGATCCGAAAAACCGAAGCTCGCAATCGCCGGGGCATTTAACCTGAACCAGGATGCGCGGCGGACCCGCAGCCAGAACGGGCCGTTTTTAATTGATGCATCTGAAGATATCTATGTTTACTTCCTGGAAACGTCCTTACGGTACCGGGGCTTTTCGTTCCACTCGGCTTTTGTAAACCGGAATGCCGATGACAATCTTTTGAATGACGGAATCCCTCAAAACATTATATTCGAAGGGTATGCATATTACTTTGAGGCAGGTTACCTTTTATCTGATGAATGGGAGGTGGTTTCGCGTTTCGAACGAATATTCCCCGAAAAAGAACTGCGGGCCAATATTAACGAGCAGCGATCTATGCTGATCGGAATTAATAAATTTTTTCTCCGCCACCGGCTCAAGATTCAGGCTGATTTAGCATACGATACAGAATTTCACCCGGTCCTGGAGGATGCAGATTTTTTAACATTCCGCACGCAATTTCAAATAGAATTTTAATGATAATCCATCGCCATGTTAAGTAAAACACAAACTGCCGGTCTGTTCTTAGGCATTGCCGGTTTTATCCTGCCGCTGGTAGTAACATTTCCGGGGCTCTCTCTTGCCGGGCATCTTGCTATGAGCATATTCCTGCTTGCAGCGGTTTTTTGGATGTTCGAAACGATTCCCATATACTCCACTTCCATATTAGTGATACTGCTCGAGGTACTGTTGCTGAGCGCTGAAGGATTGGTTTTCAGCAGTGAAGGATTTGTAAGCGGTGATTACTCACCTACTGCCTATACCGCATTTCTCTCCACGCTTGCCAACCCGATAATCATTCTCTTTCTCGGCGGATTTGTGCTGGCCGATGCATCTGTGAAATATAATTTTGATAAATACCTCACCAGGAAGCTGCTTACACCTTTCGGGTCAAACCCTAAATTTATCATACTTGGTTTGATGGTTGTAACAGGTCTGCTCTCTGCATTTATGAGTAATACAGCTACCACGGCCATGATGATTACTGTGGTGATTCCGATCATCGCAAAAATGCAGCCCGGTGATCCGGCCCGTATCAGTATTGCACTCTCCATTCCGTTTGCTGCCAACATTGGCGGTATGGCCACCCCGATCGGCACACCGCCAAATGCGGTTGTTATCGCTGCCCTGAATCAACAGGGACAGGCAATTACTTTCAGCGAGTGGATGATGTACGCATTTCCGCTCACTCTGATCATGCTCATATTTTCCTGGATTCTTCTTCTGAAGCTTTATCCGCCTAAAACCGATCGAATAGAAATCGACATGAAAGGCAAACTGATGAGCACAGTTTCTGCAAGATTACTGTATGTGACCTTTGCTGTT
Organism: uncultured Balneolaceae bacterium; assembly: GCA_964449075.1. Classification (GTDB taxonomy): domain Bacteria; phylum Bacteroidota; class Rhodothermia; order Balneolales; family Balneolaceae; genus CAYVBJ01. The sequence goes on from CAYVBJ010000002.1 coordinate 49,511, forward strand.
ACGGTTTTATTGTGGGTAACTGAGAGTTATCACGGTATTAAAAGCGGAATCGTGGCACTCATTCCCGTTGCTGTTCTCACGTTAAGTAACAGCTTCGAGAAAAAAGATATCCGGAAACTACCCTGGGAAGTTCTCTGGCTGATTGCCGGTGGCATTTCTTTAGGCATTGCCCTCAAAGATACCGGTCTCGCAAACTGGATGGTTAGTCTTGTGAGCTGGGATCAGCTCGCTTCACTTGCCCTGCTGGCTACATTCGGGATCGTAACCCTTGCCATGTCAAACTTTTTATCGAACACCGTTACTGCATCGCTGCTTATACCCATTGCAATCTCCATGGCGGTATCCGGGATTTTTGAAGGGATGTTCGGAATGCTGATGGTTGGTCTGGTTGTAGCTTTAAGTGCGAGCTTTGCCATGGTTCTTCCAATCTCAACACCGCCAAATGCCGTTGCCATCAGCACCGGTGTAATTGAAACCAAACATATGGCCCTGGCCGGACTGGTTATCGGCCTCGTGGGAGTACTGCTGGTCATCGTTTTCTCATTTGTTTATTGGCCATATATTCTATAATTAAACTGTTATGAAAAAAAATATCTATATACTTGTTGTGGAAGATGAACCCGATGTACTGGATTCTATCGTTCGTGATATTGAAGAGTTTGAAAGCCGTTTTCCAATTGAAATGGCAGATACAGCCGAAGAAGCCAAAGAGATTATACGCGACATCCTCGATGAAGGTGACCAGATCGGTTTAATACTCTGCGATCATGTGCTGCCGGAGCAAAACGGTGTAGACCTTCTGATTGAAATGCAAAATGATGAGCGAACCAGGAGTGTAAAAAAAGTTCTTATAACAGGTCAGGCTGGACTTGAGGAAACCGTAAAAGCCGTCAATGAAGCTGATTTGGAACATTATATTGCAAAACCCTGGAAAAAGAAAGAACTCGTGGATATCGTAAGAAACCAACTCACCGATTTTGTCATTGAGCAGAGTGTTAATCCGCTCCAATACATGAGTGTGCTCGACCAGGAACGCATCGCCGAAAGCATTCGTCACGGTGGAGATATCACGGATGTCTGATTTTCTTTAATATTCAGATCGATGGTGTATGAAAACAGTAACGAGAGATAGAGCTTATGAAATTTACATTTGGTTCAAAGTGGCTTGAAGACCGAAGCGGCGTCATAGAGATGATGCGTTCTATTATCGACAGGGATGTGAACTCTGATCACTTTTTACAGAATTATAGAAAGGGTGACATCCTGTTTGAAGAGGGGGATGCTTTGAATCATATTTACATTCTCCTGGAAGGCATTATTCAGCTTTACAAAATTAAACCCTACACCGATAATCAATTTCCGGTCAGCCGACTGCAGCCGGGAGCACTAATAGGGATTATTGCATTTATAACCCATTATCCTTCACTCACTACGGCAAAAGTGGAATCCGATGCGAGCCTCTTGAAAATTCCCAGGGCAGAAATGAAGTCGCTTTTTGAAAAATATCCTGAAATCCAGGAGTATCTGGATGAGGTTATTCTGGCAAATTTACTTGAAAGGTACCGGCAGAGTATTATTCTGAAAATGAAACTGGATTCGGTAAACCAGGAATTAAAAAATGAAAGAAATGAGCTGAAGCAGCTGTATGAAGATTTAAAAGATGCTCAAAATAAATTGATCTACCAGGAAAAGATGGCAACACTGGGTCAGCTCGTAGCGGGTTTTGCCCATGAAGTAAACAACCCGACTGCGGCACTGGTCAGATCCGTTGAATCATTGGAAAACCGTATTGAGAAGTTTATTGAAAAATCGCCCCTGGAGTCTCAGTTAAAAAATCTCTGTGTCAGTTTTTACGAGGAAGGCAAAAAGACCGGTTTTCCTGATACGAAAACAGTCCGGCAAAAGATGAAAGAGATCAAGCCTCAATTCCCGGCGGAGTCGAGGGCTGCATTGCGTACTCTTGCCCAGGTACCAGATTCACTGACAGAAAAATTGAGAGAGTACTCCTCTGATGAAACAGAAACCCTCACAATCTGTACCGAATACTTTGAAATCGGCCGCCTGTTTCGAAATATTACATCATCCGGAAATCGCATTGCCAATCTTGTCAAAAGCCTCAAGAGCTACAGTCGTAATGAAGCTGAAACAGAAACGGAATTTATCGATATCCGGGAGGGAATTCATGACACTCTTCAGTTGACCAGCAACAGAATCAAGTTTTATGAGATTGATTTGAACCTGGAAGATGTTCCCAAAACAGAAGCGAATCCCGCCGCACTGAACCAGGTCTGGACGAACATCATCTTAAATGCCGCGGATGCAATGGGAAAAAGTGGTAAACTTGAGATAAGCTGCCAGGAAGAAGATGGTTTTATTCGCGTCGATATATGTGACAACGGGCCTGGCATCGAAGAAGCGATTCTCGACCAGATTTTTGAACCGAATGTAACCACCAAGCATACAGGTTCAAAATTTGGGCTGGGACTGGGCCTGGCAATTTCCAAAAATATCATTGAACAACATGATGGTACAATCACTGCCACTAACAGAGAAGAGGGTGGTGTCTGTTTTTCAGTTCGCTTACTGGTAAGCAAGAGTTAATCAGACGAGTCCAGGGAAAGATCTATAGTCGGGATTGTGGTCGAAACATGGAACACACCCCCAAAAAATTTGTAACAATTCCGGATATTTGGAACATTATATCATTATTGGAAAATCGATTTTAAAGAGTATTTTAATATATACAGTGTACATTTAATTAAAAATGAAGAGGACTAATATGAGTAATTCAAATTCTGCTAAAAACATAGATGTAGCATTACTATTTATCCGTATAGGCATTGGGGTTGTATTTATCGTTGCAGGGTGGGGAAAGCTTACCGGTATCGAAGGTGTTCAGGGATTCTTCGGTGATATAGGTATACCCTTGGCCGGTCTCATGGCCTGGGTCGTTGCAATTATTGAGTTTTTCGGTGGCATAATGGTCTTAACAGGCCTTTATTCCCGTATTCCGGCTTTACTTTTAGCTATTATTATGATCGTAGCCATTTTTACTGTCAAAATTGATCAGGGTTTCGGAGATATGAGAGTAGACCTTCTGCTATTATTAATGAATGCTGCTATTTTTTCAAGCGGAAGCGGTAAATATTCAATTGACAGTATGCTGAGTCAAAGAAAAGAATCACCGGCTCAGGTCTGAGACAGGCTTAGATAATACATCGTCATTAGTTAAAATTTTACTTTGATCTCAAGTACGAATAGATCATTCGATAAACTTATTAATCGATATCAACGTTTATGAAAATTTTATTCATTGGCGGAACCGGTGTCATCAGCTCTGCTTCGGTTCAGTTAGCTTCAGAGCGCGGTATGGAGGTTGTTCTGCTAAATCGCGGAAAAACCAATCGTCCCGTACCTGAAAATGCGACTGTAATCCACGGCGACATCAGGAAACCTGAAGAGATAAAAACCCTGATCCGGGACATGAGTTTTGATGTGGTTGTGGACTGGGTCGCTTTTGAGCCACAGCATATCGAAATCGACCTTGAGCTTTTCAGGGATAAAACGGATCAATTTATCTTTATCAGCTCAGCTTCGGTCTATCAGACCCCGCCGTCAAGCTTGCCGGTTACGGAATCCGCACCTTTAAAAAATCCTTTTTGGGAATATTCACGTTCTAAAATTGCCTGTGAGGAAAGACTTTTAAAAGCATACAGAGAAGAAGATTTCCCGGTTACCATCGTCCGTCCCTCGCACACCTATGATAAAACACTGCTCCCTTTCCGGGGAAATTATACTATGCTCGATCGTATGCAGAAAGGGAAAAAAGTAGTTGTACACGGCGACGGAACCTCTCTTTGGACGCTAACCCACCATCGGGATTTTGCAAAAGGTTTTGTAGGACTGCTCGGAAATCCACAGACTATCGGCCACACATTTCATATCACATCGGATGAAGTGCTGACCTGGAACCAGATATTTGAAACGCTCGCCAATGCGGCTGACGGTTCATTTCATCCTGTCTATATTCCATCAAAAATTATTGCGGGATTTGACCCCGACTGGGGCAGCAGCCTGCTTGGGGATAAATCTCACAGCATGATTTTTGACAACACAAAAATAAAACGCATTGTCCCGGAGTTTACCGCTACCATTCCGTTTAGCCGTGGTGCACAAGAAATTGTAGACTGGTACACCCTGCATCCCGGCAACCGTGTTATTGAAAAAAGCTTTAACGATCAGCTCGACAGGATAATTAAGAAATTTGAAAAAATCAGCCAAAATTAAATCCGAGTAAATTCCAGTAACTGAGAATCCAGATGTAAATCAGAAATAGAAGGATCACAATACTATAGATGATTTTTCTCCAGGCTGACATTTCAGGCTTTCCAAATTGTCTCAAAAAGTTATATAGCACACCTAAAACAGCGAAGGCTCCCAGAACAGGCAGCAGCTGAACTGCATACATTGACGCCGGCATACCGTAGGCGAGTCCCGTCATCGTTAGTTCATAAGAGGGATTTAAAACAAATAAAACCAATCCCATAGCCGCCCAATGAAATATGAATAAGAAAGCAGCACCAACGGTAAACTTTCTCAATCTGCCGTCGCTAAAGCCGCTGTCAGAACTTTTCTTCCATGTGTCCGGCAGTATCATATGAATAAATCCGATAACCAGGATAAACAGGAAAATACCACCCAGCCCCATAAATAGTGAGGATTGTACGGGTGTCGAGTAAAAGAGACTTATCTTTTCCAGGGCTCCGGTGCCGTGAGTAAAGAGGTAGACCGGTTCTCCGTTTTCATCCAGCTTGAAGCTCATGAAGTAGTCATCATCAATAGATTGAAACAGTGCCGGTTCTATCTGGATCAGCCGGCGATCTTCACCTGATAAGTCGGGCATAACAAGCATACCCTCTTCATTTTCGCGTAATTGAAGATCATTTATAAATCCGGCGAGAAGAAAAATTTTAGTAAAATCTTCATGAGTATGACGGGTAGTGCGATAGTAACCGGTATATTTTGAAACATAGGGATCATATTCCGGAAGATCCTGAAGAGGATATTCGGCGATAGCAGTTGTATCATTATCAAAATACTCTTCCAGGAAGGGATAACTTATTTCATCCAGAACAGGCGATGCAGATACATTTGCTGCAATGAAGAGTCCGGCCCCTTCTTCCGGCAGCAGCCACATCCGGGTCGATAATCCCATATATCCGCCACCGTGGCGTACTACTTTATTACCCCGTTCCTCGGAAATATGAAACGCATAGCCAACAGATCCGTTCAGTTTCGGATGCTGCTTGAATTGGGCCGAGTGCATCTCTTCTACAGTGCTTCCGGTTAAGATCTGTACTCCCTCATACTCACCTCTATTGAGGTGACTCATCATAAACCTGGCAAATTCCTCACCGGTTGATAATAGCTGGCCCGCCGGATAATCACCAAGATAATCAAAAGGCGTACTGGTAAATGCATTGTTCTCAAAAACATATCCGGTGTAGAGATTCTCGGCCATCCGGTCATTTAGTATTCGAAAACTTGTTTGATCCATTTGCAGCGGAGTAAAGATATACTGCCGGCAATAGGTGTCGAAGTCAAGACCTGTTACATCTTCTACAACAAGTGCCGCCAGCGCATTGCCAACATTTGAGTAAGAGTAGATTTCCCCGGGTGGAAAGATTCGTCGGGGCAGAATATCGTTTAAAAAAGTATTCAGATCCGGCCACTCTTCTTCTGTCCGGAATGATTTGTTTAAATACCTGTCATCAAAACCCGGTGTATGGGTGAGCAGATGACGCAGTGTAACCGGGCCATAATTCTCTTCAGGCAAAGTCAGATTTTCCAGGTAAGAATTTATATTTGTATCAAGATCCAATTCACCCTTCTCAACAAGCTGCATAACAGCTGTAGCGGTTACCACTTTTGAGATGGATGCAAGTCTCCAGACTGTCTTTTCAGGATCGACCGGTTGCTCCTCTTCAATATTAGCAAAGCCGAATCCCTTGGAATAGAGGATACTGTCGCGATTCATCACCACCGCTAATACTCCAGGCACATTAAGGGAATCTATTTTTCCGGTAATCAAAGAATCCATGAAAGAATGCAGTTCTTCGGTATCCGGATTGAAGATGGTTGAGTCAGTTGATTGTGCATGCAATCCCATTACATTGAAAATGCATATAAAAATGAAGGCAAGTGAAAAATGTAATTTTTTCATAGTTATACTCCCGTTTTTTTTATCTCCCTGTTTATTTAATATACAGATTACTAATAAAAAAATGACATGGTTTATTTTCGCCTGCTTAATAGCGGTGAAATAATCAAGCCACTTTAAAAACCGGGTGTGTGTTAACTACTCTTCCCAGCCATCTCACAAGCGGAATGTTCACATTGCTGCCTGTAACCAGAATGCTTCCTTTTTGCACACGTTTTTCCAATCTCTCAAGGAATTGATGCTGATTTTTTTTATTGAAATAGGTAAATACGATGTTAGTAATCAATTCGAATCGGCTCCTGCTCGATCTCCTGTATCAGGTCGGGAAGTCTACCGGTGAGAATTGGTTCAATACGTTTGAACTGTGCATCCACTTTTGCGGCAAGATCTTCATATACTTCATATTGCTGCTCTGTAGGACGCCCATTTCCGGTTCCTACCGTATTGGCAAGTGAAGCCAGTTTGTTATTTAATTTGATCTCATAATTCAGAACATCCTGGAACGCCTCTGCTTTTGTCTGCATCAACTCGCCTTCCACATCTCCCAGCAGCTCCAGCATGGAATCTGCTTTTTCCTGAACCTCTTCATCATCTGCAAAATCTGATTTGATATCATTCAGTTCTTTCTGAATTTCCCGGATCCGGTTGATCGTTTTGTGTGTGGTGTCCAGTTTGGCGATGATGGTCTGGTGCAGGTCGAACTGTGCTTCAAAATCTTCCTGGGTGGTTTCAATACGCGGATCTTTCGTGATTTCGAACGGCTGACTCATCACTGCTTCTTCGTCCACGATCAGCCGTACTTCATATCGGCCGGGAACGGCTTTAGCCCCGCGGGTTGAACCGGCCCAGAGAATTTGCCTGCCTTCAAGGTCTGCCGCCCCGGGATAACGCATGTTCCAGGCAAACGAGTTCAGCCCCTCTTTTACAGTGAGCACATCCGAGGGCACATCGTGTTCTTCTTCGTAAAATTCTTCCGACTCTTTCACCGGTTTTCCCTCCAGATCTTCATTACTTGAGAAGGTCCGGATTACATCTCCGTCAGGTTCAGTAAACTGGAGTTTGATCTCCTGGTCACCTGTTTCATTCAGATTGTAATAGACAACCACGCCATCTTCCGGGTTTTCTCCAAGTGTCTCCCCGGGTGAAATATCTCTGTGATTTCCGAACAGGTAGGTAGTCTCCGGCTGGTAGAGAAAGTAATCATCATTTTCGATCCGGTCGCTCAGCTGATGCAGTACCGCCAGGTCATCCAGGATCCAGAACGAACGGCCCTGCGTTGCCACAACCAGGTCTTTATCCCGCTCGTGCACAGCAAGGTCTGTAATGGGAACGGCAGGCAGGTTTAATTGAAGCGGCTGCCAAAGTTCTCCGTCATTAAAAGATACATATACACCGGTTTCCGTTCCCGCATAGAGCAATCCCCTGCGATTGGGATCTTCACGGATTACCCGTGTGAAATCCATGTCGGGAATTCCATTGGTGATTTTGGTCCAGCTCCTTCCATAGTTTGTCGTTTTGTAAAGCATGGGAGAAAAATCATCAAATTTATAACGCGTGGCAGCAAGATAGGCCGTGCCCGCATCGTGTGGAGACGGATCGATAATACTGGCCATCGCTTCCGGCATTCCGTCCGGCGTTACTTCCGTCCAGCTCTCACCATTATCACGGCTTATGTGAATCAGTCCGTCGTCAGCGCCGGTCCAAAGAACTCCGGGCTGAACGGGCGACTCTGCAAAGGTAAAAACCGTATTGTAATACTCAACACTGGTGTCATCCTTGGTAATCGGTCCGCCCGACTCCTGCTGTTTCGATTTATCATTTCGGGTCAGGTCTTCGCTGATCGTCTCCCAGCTCATTCCTTCATCATCCGAGCGATGAACATACTGAGACGTAGCATACAAAATATCCGGGTTATGTGGTGAGATGTAGATCGGAAATGTCCATTGAAACCGGTACTTCAGATCTTCGGCTCCGGCGCCCATCGGGTTATCCGGCCATACATCAATACGGTCGCTCTGATTTGTGAAGTCGTTAAATTTATTAAAATACCCCCCGTAACTGCCGCCATAGGTTATATTCGGATCGGTAGGGTCGGGTGCAATATATCCGCTTTCTCCACCTGCAACCGGGGCCCAGTCGCGCTCGGTGATTCCGGAGCTTGCCGTACGGCTTTTGATACCAACGGTGCTGTTATCCTGCTGCGCGCCGTAAACTCTGTATGGAAACTGATTATCAAGGATAACCTGGTAAAACTGGGCTGTTGCATATTTGTGATAGGACGACCAGCTCTTTCCGTCGTTGTAAGAAACCTGTCCGCCGCCGTCATCTGCAACCACCATGCGGTTTCCGTCAGATGGCGAGATCCATAAATCGTGATGGTCGCCATGGGGTGTTCCTTTTCTTTCAAAAGAACGTCCGCCATCGGTAGATTTGTAGAAACCGACGTTGAGCACATACACTTCATTTTCATTTTCCGTACCGGCCACGATGTGTTTGTAGTACCAGGCGCGCTGGCGCAATTCCCGATCGCTGTTGATCAGTTTCCAGGTTTTTCCGCTGTCATCAGACCGGAATACGCCGCCGTTGTCATTTTCGATGATAGCCCAGACTCGATCCGGGTTCACAGGCGAAATGGCAACCCCGATTTTACCCAGCAATCCCTTTGGCATTCCGGGGCGCTGTGAAATATTTTCCCAGGTCTCCCCGCCATCACTACTTCTGTACAATCCGCTTCCTTCACCACCGCTCGACATCTCCCATGGGTTGCGATACGCTTCCCAAAGTGATGCATACAACACTCTCGGGTTATTCGGATCAATCTCAATATCGACGGCACCGGTTTTCTCATTGTGATAGAGAACCTTTCGCCAGGTTTCACCTCCGTCGGTAGTCTTGAAGACTCCCCGTTCATCATTTCCATCTGTTCCAAAAACATGACCCATGGCGGCCACCCAGATCACATCCGGATTCTCAGGATGAACCACGATTTCACCCATAAAATGGGAATCGCCCAGCCCGATATGCTGCCAGCTGTCTCCGCCGTCCAGGGATTTGTAGATTCCGTCACCGGCAGACATATTCCCGCGAATGCAGGTTTCTCCCATACCTGCATAAATTACGTTCGGATCTGAGGGAGCTACAGTCAGGGCTCCGACTGATCCCGTTTTAAAATAGCCGTCCGATACATTTATCCAGTTAGTACCACCATCTGTTGTTTTGTAAACACCTCCGCCGGTAAACCCGGTATAGTAAGTGTGAGGCTGATCATCATGCCCGGCAACAGCAACAGACCTGCCGCCGCGAAACGGACCAATATTTCGATATTCAAGCCCGTCTATAAATTTATTTTCAAAAGAAGGTGAGTCTGTATCATGTCCGTGTCCAAATATTTCCTGGGCTGTGGCAGTTTGATTAGAGCCAAACAGAAAAAGAACAGTTGTGATTAAAAAAAGAGATGAAATAATTTTTGAGACTGTGGCAGACATATAAATCCCTGTACGTTAAAACGGTCCGAAACCATGGTTAAAATTTAAATTAGAAAAGAGATGACGTGACTTTCTAACGAAATTCCACGCAAAATCTATCAAATAATGTAATGTGAATTATTCAAAATTCATAAATGCAGATCGGGTATCGACATCTTATTCTTCCATTTCGGCAAGCTCCAGCCAGCGCATGCTCTTCTCATCAATAATATCCCGAAGCTCTCCGTAACGTGCCGATTTATCCTGCAGCTCTGTATACTCAAGGGTACCGGCGCTTAGGATTTTCTCCAGCTCTTTTTTTTCTGATTCAAGTTTTTCAATCTCTTTCTCCAGTTTGCGGTACTCTTTTTTCTCTTTGAATGTAAGTCCTTTATTGGCAGCTTTGGAAACAGTTTTTGTCTCTCTTCTCTTTGGCTTCTCCTTTTTCTTTAGAGCTGCCTTCTCTTCTGATTCCCGTAGTGCAACCTGCTCCCTGTATTCACGGTAGGTACCATTGAAGTCCCTGATTACACCGTCGCCTTCAAATATAAAATAGTGCTGCACCAGTTTATCCATAAAAAACCTGTCGTGGGAAACAACGATCAGGCAGCCGCCAAAATCCTGCAGAAAATCTTCCAGGCGATTCAGGGTCATTAAGTCCAGATCATTGGTGGGTTCATCCAGAATCAGGAAATTCGGATTTTTGATGAGCACCATCATCAGGCCAAGTCTTCTGCGTTCCCCGCCGCTCAGTTTTGATATGGGTGTATACTGCATTTCGGGCGTAAACATGAAATGTTCCAGGAACTGGGAGGCTGATACTTTTTTTCCGTCTGCCAGCTCAACTACTTCTGCGATCTCTTTCATAACTTCAATTACACGCTGCTCTTCATCAAGCTGTATTCCCTTCTGCTGATAGTGTCCGTAGGCGATGGTGCTCCCTTTATCAAGATCCCCGGAATCCGGCTCTTCTTTACCGGTGATGATATTTAAAAATGTGCTTTTCCCCACACCATTTTTACCGATAATGCCAATTCGTTCACCCCGTTTAAAGGAGTAGGAAAAATTATCCAGGATCACGGTATCATCAAAGCGTTTGCTGATGTTCGTCAATTCCAGGATTTTACCTCCCATGCGCTGCATATTCACTTCAAGCCGGAGTTCGGGTCCGCCTGATTTCTGTTTCGCCTTCTCTTCTGTTTCATAAAAAGAGGAGATCCTCGATTTCGATTTCGTGGTTCTGGCTTTCGGAGCCCGCCGCATCCACTCCAGCTCTTTTTTCAGCAGCTGACCCGCTTTATTGGTTTCGAGCTGTTCAATTTGCTGACGTTCTGCTTTTTTTTCGAGGTAGTACTGGTAGTTTCCGTTGTGATGGTATAGGTTGCCGTCGTCAATTTCAATGATGTGATTACAAACCCTGTCCAGGAAGTAACGATCGTGAGTTACCATGAGCAGTGTGGTTGCACTTTTGGCCAAATAATTTTCCAGCCATTCAATCATCTCCACATCCAGATGGTTGGTAGGCTCATCCAGCAGAAGCAGGTCAGGGTTTTCAAGAAGAACAAAAGCAAGCGCAACCCGCTTTCGTTCTCCGCCCGAGAGGGATGCTATGGATTGATTCAAATTGTGGATGTTCAGCTTTCCCAGGATCTGGTGCATGCGCTGTTCATAATCCCATGCGCCGGCCGCATCCATGGCAGAGAGTGCTTTTTCAAATGCATTTTGCGTCTTCTCATTAAAATTTTCCGCCTGGTTTTGTGAGGCCTTTTCATAATTCTGTATGATTGCAGCCATATCCGAATGTCCCTGTGTAATAAATTCGTGAATGGTCATCCGGTCATTCAGATCAGGTTCCTGTTCAAGGAAACCAACCCGGAGGCCGTTTTGTATCATCACTTCACCTGAATCCGGTGTCTCTTTTCCGGCCAGCACTTTCAGCAGTGTCGATTTACCGGTGCCATTGGGTGCCACAAGAGCTGTTTTGTCTCCTTTCGAAATCCCGAAAGTAAGGCCCTCAAAAAGCGGTTTGATGCCATAATGTTTAGATAACTGTTCTACGGAAAGGTAGGTCATGCACTGATTTATCAATTGTGAAAATTCTTTACGTAAAGATAAACGAATTATAGCAGAGATCTATTTCCTGAATAAATTTCTGTCCTGTTTCACCAGCCGTTCCTGACGGAACAAAGAGATATAAGCCACAATTTCGAGCTACCCACCAAATGTCCCTGTGCCGGGACATTTTTCTTATTCTGCCATTTAATTATTGAAGATAATGGCTCTCTATTCGTCCCAGTCGGGACGATTGGTCGGTAGCAGATCGTTAAGATACGACCCGGAACTCGTTCCGTCAGGAACGGCTGGTGGGCGGAAGGGAACAATTTCTGATGTCAGCAAGATCATGCATGAGTCTTTTAAAAACGCTTACGTTCTCTCCGAAAGCAGCTCTTTAAACCCTTCTTCATCCAGCACTTTTACGTTATGTTCTCTCGCATCATCCAGCTTTGAACCTGCACCGGGACCGGCAACCACATAATCGGTTTCACCGCTCACGTTTGACGTTGCCCGCGCCCCCAGCCGTTCAACCAGCTCTTTCGCTTCGTCACGTGTCCACTCTTCAAGAGTTCCCGTAAATACAAACTTTAAATCTTTCAGCGGCTGTTTCTGTTCACCTGCCTGTGGATTGTGCAATTTCAAACCGGCTTTTTCCATTCTCTCAATATCATCCAGATTCTCCTTGTTTTTAAAGAATGATACAATTGATTCGGCCACTTCAGGACCTATTTCATCAATTTGCATTAACTCCTCTTTCTCTGCATTGATCAGATCATCCAGGGTATCAAAGTTAGATGTCAGAACCCGCGCCATATGTGACCCAACATGGGGAATGCCCAGTGCAAACAGAAAACGGTCGAGTGTTTTTTCCTTGCTCTTTTCGATCTCGTTCAGGATATTGTCAGCTGATTTATCGGCAATATCATCCAGTTCTTTCAGCCTCTCTTTGTCGAGATAATAGAGATCTGAAATCACTGAGATCAGCTCTTTATTCAGCAGCGCTTCCACTCTTTTATCTCCCAGTCCTTCAATATCCATTCCATCAGCAGACACAAAATGTTTCACTCCCTCGCGCACCCTGGCCGGACATTTCATATTTGTGCAGTGAGCCTGTTTTTTATCTTCACTCAGAACAACATCTGATCCGCAAACCGGGCATTCATCCGGAATTTGATATCTTTTTTCGTCACCGGTTCTTTCGTCTTCAATTGGTTTTACTACATAGGGAATTACATCGCCCGCACGTTCAACAATCACCTTATCCCCGATACGAATATCCTTCTTGTCAATTTCATTTTGATTGTGCAGGGATGCCCTGCGAACCTCAACACCCCCGATGTGAACCGGTTCGAGTATTGCGATAGGTGTAACTTTTCCTGTACGCCCGACCTGTTCCGTAATATCCCTGATCCGTGCGGTGGAACGCCGGGGCGGAAATTTATAGGCAATGGCCCAGCGCGGGTTATTCGACCGCGTACCCAGAGTGCTCTGCGCTTCCAGGTTATTCACTTTGCAGACCATACCATCAATTTCATATGGCAGATCTTCCCGGATATCTTCCAGATGATTGTACAATTCAGTCACCTGACTGATTCCATTACATTTTTTATTTAACTCCTTGTTAACCTTCAATCCCCAGCCGGGCAGTGCCTGTATTGCATCAAAGTGTGTATCAAAAGAGATCCCTTCAATCCGGGCCACTTCATAAAAATAGATTTGAAGCGGTCGTTCAGCTGTTACAGCGGGGTCAAGCTGACGAAGAGATCCTGCAGCAGCATTTCGCGGATTTGCAAACGTCTTTTTATCTTGTTTTTCCCTCTCTCTGTTTAACTTCTCAAAACGGTCTTTTCGCATGTACACTTCAGCCCGGACCACCAGTCTCTCCGGAATATCCCGGTTGTCTGCTTCTAATAATTTCAGCGGCACCTCCCTGAGTGTTTTGATATTATCCGTGACATCTTCTCCTGTTAGGCCATCTCCCCGTGTGGTCCCCTGAACAAGCGTTCCATCTTCGTAGATTAACTCCACAGCAAGGCCGTCATATTTAGGTTCTGCAACGTAGACCACCCGCTCCTTGTTCAGCTCTTTCCGGCAGGTATCGTCAAAATTCAGAAGATCTTCTTCGTCTTTTATGGATTTCAGACTTAGCATCGGTTTTGGATGATCCACAAGCCCCAGCTCTTCGTTCGGCTCCCCGCCAACCTGCCGGGTCGGGGAATCTTCCGATTGCAGTCCGGGATATCTCTCCTCCAGCTCTTCCAGGGCAGACATCAATTCATCATATTCCGCATCAGAAATCACAGGATCATCCTTCACATAGTATCGGTAGTCGTGATACCGAATTGCCTCGCGAAGTTTTTTGATCGCTTTTTTGGCGTCAGTTTCGGAGCTGATATCTCCCGGGTTAATATCTGGTTTTATATCTCTTTCCGGACTCATTGAGTGGTTCTTTCAGATTTACTTTTTCATCATTTTGATGATTTCACCGGCTGATTTTGTATTGATGACATCATCCGCTTCAAGCCAGCCGCGCCTTGCCTGATTCACTCCGTATTTCAGATTTTTCAGATTATCTTTGGTATGAGAATCGGTGGAGATGGCAATTTTTATACCTCTTTCTTTTGCCATCTTCGAGTGAATGTCGTTCAGATCGAGACGCCGAGGCGATGAATTGATCTCCATACAGATATTTCGCCCGGCTGCTTCACTCATAATTTTATCCATATTTATATCGATCGGATCTCGTTTGTGAATCTCTCTGTCTGTAGGATGTGCCCAGATATTGAAATACTGGTTTTCCATCGCTTTCAAAATTCTCCTGGTCTGCTTCTCACTCGACAGATCCAGTTTATAGTGGATCGAACAGACCCGGATATCAAGCTCTTTCAGGATATCATCCGGAAGATCCAGGCTTCCATCTTCCAGGATATCCACTTCAACTCCTTTCAAAATCGTAAAATCATTCAGCTTTTCGTTAATTTTATCAATTTCTTCGATCTGTTTGGCAAGTTCTTTAGCATCGAGGCCTTCCGCTACCGTAACTCTTTTCGAATGGTCTGTAATGGCAAGATATTTATGGCCAAGATCTTTAGCTGCCCGTGCCATCTCTTCTATTGAATCCACGCCATCCGTATAGGTGGTGTGGCAGTGCAGATCTCCTTTCAGATCGTCAAGTGAAATAAGTTTTGGCAGTTTGCCGTTTTCCGACGCCTCAATCTCACCCCGGTTTTCACGGATTTCAGGCGGTATCCATTCAAGGTCAACAATATCATACACTTCTTCTTCCGTTTTACCTGCAACGGGCTTCTCTTTTCCTTCCGGAAACACGCCGTATTCATTGATCTTCAAATCCCGGTCGATAGCACGTTCCCTCAATTTTATATTATGGCTTTTCGACCCTGTAAAGTAGAGCAGTGCAGACCCATAGCTTTTCTCTTTCACAACGCGGAGATCAACCTGAAGTCCTATCTTAAGACGAATTGAGGATTTGGTGTCACCCTTTGAGATAACCTCCTCAACATCATCGTACTTTACAAAGCGATCCATTACAGGTTCCGAATCGCTGCAGGTGACCAAAATATCTATATCACCGACCGTCTCTTTTCTGCGCCGGTAACTGCCTGCAATGATAATTTTCTTGATCTCCTCCAGCTCATCCAGGTAACTGACAAGCGGCTCAGCATACTCCTCTGCCCTGATCAGTTTTGTTCTCTTTTCTTCCTCTCCTCCAAGTCTCTCAAGTTCTTTTTTAATCTTATTCTCGGTTTTTTCACCAAATCCTTCCAGCTCTCTTATTTTTTCATTTTTCGCTGCTTTTTTTAAATCATCAAGTGATTTTATACTTAGTTTTTGATATAGATCTTTTACTCGTTCCGGTCCCAGTCCGGAAAGATTGAGCAGCTGAATCAAATCTTCAGGTACCCTTTTTTTGATCTCTTCCAATTGCTCCAGCTTTCCCGTTTCAACAATTTCCCGGATTTTATCAGCAATGCTCTCGCCAATCCCGTGAAGTTCCGTCAGATCTTTATCTTCATCAACCAGGTCGGCAATATTTGAAGAGAGGTTTTCGATGCTTTGAGCTGCCTCACGATAAGATCGCACACGAAATTCATTTGCACCCTCTATATCAAGCAAGTCTGCAACTTCACTGAAAATATCTGCAATATCACTATTGTGAACAGGCATAATCGATGTTTACTTATAAAATTACTCTCATATAGAGAACATCAGAAAAATAGAATACGTTTGTTTTGTGCGTAATTTGAAATTGGCAGTTATCCTGACAGAAAGCTATTTTAGTATTATATAAAAGTAATTTCCTGAGAGAGATTAAAAAAGCAGGAGTGAATAGTAAACTAAAATGCGATCAATATGCCTGAACTGCCTGATGTAGAAATATTCAAGAGATATATAGATTCTACCGCCCTTCACAAAAGAATTAGCGATGTAACTATTAAAGATGAGTACGTTTTAAAAAATATCAGCAGTGATTCTTTGAAAAACAACCTGAAAGGTCAGTTACTTGAAAACACACTGCGTCACGGAAAATATCTTTTTTTAAAACTCAGCAGCTGCCACACCTTGTTGTTTCATTTCGGTATGACAGGATTTCCCAAATACTTTAAAAATGAAGAGGAGTACCCTGATCACACTCGTCTTCTGCTTGCATTCGAAAACGGTTATTTTCTCGCTTACGATTCGCAGAGAAAACTGGGTGAAATTCGTGTAATTGAAGATGCCCGTACCTTTATCGATGATCTTGAAATGGGTCCCGATGCTTTTGATGAAGATCTTGACTTTAAAGCTTTTGAAAGAGTTTTTAAAGGCCGCCGGGGTATGATTAAGCCGGCCCTGATGAACCAGGAAATTATTGCGGGAATTGGTAATGTCTATTCAGATGAAATTCTGTTTCAGGCTGGGATTCATCCAAAATCAAAAGTGAAGAACCTGTCAGAGAATGACTGGAAAGAAATTTATGAACAGATGCATGAAGTTCTTAATACAGCAATTGATTGCCGTGTGGATCCAAATCTTTTTCCCGGCCATTATATTCTCTCTGACCGCACAGAAGGAGCTGACTGCCCCAAAGAAGGTTGCGGTGGCACCCTTCAATCTATAAAAGTTTCCGGGCGATCGGCTATTTACTGTCCCTCCTGCCAGGAAGAGAAATAGTGCTGTTTACTGCCTATTTCAGGGAGCTCCCTCCACTCTGTCCCGGGCAGAACTCATTACTCTGAAATAAAATGCAGACCAGTAGATCCATAAGAAGACCTGAACTCAGACACACTTTTTTGGACAGTATCTACTTTGTGGACGAAGCGCGGCGCGCAGGTATTTTTGACAGACAGCTCTTATCAGGGGGATCTCTCGGCTCCGCCTCAGTGAGAAACGCGCTGAGGCTTCGCTCGAGACGACAATGTGCGTTTAGGAGAATGTGCGGCGCATGAGTATTCTGGCAGGTCAACTACTTTTTCCGCGCCGCTTGAATACAATTCCCAACCTCTCTCAGTCTCCCCTTCTCTCCCTCTCTTCAGTCTTTAAGACGGCACCCCGCCTGTCAGCTCTTTTAATTTCAGGGCGTTTTGAACTGCAAAACCCTGATCATCATTATTAAAATAGAGATATACATCTTTTCCCTTGTCACTCCAGTCTGTTAATTTTTCTGCCCAACTGGAAAGATAGTTTTCATCGTATTTTCCCTGGTACTTTTCTTCAACAGGTCCGTGCAGCCGAATGTAGATGAAATCAGCTGTAATTGTAAGCGGACTTTGATAACCTGAGAGATGATAGATGCAAAATGCGATATTGTTCTCTTCCAGAATGGCCGCTGTTGTATCGTTAATCCAGCTTCTGTCGCGAAACTCAAATGCGTACCTGAAATCTCCTGGAAGAAGCTTTATAAAACTTCGCAATCTCTCTTCATTGAAGTTCCATTTTGGCGGAAGTTGGAAAAGAATCGACCCCAGTTTATCACCGAAAACCCCAAAAGAGTCCGCCATTTTCCGGATACTCTCTTCAGGGTCATTCAGTTTTTTCATGTGTGTGATGTAGCGGTTTGCCTTGGCCGCAAACAGAAAATGATCCGGCACACCATCACGCCATTCTGAAATCGTCTCTTTTTCCGGCTGCTGGTAAAAACTGTTATTGATTTCTACGGTATCAAAATGGTCCGTGTAGAATTTCAGCCATTGATCCTGCGGCAAATCTTCCGGGTAGAACGGCCCTTTCCAATGATCATAATTCCATCCCGATGTCCCTATGTGGATATTCTCTCTCATATGAGTCAGTTCACTAAATTAAAATTTTACATGCTGCTCTTCCTCTAAAGATAAGTCTGTTTACCTCCAATTACTCCGGATACAAACTCATTCTTTCACTCCGGTGCAGGGTAATCAATCCGAAGGCAGGTACGGGCGGACGAATGGTTGCCTCAAACAGAACATCACCGCTATCGTAGTCAATCTCAATCACTTTCCCGTAATCGCCATTGAAGCTAACAGCACCGGGGGTGAAGAAAACGTGGTTTTCCACAGGGAAAAAATCAACATCCGAAACAATCCGCGAATAGGTTTCCGGTCCGCGTTCTTTGCCATACTGCCAGACTTGCCTGATGGTCATGTTCTCTTCATCAATTTCATACTCAACAGCACGGCTGTAGGTACCGGTACCTGAGAAATTCCTGTTCTCTCCATTATCGAAGAGCATCAGGTTCCCATCCGGTAAGATATTGGTAGCATGCTGGTACCACGACCATTCAAAATCAGGATGATTTACATCTCCGCTTTTTACCGATTCATCTGTTATTGGCTGTGAATCAGAATCCAGCGGCTGCAACAGAAACTGGTTTAAATCTTCCCCGTTACCTGCTGTATCCCACTCTTTATGAGGCGCAAGTATCCACACAACTTCGTTATTTTCGGTCAGCTTCACTGTTCCCTGTGTTCTGCCGGAGACAATAATCGTGTTATCAGCAGGATCATAGGACACTGCATTTGCATGGAACCAGTCGACGTTCAAATCTGCGAGATTTGTCTCCCAGGCACGGCGGGTGTTATCAAGGGATAGATTCAGATCCCACTCATTTATGATAGCCCCGTTGTTACGGTCGATTTCAATGATATAATCTTCTACCGTGCTTTCTCCGAATTTATTAACTGTAGCGATAAAGTCTCCGTCCGGCTTCTCAATAACATCATGATGGAAACCATAGCCGGGCATCTCCCAGCTGTTGAGAATTTCACCGAACATGTCAATCTCGTAAATCTTTTGAGATGACCTGTCACCAAAAAAAAGATTTCCATTTGCGAGCCGCTCCATTCCGTTATCGTAAAAAAGATTATTTAAATCAGAGTCTCCTGCATAATTCAGATACCATCTGATATCACCAAAGCGGTCGAAGATAAATGCTCGCTGAGGAGTAGGATTACCACCTTCGCGATGGCCAAAATAGTTTGCAAAAGTAAACCCTTCTGCCATCCGGTTCTCATTTGCTACATCAATTTCTATTTCAGGCAAGTCTGCCAGCAGTGCAGTTGTTTGAATAGTGTAAGATTTTGTTCCCAAATCAGAACCAGTGTCATCAAAAAAGGTGAGTTCAACCTCATTTTCAAAGTTTGCGTAAAGTCCAAGAACCGGGATCTCAAGCGTGGTATCAACTTGTTCAAATTCATGAATAACATCAGAAGCGGAACCATTTTTTCCCAAGACCCGGAGGCGGACACGAACCGGTTCTTCTGTTTCGATTTGAATCAGGGCCGTAAGCGGCGCAACATCGCTTGGATTAAGGGCTGCGTTGTCACTTATGATAAAATCGAGACTCGAACCCGGAACTCCGCCCGGATTGTCATCTCCGCAACCGGTGATAAGAATAGTTGCGGCTGCAATAAAAAGAGATAATTTTATGAGATTTAAATTTTCCATAATCAGATGTGGGTAATAGATTAATAATTACTTTTTTGAAGACAGTTTTTGCTAATCATTATGCAGGTTTTCCGTCTTTTCAGATAATAATTTTTTTATTCTACAACAGAATCTTCCCTGTTTCCATATTCAGCCCAGGAAGCTTCATAAGGACGAACCGAGTCATATCCCATTAAGCGTAATGTAAAATAGGCGTGAGACCCGCGCACATTTGTTTGACAGTGCGGGATGATCTCTTTATCGCGGGTAATTCCCATACTGTCATACATTTCCTGTATTTCATCCGCCGGCAAAAAGTAGGGAATTCCTTCTTTTTCAATAACATTGTTCCATTCCAGGTTCGCCGCATTCGGAATATGTCCGCCCTTTTCAGCGCGCTGGTTTTCGCCTGTATATTCCGCCTCCGACCGCACGTCAAAGATCACTTTATCCGGATCATCCGATGCATTCATTACATAATCAAAATCACAAAATTTACTCTCCTGAACATTTACTGTAAAACTCCCTTCAGGCAATTCATCAGGACTTTCTTCTGTGGGAAAACTTTTTGCTTTCCAATCCTCTATACCACCGTTCAGAATTGACGCATTTGAATAGCCGTAATATTCGAGTGCATAGAAAAGACGCGCCGCATGAAGTGCATTTCCTTCATCGTAAATTACAGCATCTTCATCATTATGAAGGCCAAGATCCTTCATCATCTTCTCAAAACTGTCGGGGCCTACAAGGTAATTCGGGATAGGATGGTCAGGATCTGCAAGTTTTGACACCGCCGGAAAATGAACAGCCCCGGGAATAAAATCCTGTGACGGATTTGAGCGCACATCTATAATTACGGGTGCTCCCGACTGAATCATGCTATTCAACTCTTCAGAACTGACCAACAGTTGATCATTTGGATATTGATCAGAAGCCTGATCAGCTGTTTCTTCTGAACTGCAAGCGGAAAAAAAGAGAAGTATTATAAAAAAAGGAAAGTATTTCTTCATTGTTGTTTCTGTCTTTTGATAGTATAAAGTCTTTTGAAAAAAATAATCCTTTTATTCAATGTCTCCAAAGGATTCATGGAACAATCCAAATTAATAAAATGTTTAGGTTATACACGAGAGAATTAAAACTAAAAAAACAACTTATTATGAGTTTAGCTAAAGTAATCGAGGTTCTGGCAGAAGGAAAAACAATTGAACAAGCTGTAGAAAATTCTATCAAGGACGCCTCAAAAAGCGTTGAAGATATCAAGCACGCATATGTAAAAGATTTTCAGGCTATCGTTGAAAACAACCAGGTAGTAAAATACAGGGTAAATACAAAAATCACGTTTGTGGTGCATAATTAATCGATTTATGAAAAAGCCTCTGATTGGCAGAAATTTTAAATCTTAAAAGAGAGGCTTGGTTTGAAAAAACAGGTATTTGTGATCGGAATCGATGAGTTTAATTTTGAAATGTTACACTCATTCGATAAGTATAAACAGTATGACTATCATTCTATATTGGATATTTCTGAACTGCAGCATCAGGAAAAATATCCAATGGATGATCTTATGGGAAAAGCAGTATCAGCTGTTGATTCTTTTGATATTGCTCCGGATGCAATTGTCGGTTTCTGGAATTTTCCGGTCACATGTATCACACCATTACTTGCCAGGAAATACAATCTGCCACATCTGCCTGTCGATGCACTGATAAAATGCGAACATAAATACTTTGGACGAAAAGAGCAGAGGAAGTATATACCTGACAACATCCCGGATTTTAATCTTATAAATCCAAACGGTAAAAACCCTTTTGATGATGTTGACATAGACTTTCCTTTCTGGCTGAAACCCGTCGTTTCCTTCGCATCACAACTCTGTTTTAAGGTGCACAACAGGAAAGAGTTCGATAAATATCTTTCCATTATTAAAGAGAACATTCATCGGTTTGCTGACCCGATTAACTATGTTCTAAAACAGACAGAACTGCCCGACTTCATGAAAGATATTGACGGCTACTACTGTATAGCAGAAGAAACTATTCAGGGAAAACAGTGCACCATCGAGGGCCAGGTTCATAACGGAAAAATAGGCTATACCGGCGTTTTTGATTCACTGCGGCACCCTGATCATGAGACTTTCTACAGTTATGAATATCCGTCTGTGCTGGACAAGAGAGTAATAGATGAAATGAAACAAATTTCTTCCAGTTTGCTCACAGGTATAGGTTACGATAACAGCTGTTTCAATATCGAGTTCTTTTACGATGATGAAAGCGATCACTTATGGCTCCTGGAGATCAATCCGCGTATATCTCAATCTCATTCCGATCCCTTTTTGAAAGTTGACGGAGCACCCAATCATAAGCCTATGGTTGAAGTTGCACTGGGCGAAGAACCTGCACTTCCGTCTGGAGAGGGCGATTTTAATGTAGCTGCAAAATTTTACTATCGTGCATTTGATGATGGCATTATTACAAATGTGCCTGATATGTATGACCTGGATAATATCAGAAAAATCATACCTGACATGAAGATTAAAATCTGGGTTGATGAGGGGACAAGGTTATCAGAAATGTATGATCAGGACAGCTACAGCTATAAACTTGCATCTGTCTACCTGGGAGCAAAAAACAAAGAGGAGCTTTATGAAAAGCGAGACCGCTGCTTCGACCTTTTAAATTTTAAAATTGATTCAATTCACTGATATGTCATTTGATTTCGAAGAGGTAGCATCTTTTCCCTATAATGTCATTGAAAAAGAAAATGTATGGATTAAACTGAAAGACGGCACCCGGTTAGGTGCCCGTATCTGGATGCCTGAAGACGCTCCGAATAATCCTGTGCCGGCTATCATGGAATACATTCCCTATCGCAAAAGAGATCACACACGGCCATACGATAACATCATGCACCGTTATTTTGCAGGCCACGGATATGCGTGCCTTCGTGTGGATATGAGAGGAAGCGGTGAGTCGGATGGAGTTCTGTTGGATGAATATCTTGAAACTGAACTTAAGGACGGAATGGAGATAATAGGCTGGATTGCAAAACAGCCCTGGTGCTCAGGAGATGTCGGGATGATCGGGATTTCATGGGGTGGTTTTAACGGCTTGCAGATTGCAGCTTACAAGCCACCTGAATTGAAAGCCGTGATCACTGCCTGCTCCACCGACGACCGTTATACAGACGATATCCACTACATGGGCGGCTGCCTGCTCGGTGATAATTTATCTTGGGCATCCACCATGTTCGACCGATCCACCTGTCCCCCCGATCCTGAACTTGTCGGTGACCGATGGAAAAATATGTGGTTGGAACGCCTTGAAAATTCAGATGTCTGGCTTAGAAGCTGGCTTGAACACCAAAGAAAAGATGATTACTGGAAACACGGATCCGTAAATGAAAATTACAATGATATAGAGTGTCCGGTAATGTGTGTCAGCGGATGGGCAGATGGTTATTCCAATTCAATCTTCCGTCTGCTTAAGGGACTCTCAGTTCCGCGTCTTGGGTTGATCGGGCCCTGGGGACACACCTATCCGCACTTGGGAGAACCGGGTCCGGCAATCGGTTTTTTACAGGAGGCGCTTCGCTGGTGGGATAAGTGGCTGAAAGATATCGATACCGGAATCATGGATGAACCAATGCTTCGCGCCTGGATGCAGGACAGTATGTCGCCCCATACGTGCTACCAGGAAACAGACGGGCGATGGGTGGGCGAAAAAAGCTGGCCTTCGGAACGCATTGGCAACAGGATATTCAGCATTGCTGGTGAACACAAACTTGCAGAAAATGATGATGACTTGGAAAAAAACAATATTAAACAGATCCAATCGCCGCTCAGTGTCGGACTGTTTGCAGGAAAATGGTGTTCATACAGCGCTATGCCAGACCTGCCGGGAGATCAGCGGGAAGAGGATGGCGGCTCCCTGGTTTATGAATCGGATGTGCTTACCGAGCCCCTGGAAATTTTGGGTTCCCCGGTGCTGAATCTTGAATTTTGTACTGACCGGCCGGTAGCTATGGTGGCTGCCCGTCTGTCAGATGTTGCACCTAACGGAGAAGCAACCCGCGTAACGTTTGGTATCCTGAACCTGACCCACCGAAACGGACACGAAGATCCGGAACCACTAGAGCCACACAAAAAATATCAAATACACCTGGAAATGAATGGTATTGCCCAGCACTTTCCCACTGGTCACCGGATAAGAGTTTCATTATCCACCTCTTATTGGCCCCTGGCGTGGCCGTCTCCAAAACCCGCTACACTGAATGTGTATCCCGAAAACTCCAGCGTTGTCTTGCCTGAACGGAAACCCGATCCTGAGACCGATGACCGGATAGTTTTCGACAAACCGGAAGGTGCACCGGGTGTAAATACAACTATTGTCGACTCCCCCGAGCACAACTGGATTGTATACAGAGACCTGGCCAAAAACTCTTCCACCCTCAAAGTTATTCGTGACAGCGGTATCCGCAGAATCGAAGAGATAGATCTTGAGATTGAAAACCGTACCACAGAGTACTATACAACGATAGCCAATGATCATCAGTCTCCAAGGGGAGAAGTGATTACCCACCGGGGATATAAAAGGGGCGGCTGGCACACCCAAACAAGAACACGAACGGTATTGACTTCAGACGAGACGCACTTTCGCATCCGGGCAGAACTGGATGCCTGGCAAAACGGCCATCGCTTTTTCAGTAAAAGCTGGGATGAAAGGGTACCCCGGGATTGTGTTTGAAATGATTAAAATTCAGATACTGTTATTCTTGTAGAACAACAGTATAACAAAAAGAGGAGAATGCATTATGCAAATCAAAGACTATTATATACCAATAATTCACACATTCGAATTCATAGACACAGAAGAGGAAGCTGAAAATAGTGTAAAAACTGTACTTGGCATGCTGGTTAGCTCAGTTTCTGAAGATACTGCTCAAGAATTTGCCGCTCAATTACCAGACTGGCTCGACTACGAAACCCTGAGAGGTGACCAGCAAAATCCGATTCCCAAAAAACCTGAAGATTGCATACAGGCTTTAGAAAACTCCAATGGCTTTAACGAGAAACAGGCAACTGCACTTATGCATAAAACTGTTGCCCTTACCGTGCAGGAAGGAACAGGAGATCTCCGGAAAATGATTTTAGAACTGCCTGATGAATGGGAAGAGATTTTTAATCAATCCCCGAAGCAGCAGAATATAAAAGATGAAACCGTGCTTTAGATTATTTCCCCGCTATTTCCGGGCATAGTTATTTATCATCGATATTACATATTTATCATCCTTTGCTACTTTCATTTTTTGATTCAACTAATCTTTATTTTCAGAGGTTACCTTCTAAAAAACTATGAGGAGGTGACAAAATTACAAAGTCTGCAACCTGTTAACTGATACCTGTATCAAACGTAATTTTTAAACTAACCCGAAAATATGAAATCAAAAAAAGTAGAATTTGAAGGAGCTCTCGGAGATAAATTATCAGGCAGGCTTGATATGCCTGAAGGAGATATTAAAACCTGTGCACTGTTTGCACACTGTTTTACCTGTTCCAAAAATCTGAAAGTTGTCGGCCACATTACATCAGCCCTTGCACAAAAAAACGTGGCTACTCTGCGGTTTGACTTTACGGGGCTCGGACAGAGCGAAGGCGATTTTGCCAATACCAATTTTACATCCAATGTTGATGATCTTGTTGCTGCAACCAAATTTATGGAAGATCAAATCAGCGGACCCGCGGTCTTAATTGGCCACTCCCTGGGCGGAGCTGCAGTGATCCAGGCTGCCCACAAAATCCCGACAGCCAAAGCTGTTGTTACCATTGGCGCTCCCTGCGAACCAAAGCATGTGAAACATCACTTTGATGCGCATATGGATCAAATTGAAGAGACCGGTGAAGCGGAAGTTACCCTTGCCGGCAGAAAATTTAAAATAAAAAAGCAGTTTGTGGATGACCTGAAAGCTTCAAAAATGGATGATTTTATCCGGAACCTGGATCGTGCCCTGTTGGTTATGCACTCGCCGGTCGACAGAACCGTTGGAGTTGAAAATGCAGCTCATATCTATTCAACCGCCAAGCATCCAAAGAGTTTTATCTCACTGAACAAAGCCGATCATCTACTTACAGACGAAAAATACAGCACCTACGCCGGATCACTGATTGCGCCATGGGCTGATCTCTATTTATAGTTATAATTATCAGATTCCCCGTTCGTTACTCATCTTGCACAAATCACGAATCAATCTATAACAATAAACAATCTATGCTCAGATCCGGAATGTCGTTCCTTGTTCTTTTCCTGCTCTCAGTTTCAACTGTTTTCGCTCAGGATAATACAGCCTGGGAATCAAAAAATGACAAAGACGCGCTGAGAAATCAAAAAAGCATTGAAATTCAGGCCGGAGATCATATAATCGGTGGAAGCATTGCCTGGCATGATGAAAATTACCAGATGGATTCAGACTTGGTTATCCTTATCAGCGGAAGCGGTGCTATGGATCGCGATGCCACCATTGCCGGATTTAAACCATTCCGGGTATTGGCTTCTGAACTGGCACAAGCCGGCTATTCAACATTCCGGTATGACGACAGAGGCGTGGGCATCTCAACCGGAGAGACGGATGCAACCATTCAGGATTTGGCTGGTGATGTGATCTGGATTGTTGACTATTTTAATCAGCAGATCACCTATAAAATTAATGATATCTACCTGCTGGGTCACAGCCAGGGAGCTATTGTAGCCTATGCTGCCGCTGACAGGCCGGATATTTCGGGTGTTATCTCGATGGCAGGGCCTGCGGTTCCGGGCGATGAAATTATTAACCGGCAGATATATGATATTTCCGAAAGGCAAGGCATTCCCGACTCTGTAGTTACAGAAAATATTGAGTTCCAGAACAGGTTGTATGAAACCGTAAAAAACGAAAGCGGCTGGACAGAGCTCGAAGAGGATCTGAAAGACCGCCTTTGGGAACAGCTGGAATCCCTGCCTGAGCAGAGCCTGGCTTCGCTGGGCACGCCACACGAGTTCATAGAAAAGCAGGTAGACCGCCAGCTTGAAAGTGCAAAAAGCGATTGGTTTCGGTCATTTATTCAAACTGACCCGCTTGAAGAATTGCGAAAACTGGATGTTCCCGTATTGGCTCTTTTTGGTGAAAAAGACACACAGGTTGGCGCTGATATGAACCGGAAAGTGCTTCGGGAATTTTCAAAATCTTATACATCCCGCATACAGGTAGTCACCATCTCCAATGCCAATCACCTGTTTCAGAATGCAATAACCGGTTCCCCGGATGAATATGCCAACCTCGATAAATCATTCACTCCCGATTTTACCAACACAATTATCCAATGGCTGGATGAGCTCAAGTAGCAGTATTTGAAGCAGTTCCTCAATGTGATTGATTAATAATGCGAACTTTCCACGATACAGCTGTGTCTTGTCATGCCCTTAGCCCGCATTTCTCACAAAGATTTTATTGAATATTTCATAATCTATTGTAAGATAATAAGTTGGGTCAATATTTGAGTCCTTTAAAAAATAACAGGTTGTTTTCGGCGAACTTTATCCATCCAGAAAATGAACCAATGAATAATGCAGGACTCAGAAACAGTCTAATTGCCCCTGATTGCCCGAATTCTTTTCAGTACCGGCGGGTGTGAATAGTTCAGTTTCACATAAAGAGGGTGGGGCGTCAGGTTCGAAAGATTATCCTTCGATAATTTCTTAAGCACATCAACCATCCACTCCCGGTTCTCAACAGTACTCGCTGCAAATTCGTCCGCCTCATATTCGTGTTTGCGGCTCAGTTTCTGCATAAAGAAACCAAGAATCATCTCTACGGGAGAATAGAGCAGTCCGAAGAAAACGAGTCCCGCATAAACACTCATCTCTTCCATATAAAACGCTTCAAAAAGACCCGGCACATTCAGAAAAATGGAGAGCAGTGCAAACATCACACCGGTATGCATGGTACTGATAACCATATTTTTCACAATATGTTTTTTCTTATAGTGGCCGATTTCGTGAGCCAGAACAGCCACCAGTTCCTCGGTGGTGTGATTCTCTATTAAGGTATCGAAGAGGGCAATCCGTTTGTTTTTACCGAAACCGGTGAAAAAAGCATTCGATTTGGAAGACCGTTTGGAACCGTCCATCACGTAAATGCCCTGCAGCGGGAAATTTACTTTATCGGCGTACTCTTCAATGGCCTCTCTAAGTTCACCATCCTCAAGGGGCTCGAATTTATTAAACAGTGGCATGATCCAGGTTGGGGCAACATACTGCATAACCAGTGAAAACAGGGTGACAGCAATCCAGGCGTACACCCACGCCCATGTCCCTCCATAGGCGAAGAAAGCAATCAGTCCGGCAAGAAGCGGCCCGCCAATCAAAACGGACAGGAGCAACCCTTTGAGGCGATCCATAACGAACGTTTTGGCATCTGTTTTGTTGAATCCGAAGCGCTCTTCAATCACAAAGGTGCTGTAAATTGAAAAGGGCAGTGAGATAACCATTTTAAAAAGCAAGAGAAGTCCTATAAAACAGAGGCCTGTCCAGATCATGTGAAGATCCCAGGATCTGACCCACTGATCAAGCCAGTTAAATCCTCCGGCGAACCAGAAAACCAGAAGCACAGCCAGGTCAAATGTGCCGGTGATAAACCCGAATTTAGTGTTTACACGGGTATATTCCTGTGATTTGGCGTATGTTTCTTCGTCGTAAACATCTCTGAACTCTTCAGGAAGCTGTTTCTTCAGGGATTTCAGATTCAGGTATTCCGATACGAGATCCAGAATAAAGCCTGTCAGCAGGGTTGCAAGAATAATTATTGCAAATATGTTCATTTTAACCTTTAAAGTTGATGCTTATTGGTTACAGATTGCCGCATGCCGGGATGTTGAACCCTAAAGATAGAACTCCTGATTCAGAAATCAGAATTCAAAATACTTGAGAGTCCGGGTTGTTGACTGAATAAGTGAACCGCCAGGTATGCTACGAAACGCCAAGTTGCATGCAGTAAAAACCCGGCGCAACACTGAGCCCATTGCGATTCAACCCTGCGCAATTGCCGGGATGAGTGAAAGATCCAATTACCGGGTTGGTTAGTTGATTTATATCGGTTGCCTTTGGTTTTTAAACCGCAGCGTTAACAGTTGCCATAACGAGGGGATCCCTCGACTACGGTTCCGGCAAAAGCACACCGTCACCTTCACTTGGGGATGACAGGCCGGATTTGGGTTCAGGGCGGCGGGTATCCAAACCAGGCTAAGAACAACGACCGTGCCACCCGCCGAAGATAAACACGGGCGGCGTGGTAATAATCCGGATGCAACCAGAGTCCTGATACGCCGCCCATTTGACCCGGGGCATCTTGTCATTCTGAGCGGATCCCGACAGTGCTTTTCTTTCAGGAGTCATAGAATCTTCCGGTTCACAGCTTGATCAAAAAAACTTTAACCGGGCAGTTGCTACATCCAAACCGGTCATTCGGTTATTCGGGTCACTTGTCCGGCTCAGACGGATCGATCATCTTGTCCGGCCTTTGACGGATCACATTTCAAAGTGTTATAAGTTGCCAGTGCGCAGTAAAACCGGTGAATAAATAACTTCTCTGCCCGTCTTTTTATCTGCCTCCGGATCCTCACGTAAATCCATTGTTTTAAACCAATGATAACATTTTCTTCACACATCAAGATTGCAACTGGTCAGGGCGATTCTCATCCGCTGTTTGGTTCTAAAAACTTGTCATTTATTTTTACTCATTTTGAATTTTGAATTCTCAATTGAGTATTTTGCCTCCGGGTTAAATTATAAATTTAAGTTTCTCCATGGATATCATTTGGATCGGTTTTGCATTTTTACTCGGTTTTGCTGTTTCCAGGTTTCGTCTGCCACCCCTTGTGGGATATTTGGCAGCAGGACTCTTGCTTTCCGTATACGGCTACCAGGCCGGTGAACTCCTTCACGAAATTGCGCACATCGGGGTTCTCTTTCTTCTGTTTACCGTCGGTCTGCACATCCGGATAAAGAATATCTTGCGGATTGATGTACTGGGTGTAGGTATTTCCCACCTTATTATTTCAACAGCCATATTTTTCCCGGTTTCCCTCTTTTTTGGATTCAGTGTAACCTCTTCAGCAATTATTGCCGTGGTCTTGAGCTTTTCGAGTACGGTTCTCGCAGCAAAAAATCTGGAAGACAGAAATGAACTGGGTGCCCTTTACGGACGAATAGCCATCGGAATTCTCATTTTACAGGACCTGGTTGCAATCGGTATTATAGCAGTTACAGGCGGGGGCATACCGAGTGTATGGGCACTATCTCTTTTTCTATTGCCGCTTTTGCGACCCCTTCTTTCAAAACTGCTTGATCACATAAGAGATAACGAACTCTTGTTGCTGCTTGGCCTGGTTTTGTCGATCGGAGGCGCCACTCTCTTTGAACAGTTTAATCTCTCCGGTGAATTGGGAGCCCTGGTTGTGGGTATGCTGCTTGCAACAGACCAGCGGGGAGATATAATCGGGAAAAAGCTTTGGGCTGTTAAAGAGGCTTTTCTTGTAGGGTTTTTTCTTGAAATCGGTCTATCCGGGTTTCCTCCTCTATCAGATTTTGTCTTTATTGGCGTAGTGCTTCTTCTGTTACCCCTGAAATCGATACTGTTTTACCTGCTTTTTATGTTTTTCCGGCTGCGTGCTAGAACAGGATATCTTTCAACTGTTGCGCTAACTGCTTACAGTGAATTTGCATTGATAGCAGGGGTGGTAGCTACCGCAAATGGATATCTGCCGGAAGGTATAATGGTTGTATTTGGTCTTATCACAGCAATCTCATATGCTTTAAATGCGCCGGTTTTTATTAACGAGGAAACACTCTGGAAAAAAATTGAAGCCTTTTTGATTACATTTGAAAGAGATGTAAAACACCGCGACAAGGATACCATTTCGCTTGGTACAGCCGAATACCTGATAATCGGGATGGGTAATGCAGGGCAGGCTGCCTACGACAGATTGAAAAAAGAAGACAAAAGAGTTGTCGGAATGGATATTGACCCTGACCGTATTGAACGAAACCTTAAAAACGGGCGACGGGTTGTATATGGAGATATACAGGATACAGAGCTGTGGGGTAATACCGATATTGATAATCTGAAGTCTGTGATGATTGCAATGGGCAATCAGCAGGCGAAAATAAATGCAACAAAAGTTTTAAGAAACATCGGCTTTGATGGTGTTATCTATGTGATTACCATGCGCGAAGATGAAGCAGAGGCAATGAAAGAGGTTGGAGCTAATGCTGTATCCATTCCAATTAAAGAGGCTGGTCAGCGGCTCGCTGAATTGAGTATGGCAAATATTGATCAAAGTAAAGCTCAGAAAATCAGGCTTGGTATTGAAAAGCCGGATATAGAATAAAAAAATAAATTTTAACTTTTCCGATAATCAGAAAATCATGATTTCTGAAAAACCAACTCTCATATATGTAACTGATCCGCTCTGTGGCTGGTGTTATGGCTTTCAGCCGATTCTTGATAAAATCATGTCGCGATTTTCAGAGCGTTTGCATTTTGAATTGATGAGCGGAGGTCTTGCTATTACCGATCCGCCTGAAAAAATCAGTGAAGGCTACGCTTATCTCTATAACCTGATACCGAATATTGAAAAAATAACGGGTAGAACGTTCGGAGATCCCTTTAAAATTCTCCTGGAAGAAGGCAATTATCTCTACAACTCTGAGCCGCCCTCTGTTGCGCAAACAGTTATGAAACAGATGCAGCCTCAGCACACTTTTGATTTTTCAAAAAAGATGCAATCTGCCTTTTTTAAATCGGGTGCAAATCTGAACAATTGGGACACCTACAAGCAGCTCCTTGATAATTACGAAATTGATAAATCGGAATTCAAAAAACATTTCAGCAGCAGTGAATATCGCCACAAAACTTACGATGAGTTTGCCCGCAGCCGCAATTACGGAGCGGATGGATTTCCGGCGCTGATATTGAAACTGGGTGATGAATACGGCATAATCACCAAGGGATATCGCCCTTTTGATACGATTGAATCACACCTGCATTATCTGCTCAACAACCTCGAAAAATTACAGCCATGAGCCGACTAAAATCAATTGCTGTCATTGGTGCTACCGGGATGCTTGGCACACCTGTCACAAATATTCTGAAAAAAGAATGCATAAATTAAAAAGCATATTATACGGGAGCCCGGCCATAATCATATTGCTTTATATGATCTTTGGAGGCTTATGGATCATTTTTTCGGATCAATTGATATATTCCATCATTGATGATCCGGAGTATTTGACAAGAGCGCAGACCTATAAAGGGTGGTTTTTTATTCTGATTACAGGGTTCCTGCTCTATGTTCTGGTACAAAGCAATAACACCTATCTCGGAAATGCCATTAATGATCTGAATGAAAGCCGGAACCGGTTCAGGGATACATTTGAACAAGCGGCTGTGGGTATTGCCCATCATACAAGAGGGAGAAACTGGCTGCGGATAAACAACAGGACCTGCGAGTTGCTTGGTTATTCACAGGAAGAACTGCTGACAAAAAACTTCGAAGAGATTCTGCACCCTGAAGATGTTAAAATAACGCGGGACCTGGATCAAAAGTTACTGAGCAAAAACATAGAGTATTACAGATCCGAACAGCGATACATTCGCAAAGACGGCTCTGTTCTTGAGGCCATCACCACCAAATCTCTGGCAAATAAAGAAGATGATGACTCAGTCTATTTTATTACAATCATTGAAGATATTTCAAAACAAAAGGAGGCAGAAAACAAGCTAAAAGATACGATCAAACAAAAAGAGATGCTGTTGGGAGAGTTACATCACAGGGTAAAGAATAACCTGGCACTTATTTCGGCACTTTCGGAATTACAGCTCTCTTTTATCAGTGACGAATCCGGCAAAAAACTGATTCAGGACGCCCGGATGCGGATAAAAACAATTGCTTTGGCTCACGACTCTTTCTCTGATGAAAAGGCAAAAGCACACCTTAACTTTGGCAGCTACCTTCATGATTTGCTCACTTTTATCGAGCATTCGTTCCCTTCTGCAAGCAGTAATGTAATTTTAAACAGAGACATTGATCAGTCCTTTATGAACATAAATCAGGCGATTCCATGTGGTTTGATCTGTAGTGAGCTGATTTCCAACGCTTATCTTCACGCTTTCGGAAGTGATTCCGGTAAAGCTGAAATCACAATCAGCTTTAAAAAAGAGAATGACACCGGGGTACTTGAAATATCTGATAATGGCGCCGGATTAAATGAAGAACATTTTCAGGATCCGAAAACATTTGGTCTTATGATTGTAAAAACACTTTCGGAACAGTTATCCGCAGATGTGGAAATTCATAGCAATTCCGGTACAAGGTTTTTGATGCGTTTTGAACTTGCCAACAAAAAAGGCCCCGGATCTAATTTTATGCCGGAAACACAAATATCCTAAGGAAGAAAGGATGCTGTTTATTGCTTTGAATTCACTGGATTTGATAGTACTCTTCGTAGATAAAATCCCACAATTCAGCAAGATTGGAGCCTTTATTATGAGGATTTTTTGACTTACTGGATTTCATTGCATCCTTGCAAGCTTTTTCTTTCGCGTCGTATATTGCTTTCTGCTGGTATTTTGTCGGATTTTCCAGCATCTTTTTAAACTTACTCTGTTCACTCATAAACCTGTATCTGTTTTTTACTGATAATATTTCGTCTTTAAGATGAGTCAAATGTAATAGAAATCAAATAAAAACAACAATTTTTACGTTTATATAACGGTTCAAAAGCAAAAAGAGTATGAAAAAAATTATCAGCCTGTTTTCTTCCCTTGTATTTGTTTTCCTGTTAAACGGGTGCGGTTCCGACTCGGCCGATACAGAACCTCCATTTTCTGCATGCAACGATGGCGTGGTGCTTGACCAGTTTCCCTGCAGTGAGGTTGGTCTGTATGCACATGTAACTTTGGAACAACTGAATGGTACCAGGGCAAATGACCTTTGGGGATGGACAGACCCCGAAACGTCAAAAGAGTATGCACTCGTGGGTTTAATTGATGGAGTAAGCATTGTTGAGGTAACTGATCCTGCAAACCCGGTTTTTATAGGAAAATTACAGGAAGCTACAGCTCCCTCTTCACAGGCTCTCGCGGATCCGGTTCCCATGCACGATGAAGAAGCAGGAGGATTCAAGGAGGCCTCATCCTGGCGTGATATTAAGGTATATGACAACTTCATGCTTGTTGTAAGCGAGGAACGAACTCATGGAATGCAGATATTTGATCTGGAAAGATTACGGGATGTAGATTCGGTCCCGGCTAACTTTACACATGACGCTCTTTACGATAAAATAGGAAACGCACACAATGTAGCTGTTAATGAAGAATCGGGCTTTGCCTACACAGTTGGCACAACAACAGGAGAGGTGTGTGCAGAGGCAGGCGGGCTCCATATCGTTAACCTGATTAATCCTTTGCAACCCGAATTCGCAGGCTGCCACCTTGAACCTGAAGCAGGTGGCGTTATTGCCAATGGATATATCCACGATACACAATGTGTAATTTACGGAGGCCCGGATGCCCGCTTTCGCGGCAGGGAACTCTGTTTCAGCTCAAGTGAGCGGAAGCTTCTGATCAGTGATGTAACGGATAAATCTGCCCCTGAAACCATCGCGGTTGTTGGGTACAGTGGTAATCAATATTCTCACCAGGGCTGGCTCTCGGAAGATCATGCATTCTTTTTTATGAACGACGAGCTTGATGAACGAAATAATCAACACAACACACGTACCTATGTGTGGGATCTTGAAGATCTTGAAAATCCTGAAATGACCGGTTTTTATCAGCATCAAACCAATTCGGTTGATCACAATCTGTATGTGCTCAATAACCTGGCATACCAGGCGAATTATACATCCGGACTAAGAATTCTGGATGTATCAGGGCATTCACCGGAAACTTTTAGCGAACTCGGATTTTTTGATACAACACCAAATAATAACGCGCCTGTTTTTGCAGGGCTTTGGTCAAATTATCCGTGGCTCTCCGGTAACAAAGTCATAGTGAGTGATATAAATAATGGTCTTTTTATTCTCAGGTTCAAGAGATAGCACAAATCCGCTACATTTTAAAACATTACGCTGGCTTGAATTTTTCTTGCTTTTTACAGCCATTCCGCTTCTCTATTTTTTTGGTATTATTTCTATACCGGCCATTCCCTCATTGCTCATCTTTTTTGCATTTTGCACTATTCTGTTATGGAAAGACTCGTCATTTAATCTGAATGATCTGTTTGTGTGGAGAGACTCACTTCACAATGTCCGAAAAATATTACTTCGCTATCTGGTAATAAGCATATTGACGACCGCTGGTGTATTTCTTTTTCTGCCTGAACAATTTTTGAGCCTTCCTTTGAATCAACCTCAGTTTGGGGCCTGCTGTTTCTGCTATATCCAATCTTGTCTGCATTTCCGCAAGAAGTGATCTATCGGTTATTTTTATTCCACAGATATAGACACCTTGTCAAAAATCCTCAAATTCTTTCCGCTATGAGCATCAGCGCTTTTGCCTTCCTTCATATCATTTATTCTAACTGGACTGCTGTTTTACTCAGCTTGGCAGGCGGATACTTTTTTACAAAAACCTACACAAAAACAGGCTCCCTTCTTACCGCAACAATTGAACACACACTTTATGGCTGGCTTATATTTACTATTGGCCTGGGAATCTATTTCCACAATTAAAAATTTTTACCTTATAGTAACAAACATTTTCAGACCGGGCAATTTCGGCTAAAAGCATTTCGCGCCTGTAATTAGTTTACTTTTTCCGGTGTTTAAAAATTTTTTGGTTCATTAAAATGACGTATAGACACCCACGCTCTATTTACATTTAGTTAACACAAATTTTTACTTACTGAACAATTTGCTTACCTTTTTGTGGTTTTAAATCTTTTCGATGACACTCTTGGATGCAACATTTCATATATAGCATCATCTTGAGTTTCAAAATTACTTGATTAATTAATTTCATTTATGGATTTATTTGATAAGCTTGAAGGACGGCCGGGTCCTCTCGGGGAATTTACTTCAGACGGATACGGGTACTATACCTTTCCCAGACTTGAGGGACCAATCGGCCCGGAAATGAAGTTCCAGGGGAAAGATGTAATTGTTTGGAGTGTAAATGATTATCTCGGCATCGGAAATCATCCACAGATTCGCAAAATAGACGAGGAGGCTGCACGGGAATACGGTTTCAGTGCCCCCATGGGTGCCAGACTTATGACGGGCAACTCAACCAGGCATGAGGAACTTGAGGTTGAATTGGCAGATTTTGTTAAGAAACCAGAAGCCCTGCTTCTCAATTACGGCTACCAGGGTATCATGAGTGTTATTCACGCTCTGGTGGATCGCAACGACTACCTGATTTATGATGAATTGAGCCATGCCTGTATAGTAGATGGCAAGCAGCTTGCCATGTCCGACAAATCTGTCTACAAACACAATGACATTGACAGCCTTGAGAAACAGCTCGAGCGCGCTTTTAAAAGAAAGGGAAAGAACTCTTCTGTGCTGGTAGTTACAGAAGGTGTTTTTGGCATGACAGGAGACCTTGGCAAACTGCGAGAGATAATTGCTCTCAAAGAAAAATACCCGTTCAGGCTACTTGTTGATGATGCTCATGGACTTGGCACCATGGGGCATGATGGATCAGGAACCGGAACTCACCTTGGCTGCCAGGATGGAATTGATATTTACTTTGGCACTTTTGCTAAATCTGTGGCTTTGATTGGTGCTTTTGTTGCCACAGAACCGCGAGTAATTGAATTTTTAAAGGCAAACACAAGAAGCCAGATATTTGCCAAATCTCTGCCAATGCCAATCGTTGTATCTGCCCATGAGAGAATTAAACTAATTCGCCGGCATCCGGAATGGCGCGAAAAATTGTGGGATATAACTCATAAACTCCGTGAAGGACTCAGAGATCTTGATTTTAATGTACTGCCGTCTGAAAGTCCTGTTACTCCTGTTTTAACCCAGGGCAGTACCGGGCTCTGTACTGCCATTATGAGGGACATGCGTGAAAACCACGGTGTTTTTGTCAGTGGCGTAGCCTATCCTGTAGTTCCAAGAGGACTGGTACTGATCAGACTGATTCCAACTGCAAAACATACTGATGAACATATCAGTAAGACACTGGGAGCCTTTAAGTCGATCAAGGAATCATTGTTGTCAAATCAGAAAGAAGTGGTAAACCTGTAACAGATTCTCGCATATGCGTGTACTATAATGCATATCCGGGAACAATTTTACAGTGCAGAAGTACCCGAAAACTATTCAAAAAGTTTTTTTATAAACCCGATAATACCGGATTTTTCTTCTTTTTCATCTTTTTTTCCGCTTCTGCCGCCACTTAGCTTATCATATGTTGGCCGCGGCAACTCTGTAAGGGTTTTCTTCTTTTCTCTTTTGTGTTTCTTGTACTTGCCGCGCTGAGGTTTATCCTTTCTTTTGCTTTTTTTCCCGTTACCCCCTCTGCCGCTTTTTTTCTGCTTCACTTGTTCGGGAAGCGGCATTTCCTCAGGTGCATAACCCAGTGATTCACAAATGGTTTTTATATCACTTTTATCCTGCTTGGAGACAAGTGAGAGCAATTTAGCTGCTTTTCCTTCGCCAACTAACTCGGCACGCAGTTTATACTCGTTTACATCTTCAGGTACGTCATAATTAATAACCTGAGCAACATTGTTAATATCCAGGTCATTTGCAGAAAACTCTCCGGCAATCAGGTGCTGAACATTATTTGTGGAAAACCTTTCGAATCTTTCCTTGAGAGTACTTTCATCCAGAGCGGGATGTATGCTTACTGCACGCAGGCCACCTTTTCTTAAAATCTTATAGAGCCGGTCGGCCGTTCTTTTCGAAGCTGTAAATATTACAACCGGTTCCGCAGATGACTTTTTAAGGTGTGCCATCAGCGTGGAGATCTTTGACCTGGGGGGTACATTTATATAATACTGAGTTAAATCCGGTGTAATAGCCTGCTTACCGGTTTTCTTTTTTGTCTCTGTAATTAATTCCGGGTCTGTCAGATATTTCTTTTCAGCTTCCCTGAGCTCTTTACTATCTTTTTGTGCAGTAAATATTCTCTGACATTTTCCTATAATTCTTTTAGTAATTATATCAATCGCATCCCAGTTTTCTATTTGGTCTGCCTGGTCAATGACCATCAAATGTACTTCACGAAAAATATAACGCCCCTCTTCAAGTAAAGATGCGAGTCTTTCAGGAGTTGCCACTACTACA
This sequence comes from uncultured Balneolaceae bacterium, assembly GCA_964449075.1. GTDB lineage: Bacteria > Bacteroidota > Rhodothermia > Balneolales > Balneolaceae > CAYVBJ01. The sequence goes on from CAYVBJ010000002.1 coordinate 87,475, forward strand.
GGCGGGCCTGAACTCAGCAGTTTAATCTGCTCATCCGGATCTCCTTCTGCAATTATATTAGCACTTTCTATTTTTGCGTGATAACCAACTGCCCAAATCCACTCATCCAATTGCCGTGCACGATCTGCATCATTTGAGATAATAATAGCTTTTGTCCCGTTTATGCGTTCAGATAGTGCAATTTCATTTAAAATCTGAAGCAAATACCCTACCTCGGGCTTCTCATCTGCTTTGGTATTTATAACCAAATCGGAGCCGGAATCAACGGCATCTAATATTTTTCGGTTTTTGGGAGAGGGTTTGTCAATTTTCAGGTCTTTCAATCCTTTTAATATATTCGATGAAAGTCGATACTTATTAAATGACAATGTTTCTACCTCTTCATTTATATCATAAATATTTCAATTAACAGGTGCGAAATATACAAAACTGTAGTCTGAACAACATCAACTACCGGCTAACTATTTCGCAAAAAAATCAAGAACATAAATCTTATTATGTTCAAATCTATTCTTCTTTAAATCAAGTTATAAACATATTGAAACTCTTTTATCAAAAAAAATTTAATTCTCAGAGTATCTTTAAAATTTTACTCTTTTAAAAAAACACTTATACTGAATTGAATTTTCAGTTACCATGTAGTGTTATAACAGAAAACGAAACATCTATATTATGATTGACCGTTTAGCTTTTTTCGCGAGTAAAGAAGAATTTGAGGAGTATTTTAACTTGCTTACAGGAAAAAAGGCCATCTTTGAACCTCATTATAATCTCGCTCCTGCTCAAGAAATTCCGGTGTTGCTGACATCAGATGATAATGAAGTAAAAATTGTCCGCGCCCGATGGGGAATTAACTCTGAAAATCCTTCAGCAACAGGTACTCACAATATATCTGTGGAAGATGCCAAAGATAAAATAAAGTCGAAAGATTACAGTGCCTGCATTATCCCCGTTTCCGGATTTTATATATGGAAAAAAGATAATAAAGAGAAGCAGCCCTTTTTTGTCCGCATGCTTAATGACCCAGTTATGGCAATTGCGGGTCTGGTGAAAACTGCTCCGGAAATCAATAAATTGCAGTGTACTCTTATAACGACAGAAGCAAATGCCCTTTTGCAACCGCTTGTCGACTTGATGCCCTTACTCTTCAAATCTGCTCTTGCGCGAACCTGGCTCACTAAACCGGAAGAACAGCAAGATGTTCTTCTGCAGGCCGAAAAGCTCTTTCTCTTAACGGAAATGACTGTTCACCGTGTCAGCAAAAAAGTAAATGATATCTCTAATAATGATCCAAACCTTGTACAGCCAATACCCAAATAATACTTACCTTTAATCAACCATCCGTACCATTTGGCTATTGCATTTCTTTCATGTCGGAAACCCTCACAATCAGCCGGGCAATCCATATGATGTTGGATTTCTGAATCTATATCAAGAATTAAAACCGGCATCACTGAAACTGCTTCATTCGACATTCATCTCCATCAATTTATTGCTGACGCAGATGTATTCGATTCAGGCGGGAATTCCATGAAAAGTTATCTTGGCACTGAAATAGACCTTCTTTTGACACTCAGACCCGCAAAAGCAACCACTTTTTTCCTCGGCTATTCGCAGATGATTCAAACAGACACCATGGAACGGGTGAAAGGAAATCAAAATGCTTCCGGTTTTAATGGATGGGCATGGGCAATGTTCAGGCTGAATCCCATGGTTCTTGGATTGTAAGTTTCGGCTACTTATCATTTAATATATCCACCCGAAAAAGGATAAATTCTTTACAACCTTTTATTTCTGTTGATGGTTTGGGTATACGGTTTTCAATTTTAAATTTGAAAAAATGAAACAACTGTGGCAATAACAATTCCCAATTTGTTTAGCGATCTGGCGGGACGTATTCAAGAGTTAAAAACTGACCCCCAAAAACTTCTGAATTCAAGAAAAGTTGTTGAAAAAGCCCTGAAGGACGGCCGGGCTTACTACGGGATAAACACCGGGTTCGGTGCGCTTGCCACAAAAAGAGTGAGCGACTCACAATTGCTTCAGCTTCAGAAAAATCTGTTGCTTTCTCATGCGGTAGGAGTAGGTGATCCGGTTCCTAAAGATATTTCCCGCCTGATGCTTCAGTTAAAAGTACACTCTCTCGGACTCGGTTATTCCGGAATTTCAATAGAAACATTTAACCGGCTGATCTATTTCCTCGAACATGATCTGATACCCGTAATCCCGCAAAAGGGAAGTGTTGGAGCTTCAGGCGACTTAGCTCCGCTTGCGCATATGTCACTGCCCCTGATCGGACTTGGCGAATTCTGGGAGAGTTTTGAGAATAAACCGGTGCCTGCCCTGAAACGATTAAAGGAACACCATATTCAACCTATTGACTTGCAGGCAAAGGATGGTTTGTCATTAATTAACGGAACACAGCTCATGAGCGCTTACGGAGCTTTTGTTCTGCACAAGACCATACGACTACTAAAATTAGCTGATCTGGTTTCAGCAATGAGTCTTGAAGCACTCCAGGGAAGTATTACACCTTTTGATAAAAAAATTCATGACATCAGGCCTCACCGCGGACAAATAAGAACAGCCCGGAATATCCGAAAGTTACTTGAAGAAAGTGAAATTCTCGAATCGCACCGTGACTGCGGCAAGGTTCAGGACCCTTACTGCCTCCGCTGTATCCCGCAGGTGCATGGAGCAAGCCGGACTGCCATTGAGCACTGCATTGAAATTTTTGAGACAGAAATTAACTCGGTAACAGACAATCCGCTCGTTTTTGAGAACGGTGAAATAATAAGCGGAGGCAATTTTCATGGCCAGCCAATCGCACTCGCTATCGATTATGCCAAAATTGCCCTCGCAGAACTTGCAAGCATATCAGAACGCAGAACGTACCTGCTGCTCAAAGGACATGATGGTCTGCCAAAATTGCTTATGGAAGAGACCGGTATCAACTCCGGATTCATGATCCCCCAATACACGGCTGCAGCACTTGTATCGGAAAACAAAGTTCTCTGTCACCCTGCATCAGTCGACTCCATTCCTACAAGCATGGGTCAGGAAGATCATGTCAGTATGGGTAGCATTGGCGCTCTTCATCTGTACCAGGTATATCAAAATGTGGAACAGGTACTCGCAATCGAACTGTTTACAGCTGCACAGGCTCTTGATTTTCGCAAACCCCTAAAACCCGGCAAAGGAGTTGATCTGGCACATGCGTTCGTGCGAAAAGAAATCCCACATGCAATCACTGACCATTATTTTAAAGATGAAATTGAAAAAGTGGTTGAGCTCATTCAAAAAAATGAACTTCTTGACTTGATTGAAAGTGAATTATTTCAGGAGAAATAATATTGTGAAATTCCGTAAACAGTCTGCTGTTAATTAATAATAAATGAATACAGCCCGGCAACTTGGCCGGATAATTCAATCCATAAAATAATTTCTTCACCTTTTATATAATTCTGTAAACGACAGTACTTTTTTTCAAAATATGCGCAAAAAAATTGATTCTTATAAACTTGGAAATATTGATGTTGTAATTACAGAATCCGATACTGCCGGCCGGCTGATTGTAGACTGTAACGACGGAACGTATCATTCATCTTTTACTATACGGCGGTATGAGTACGAAAATTATAAAAGGCACATGAATCAGAAAATCACAACCGCATATAAAAAGCAGTATCAATAACAGATTGATTGGGAAAAATTTCTACAGAATCAGCATTGCATCCCCAAATGAATAAAAACGATATTCCTGGCTTATTGCATGCCGGTACACGCGGTGCATCTCGTCAAATCCCATGAATGCCGCCACAAGCATTAAAAGCGTGCTTTTCGGTAAATGAAAATTGGTAATCAGAGAGTCTGCAGCCCGAAATGAGAAACCCGGTTTGATAAAAATATCTGTTTCACCACTGCAGGCTTCAATGTGATTATACTTTTTTAAAACAGATTCCAGAACACGCACGCTGGTTGTTCCAACAGCTGTGAGATGTTTTGCACCATCCAGGTCTTCAGCTGTTTCAGAATCGATGCGGTACCATTCACTGTGCATTACATGATCTTCAATATTATCAGTTTTAACAGGCGAAAATGTTCCAAGCCCCACATGCAGTGTTATCTCTTTCCAGCCAAAACCATGAGATTTTAATTTCTTTACAAGGTCAGGGGTAAAATGCAGTCCAGCTGTGGGAGCTGCCTTGCTTCCGGGAGAATCTGCAAAAATGGTTTGATACTCATCCGAGAGGGTTTCATCCTGCCGGATATAGGGTGGAAATGGGGTATAACGATATGGTTCAAGAGCCTTATCGCCGGGATCGTGGCTTAGGGTCAGAGTTCGAATTCCGTCATCCGAAACCTCCTCTACGGTAGCCCTGATATTATTTTCAAGTTCAACGATTTTACCCTTTTTAAACTTTTTCCCGGGCCTGACAAGAGCTTTTACTCTGCGTCCGTCAACACTGTTTATCACAAATATTTCAACCTTGCCATCTTCAAAAAGAAGCCTGCATTTCTCCACTTTGCTATTGTTCACGACGAGCGTTGTACCGGGGACCAGATATTTATGCAGATTATAAAAATAATCATCTGTTATCTCTTTTTGTGTCCGCTCGTACACAAGCAGCCGCGCATGATCACGCGGTGCAGCCGGTTTTTGTGCTATTAGCTCCCCCGGAAGATGATAGTCGAAATCTGTTAATGAGTAACACACTCTCAGGCACCCTTTTCAATCTTGCTATCTGCGCTAATCTCTTCAATTCGAAGTACCGCATCTTCAAGAGTTTGAGTACACTGCTTTGAAAGCCTGAGCCCCTCTTCGTACAGTTTAATAGATTCTTCGAGTGTAATATCTGTACTTTCAAGTTTCTCAACAATCGTTTCCAGCTTTTTTAACGCCTGCTCAAATTCAGGTCCTTTGGTTTTTTTCATAAATATAATCTCAGTATCTGATCCTGTTTTAAACTGCACTAAAATTAATCATTATTTCCACGAAATTCTTTTCAATTGCCTGCCATCCGATTCGAAAACAGCGGCTCCGCCCAGGCTGGTAAAATCCACCTTAATATTATGACTGTAAAGCCTTTGAACTGCTTCTTTGTGAGGATGGCTGAACAGGTTCCGGTAAGCAAGTGATACGGCAGCATATTCAGGTTGTACAAATTTTAAAAAAAAGTCAGATGAGCTTGTCCGGCTGCCATGATGCCCGGCTTTCAAAAAATCAGATTTGAGCCAGCCTCCATACTGTTCTGCAATCACTTTCTCCTGTTCCGACTCTGCATCCCCGGTGAATAAGAATGAAGTTTCTCCGTAAACCAGTTTCAGAACAAGTGAATGATTATTTGGGTTTGAAAAGTGAAAATTTTTATCCGGACTCAAAACATACAACCGGACTGCCGGGTCTATATCAATAACCTCTCCCATTTTAATTTCCCTGGTTCCAATGCCTTTATTTTGAGCCACAACTGTTATGTTTTTAAAAAGGTTTGATGAATACTGGTAACCGCTTCTGTAAATTGAATCGATTTTTACGGCGGTTATCAAAGAGGGGGTTCCCCCAATATGATCGGAGTGGGGGTGTGAATGAAATAAGGCATTCAAATGATCAATTCCGGACCATTTGAGGTAGGGGACAAGAACTTTATCGCCACTGTTACTAAAAGGCGACCAGCGCCCTGTATCAATAAAAAAATGGTTCCCGCCCGGTGTTTCAATGTGAATGGCATCACCCTGATCCACATCCAGCACTGTAACACGTAACCTGGATCCGGATACGTTTTTCGACAGTAGTGAAAAACTCCACAAATTTAATAGGATAAGAACCAGTATCAATGCTTTCCATTTAACCTGCGGAATCCTGATCATTGCTATAAAAGAAATTGCCGCTGCCCAGATAAAAAATACAAGCGGTGTAATATATTCAGATGATATTGTGATATAGCTGACGTCTGTCTGAGCAAGATAACCGGCAACCTGCCGGATCCATAAAAACACCCACTCAACAGGTAATGTGAGCGGTTGTACTGACATTCCTGTAAATGCAGAGAACAGAAGCAGACATGTGCCTGCAGGAACAGCGACAGTAAGGAGGGGGATAACCAGGGCATTGGCTAAGGGGCCGATTACGGAAAACTCTCCAAAATAGTAGACCAGCACCGGAAAGAGCCCGGTTTGCACCACTGCTGAAATCAAGACAATAGTGACCAGCTTTCCTCTCATCCGGTATCGATATTTTTCTGAAATAATTCCGGCAGCTAAAGGCATGATCAGCAGGATAATAAATACGGCAGAAAATGATAATTGAAACCCAACATCAAAAACCTGGAGCGGGTTTATTAGCATAAGTATAAGTGCTGCAACACCCATGAGGTTAAAACTATTACTCATTTTATGAAACAGACGTGAATAGGTAAGCAGCCATGCCATGAGTGAAGCTCTGCTGACAGATGCACTAAAACCGGTAATTACTGCATAAAGAAGCAGAATTGATGTAAAAATAATTAAGCCAATCCACTTTCCGGACTTTCTTGTCCAAAAATAGGGTATAAAAATCCAAAAAGGTGCAGCAATAAATCCCACGTGCAACCCCGAAACAGCCATGATGTGTGAAAGGCCGGATCTCGAAAATGCAGCTTTCTCATCACTTGAAAGATCTCCCTTCTCTCCCGTTAAAAGAGCTTTTGCAATTGGCTGCACATCACCCGGGTATTGTCTGTTGATCGCTTTAAAAACAGAGTTTCTGATCTGCATCCAAACATTCTCTCCCGGCGTTTCTCTGTAATCAACTATCTTTTCGACTGTACCCTGTAAGTAGATGCTCTTTCGCTCCAGCCATTCACTATAGTCAAAATCATGAGGATTTCTTCGTTCAGATTTTGGAAATAACCTTATTACTGCTTCTGTAATAACACCTGGCAGCAGCCTTTCAGAATCTCTGTTTTTATCTGAATAGAGTTGGATTCTATATTTTTTCCTCCATCTTGCACGGTTTCCAATTACGGTTTCCTCAATAACTGCAATCAGGGAAATTCTGCCTGTTCCTGTAATCCCTCTCTCAAGAATTCTTCCTTTTACAGTCAGGTGGTCTCCTTCAAAAAGAAGAAGTTTAGAAATTTCCGCCTTTTCTTTCCCGGTTAAATAGTCTGACAGGCTTAAACGAACTGCACCTGCTGATATCAGCAAAAGCAGGTAGAAAAAAAGCGCTAAAAAATACCTGTTGCCGGTATAGTGAATTTTGAGAAATATTTCTGCTGTAATCCCCAGAAACAGTATCAGAAAGAATATTAACGGTATTAAGATACTGTTTGTACCTGCATACCTGCACATAATGATTCCTGCCAAAAATAAAATGGCTGTGCGTATTGCGGGCATTTTTGCAAGTGGAAATTGATATGAATCTTTCCCTTTCATCATACCTTTATGAACAAAAAATGGGTGATTCCTTACACTATATATTTTAACAGAGTAAGTTTATTAGTCCGCTTGCAGAGGGAAGCCAAAAATAGGGAATGAGCGGTCAGGCCCATTCCCTGAGGGATTTATGGAGTCACGTTAGGGAAAAAATGTGTCTTTCCATTTATTTCACTCGTAAATATAAAACAGTTTTCAGACAGTTAAGAATCCAAACCTAATTGTTTACAGATTCGTGATAATTCTGTTTTATCTTTTTCAGAAATGGAATCAAATATTTCCATAATGCGCTCCAAATGCTCAGGGAAAAAGCTCTTTATCAGTTTTTTTCCTTTATCGGTCAGGTAAATTTGTATCGATCTTCTGTCTTTTGGATCTCTTTTACGAACCACGAGATCAGATTTTTCAAGATTATCGATAACCATTGTAATATTTCCACCACTCTTCAATAATTTTTCAGCCAGGGACCGCTGGTTCAGTGATCCCAGGTGGAAAAGTGCTTCGAGCACTCCAAATTGACTTGCCGTTAAATTCGCCTCAGCAAGGTGGCGATTCAGTTTATTGTTAATTGTTTCGGATGCCCGCATTAATTTAATAAAAGCATCGAGAGTTCTTTCTTCTTTGTCCGTTCCTTTGAAATGTGTTCCCATATCTATTGTATTATTGATTAAGCCTGATTTATTTTTTTATCAGGCAGTGTTAGTTGTTGTTTCCTTATTTATCCATAATCCCTGTGGTGTTATATATGCGTAAACTATTTAACATATGTTCCATCAGTGAACATAAAAATATACGACTAATATATATCAAAACACGTAAAATCCTAAATAACGCGCATTTAATGTTTTAAAGATAAATTTATTTTACAAATTTTAAAACCTATCTTGTTTTTAAAAGGGCAAACTTTCTCTTGCCGACTTTTAAAATCTTCTCCTCATCTTCCGAAAATGATACTTCATAGTTGATATCGGTTATTTTTTTATCGTCAATTGAAACTCCACCTTGTTTTATAAGACGCTTTGTTTCAGCATTACTCGAGGTAAAGCCGGTGTTATTCACAATATCCAGCAACCGTATCTTTTCTCTGGTACTGTACTCAAATTCCGGAGCATCATCAGGAATTTTTTTATTAACAACTGTCTGCTCAAAGTAAATTCTTGCTTTTTCAGCTTTAGAAGCTCCGTGATACAATTCTGTAATTTTCCATGCAAGATCATGCTTTGCGTTTCGCGGATCAGTTTTAGCTTTTTCTTTCCAGTCCGGAAGTTCATCAGACGGAATATCTGTCAACAGTTCAAAGTATGTAAATATCAAATCATCCGGAATAGAAAGCACTTTTCCGTACATATCGTTCGGATCTTCGTCAATACCGATATAATTATCGTAAGATTTTGACATTTTCAGGGTGCCATCGGTACCAACAAGCAATGGCATCATAAGGCAAACCTGCGGATCCTGCCCGTCTTCTTTCTGAAGATGCCTGCCAACAAGCAGGTTAAATTTTTGATCTGTCCCGCCAAGCTCAATATCTGATTTCAGATGAACAGAATCCCGGCCTTGTGCAAGCGGGTATAAAAATTCGTGAAGGGAGATCGGTTCATTATTTTCGAAGCGGCGGGAAAAATCATCTCTTTCAATCATCCTGGCTATAGTAAGCTTCGATGACAGCCTGACAACATCAATGAAATTCATTTCGCCGAGCCAGTCGATATTATTTATGATCGTTATTTTCTCACGGTCCAGAATTTTTTTTGCCTGATCAATGTAGGTTTGCGCATTTTCGCTGATCTCCTTTTCCGATAGCGGCGGACGGGTTTTATTTTGACCGGTAGGATCACCGATCATAGCTGTAAAACCCCCGATGATAAGGATCGCATCATGACCAAGATCCTGGAACTGGCGCAATTTTCTTAATATCACAGAGTGACCAAGATGAAGATCGGGCCGGGTGGGATCGACGCCAAGCTTAACTTTAAGAGGCTTATTTTGTTTACGGGATTTTTTTAGTTTCTCAACCAGCTCAGTTTCAGGCACAATTTCAACTGTACCTCTTTTAATGATTGTTAACTGGTCTTCAACGGAAGGGAATTTATTCATGCATCTATTTTTCAAAAACCGGTAAGTTTTTCAAAGGACTATTTTGATCGATATTTTTTTCTATTACAGTAATAAAATCTTCTGCATCGGGATAGACAGAGACAATTGCATTATAGACTGCCGGCGCAATAAAAATGACGTGGTTGTAAACCTTTGATTCATTCCTGGTTTCTTCACCCGGCAGGTTAAACCCGGCCAGCAGTAGCAACATTGCACTCAATACAATTGCCGTTTTAAGTGCTCCAAAAGCACTGCCAAGAAGTTGATTTATAAAGTTAAGGCTTACTACCTCAAGCATTTTATGAATCAAATTGGCCAAAAATCGTGTAAAAATAATGGCTCCCAAAAAAAGAATCAATCCTGCCAGAACCGGCAAATAGTTTCCCGGTGTAAACCAGAAATAACGCAGTATAGCTGTCATATCTTCCATCAGTACAAATGTCAGAAAAACGGCAAGAATAACACCAACAATTCCAAAAACCTCTCTGACAATACCGCTCATAAATCCTTTGTAAGCAAAATAGCCCAAAGGGAGAATCAATAAGAGATCAAGATAGTTCATATTAATCGAATTTAACTTAATTCATCCTTTACAATCGCACTGATTTTTGCACCTTCGGCCTTGCCTTTCAATTCCGGCATCACAACTCCCATAACTTTTCCCATATCCTGAAGGCCGGAGGCGCCAAGCTGACTGATCTTCTCTTTTACTACATTTCGTATCTCATCTTCATCCATCATTGCAGGCAGGTACGATTCAATAATTTTTAATTCCTCCTTCTCTTTTTCAGCAAGGTCATCACGTCCGCCACTTTCAAACTGGTCGATAGATTCCTTACGCTGTTTGGCAGCTTTCATCAAAACGCCAATTGCCTGCTCATCAGACAGCCTTGCTTCACCTTCTTTCCTTTCGCTGATCTCTTTTTCCATCAGCTTCGACTTAAGTGAACGCAATACCTGCAATGTCAGAGTATCTTTTTGCTTCATTGCAGTTTTCATATCGTTAATAATCTGCTCTTTTATATCCATAATGAAACCTTACGTTTCTGTTTTTTGAAAAATAAACTCTTGCCTGCCCGATTTATTTACTCAATAACAGGGGGGACCAAAGCATAAATCTTTCCGGTACCATAATTAACACCTAAATTAAATAAAAAAAAAGGTCACATTCTTTTTTGAATGCAACCTTTCTGATTTCTTTTACACTGCTACGCTTTAATCAGGCTTTATTCTTCTGAATAAATTCTTTTACCCTATCCTGATCAACCATTGACTCTTTATACGCATACTTTCCTTTATCGTTCTTTGTAGCAATTACTACCTTTGCCATTTTTCTGTGAGCTGCTCTTTTTTGCAGCGCTTCTTCACCAAATGCCTGATTCTTAGCCATGATAAATTCCTTATTTAATTTCTTTGTGAACGGTGTGCTTTCGCAGTACCGGATTATATTTCTTCAGCTCCAACCTGTCGGGGGTGTTTCTGCGATTTTTCATCGTAACATATCGTGAGCTGCCCGGCTTTTCCGTGCATTCTAAAATAACCTGAATTCGTGTTCCTTTTGCCATTCTTATACCTCTTTAATCAAAGTCCCTTTTTTCCTGGCTTCTTTCAATACGTTGGTAATACCGTTTTTATTGATCGTACGCAATGTTTTAGCAGTAACTTTCAACGTTACCCAGCGATCTTCTTCCGGGATGTAAAATCTTCGTTTTTGCAAATTCAGATGAAAACGGTGTTTCGTCTTATTGTTAGATTTTGAAGATCGATAACCATTCAAAGGCCTCTTACCGGTTATATCATCTCTGCGTGCCATAACTTATAAACTTGGTTTCATTTTTTAGATAGACAAGAAAAATACAGCTAAATGATTTTAATTTCAATTCACATTCCACAAATAATTGCAAAATGCTATTTATTACCTATACTGGTTTGTTATTCTATTCTGAATCTAAAGCCGGAAAGCTAATTTTTGACTTTCTGTATGCCGTAAAAAATGAATTTCACATTGTTAATTACTAAATATGCAATCTATCAGGCAAGGAATTTATTTACCGGATAAAACATTTTATAAATAGAGAATCATAGTTTACAATTAATGGCAAATAAAAGGAGACACTCATGAAAAGAGAAGAATATATAGATTCAATGACTGAGAAATTGAAAGAGTGGAACAGGGAAATAGAAAAGCTTGAAACAAAAGCACAAAAGGCAAGTACTGACGCAAAAAAAGAGATCAGCAGTGAAGTTGAAGATCTTCGGACAAAGAGAAAACTGGCCGAGGAGAAACTTAATGAAGTTCGTGAAACCAGCCAGGAAGCGTGGAAAGATATTCAGGTTGAAGCTGAAGATGCTTTCGAAGATATGAAAAGCACTCTCAAAAATGCGATGAATCGTTTCGAAAATCTATAGGGCACGTTTTAAAGTAATTCACAAGCAAGGTTAGCAAGTACTGAACGCTCACCTTTTTCAAGGCTCACATGAGCGTACACATCACTTCCATTCATCCTGTCTACCAGGTAGGATAGACCATTGCTCTGTGCATCAAGGTAGGGAGTATCAATTTGAAAAATGTCTCCCGTGAAAATAAATTTTGTATTTTCTCCCGCTCGTGTAATAATCGTTTTGATTTCATGCGGTGTCAGGTTTTGCGCTTCATCAACAATAAAAATCACATTTGATAAACTGCGTCCCCGTATATAAGCAAGAGGAACAATACTCAGTTTGTCAGTCTGTACCATTTCGTCAATTTTCTTGTACTGCTTGCTCGTCTCTTTAAACTGATCTTTAATAATCCCAAGGTTATCCCAGAGAGGCTGCATGTAGGGATCGATTTTTGATTTTACATCACCCGGCAGATACCCAAGATCCCGGTTACTGAGCGGTACAATTGGCCTGGCAAGGAATATCTGGCGATAATCACTCCGTTGTTCGAGAGCTCCTGCGAGTGCAAGAAGTGTTTTACCGGTTCCGGCTGCTCCCGTTATCGATACCAGCTGTATCTGAGGGTTCATTATTGCATCGAGCGCAAACGTTTGTTCCGCATTTCGCGGGCTGATGCCATAGGCGTGTTTTGTGTTTACCAATTCCACTTTTTTGCTACCCGGGTTATACCGGCCAAGAGCAGACGCCTTTCGATTTTTTAGGATATAATAGTGATTGCTGTAGGGTTTCGTCGTTTCAATGTTTTTGTGTTCAACTGATCCTGACTTATAAAGTTTATTAATCAGGTCCGGATCAGGAAATTTTAACTCCGTTTTACCCTTGTACAGATGATCTATATCTTTGATGCGTATAGTTTCATAATCTTCTGCATCGAGATTTACAGCCCTTGCTTTTAGTCTCAGGTTTATATCCTTTGAGACAAGAATAACTTTTCGCTCCGGTTCCTCATCTTTCAGCTTAAGTGCAGAATTCAGTATCCGGTGATCGTTTTTAACAGACCCGAAAACTTTTGAGGCGTCCAGGCTGCTTCCCTCATCACTCAAAACTCTCAGCTTTCCGTGCGTGCGCCCATTTAAAGGGATCCACTCGTGGAGCATATTGGCATCCGAGATTTTATCCAGATACCTGATAAACTCACGGGCATGCAGATTGGTAACCGAATTTCCCTTTTTAAATGAATCGAGCTCTTCCAGGACTGTTATGGGTATTGCGATGTCGTGTTGTTCAAAATTTTTAACGGCATCATAATCATATAAAAGAACTGAGGTGTCAAGTACAAAGATTTTCTTCACTTTCTTTTTTCCGGGCATAAACCGTCTGGTTTTTAGATTTGCATAAGATGATGTGTAAGATGATTCATTCTTATCTCAACTATAATACATAGATATATCAGAATCAATGACAGATAAAATATTAATACAAATTTAACCGGTTTAATCCGTCTCAAAAAAATGGAAAAGTGCGATTGAAAGTGCAATAGCAGCATTCAAACTTTCAACACCGCTGAACCGCCTGCCACTGATTTTAATCTTTTGCCGGCTATTTTTAAAAAGTGCATTTGAAATTCCATTAGCTTCATTGCCTGTAACCAGAATCGATTTTTTTTGTTTTTCCACACTTCTGATATCATTTGAAGAGGTGCCGCTCTCCAGCAGATAAACCTGCCACCCGGTTTTTTCAAAATGAGGCAACAACTCTACCAGGTTCCCGCTTACAACCGGCACTGTTCCGATGGCACCCGCCGCGCTTCGGACTACTTTTGAATTCCAGGGATCAACCGTGCCGCTTCCCGCCAAAAGAGCCTTAGCCCCAAACCACGATGCTGTGCGAATAATGGTTCCCAGGTTACCGGGATCCTGTATACCATCTGTTGCAACAATAATTCCGCTTACGTCTGCTAACTGCTCAGGAGCCGGTTCAGCCGGAATTTTGCAAACAGCTGCAACTCCCTGCGGATTTTCGGTATCTGTAATTGAGTTCATTTCTTCTTCTGAAACCCTATATGCGGAAACCCTGCCGGCAATCCTGCTATCAAATTTATTTAGGTCACTAACAAGCAAAGCTTCGATCCCTATCTTTCCGTTTTGCAGAATTTGTTCAACACAACGTTCACCCTCTGCAAAAAAAAGGTTGTATTCCGATCTATACTTTTTTTGAGAAAGTTTACGCCAGAGTTTAATCTGTTTTACTGAGGCTTTTTTCATCATACCGCTTTTCTGTGAAGATATACATTCCGGCATAAAATATTGATTGGGAATCCATTCATCAGGTTCTATATTTAAATAAAGAGACAACAGGAAATATAGCAGAAACAGTTATGAAAAATTTTTTAAAGAGACTTGGTATTGAAAAAGTTAACGCAGGCTCTTCTACGGGGCAAAATTTTATATCAGCTTCCGGTTCTGATGTAATTTCCAGTTTCACACCTTCAGATAACAGTGAAATTGCAAAAGTTGCATTAACCACCCGTAAAGAGTATGATCAGATTGTCGGCGCAGCAGAATTGGCCTTTGAAGCATGGCGCGATACACCTGCTCCGCAGCGGGGAGAGATTGTTCGTCAAATCGGGCTTAAACTGCGCGAATTTAAGGAACCGCTCGGTAAACTTGTTTCTTATGAAATGGGTAAAATTTACCAGGAGGGACTGGGAGAAGTTCAGGAAATGATTGATATCTGTGATTTTGCTGTGGGCCAGTCTCGCCAGCTCTACGGAAAAACCATGCATTCCGAAAGACCAAAGCACCGGATGTATGAACAGTGGCATCCGCTTGGGATCGTCGGCATTATATCTGCATTTAATTTTCCGGTTGCTGTTTACAGCTGGAACGCAATGATTGCCGCGGTTTGCGGTGATGTTGTGATCTGGAAAGGATCAGAAAAAACACCACTCTGTTCTATCGCAGTTCAAAAAATTATCAGTAAAGTTTTAAAGGAGAATGATCTTCCCGAGGGCATATTTAACATGATTACAGGAGCGCGGGAAGCCGGAGAGTGGCTCACAACCGACAACCGGGTACCACTGATTTCTGCCACAGGATCTATCCCTATGGGTAAGCAGGTTGCACAAACCGTCGGCGCCAGGCTGGGCAAAACCATACTTGAACTGGGTGGAAACAACGCGATCATTATCAGTAAAGATGCAGATGTTGAAATGGCAACCCGTGCTGTTGTATTCGGATCGGTTGGTACCTGCGGCCAGCGATGTACATCCACACGCCGTCTTATTATTCACGATGATGTTTTCGATACGATTAAAAAACGCCTCATCAATGCTTATAAAAGTGTAACCATCGGTGATCCCCTTGATGAAGATACACTGGTTGGCCCTATGATTGACAAGGAAGCCTTGAAACAAATGCAAAAGGCGCTGGAGCAGGTAAAAAAGGAGGGGGGGACGGTTTTATACGGAGGAGATATTTTAAAAGACAAGAAAGGAAATTTTGTCCGCCCCGCTATCTGTGAAGTTGAAAATCACTATAACATTGTTCAGGAAGAGACATTTGCACCGATCCTCTACCTCATCAGGTACAAGTATCTCGATGAAGCAATGAAATATCACAATGGTGTAAAGCAGGGACTCAGTTCGGCAATGTTCACGCTTAACATCAGGGAGGCTGAAAAATTTCTGAGCGCCGGCGGCAGTGATTGCGGAATTGCCAATATCAATATTGGTACCAGCGGCGCTGAAATCGGAGGCGCTTTCGGAGGTGAAAAGGAGACCGGCGGAGGCCGAGAGTCGGGCTCTGATGCCTGGAAAGGTTATATGCGTCGACAGACAAACACCATTAACTGGGGAGATACTATGCCTTTGGCGCAGGGGATTGAATTCGACGTCTAAATTTTTAGAGCCGCGATTTCGTTATTAAAGAAAAGCCTGTTTTTACTTTCTAATATTTAATCAAAAATACAGGAGAGTTATTATGATTGATTCAAAACATTTTACCCTTATGGGTTGGATGGAGGGTTACAGGTACATTTGCATAGAAATTCTCAGGATGTTTCTGGGAGGACTTATTTTTTATAAAGGATATTATTTTGTTGAAAATATATCTGAAATTTATGCAATGATTGAACAAACCATGCAGATATCTGCTTACATTGTTGCTCACTACGTTGTAATTGCACATTTGGTTGGAGGAATTTTGCTGGTCACAGGACTTTTGACACGTCTTGCTGCTTTTATTCAGATACCTGTTTTGCTTGGTGCTGTTATATTTGTCCATAGAGGTGAATTTCTTATGGGATCAGGCACAGATCTGGAATATGCATTACTGGTCCTGGTGTTGCTCACAGTTTTCTTCTTCTACGGTGGTGGAAGATTGTCGTTAGATTATTGGCTCCTGCGCAGAAAAGAGAAAGCAGCGGAGAAAGGCTGATAAAATTTCAACTCAGCTGGTCAATAACCCGAAAGCTTTCGGGACCCGTTTGAAAAAGCAGATCGTAAAGAGAGCACCACGGTTCGAACCCATCAAAATGCTGATGGTAAACAGGATGCCCGAAGTCCGGATCGGATCTCATTTTAGCCTGGCGCATGTAATGCCGGCTGTCGTGTTCCTGGTAAAGCAGATCCGCATTCATGTTTTGAGCTAACTTATCGGGATCCGGGTCATAAACGGATATGGTGCTTGCCAGCTGTTCTTTTTCTTTTACGGACAAATCAAGAAAGATGAAAAGCCTCTCTCTGAGGTACAAATTAAATGGAAGCAGGTACGTAAATTTCTTTGCCGATTCAAAATCAGCCCTGATTTCCGGTTCATAAAAATCAAAATAGAGTGAGTTGCGATAGTTAAACGCAAGAGTACGGAGAAGGGGAGTAATCCAGTCAATCGTATGGTCAATCCGTACATCCCGAATCAGTTTCTTGCGATCGTCTGTCATAACCGGAATATGAATATAGCCGGTGCCGTCAGGAGTACGGATAAGAGCTCTGTGCGTGCGCCCTTTTCGTGACCACTGTTCATTATCAGTCAGCAGAATCTTATCAGCCTGAAGCATACAGGCAAGATCATACAGATTGGGGGCAAACAGAGGCTGCATCAGGGCCAGTTTCATCTGAACATTTAATTCATTAGGGCATATAGTCATCCGGATTTGGCCGGCGCCCAAATTTAAAAATTACAATTGCCATTATTACAATACCGGATGGATAGATTAATAGCCAGTGAATATCAAAAACTACTACAAATATCAGTGCGGCAATTGAGAGCAATCCACCCACAGTGGCGTATGGCAGCTGTGTGCGCACGTGTTCCACATGATCGCACTGGCTTGCAATAGAGCTTAAAATAGTAGTATCGGATATCGGAGAACAGTGATCGCCCCAGACAGATCCTGCCAGAACAGAACTTACACTTGCATAAATGACAATCAGTGTTATTTCAGGATCGAGCCCTGCGTCTCCACCCAGTTTCCAGGCCAGCGGCAAAACCAATGGCATTAATATTCCCATAGTTCCCCAGCTTGATCCGGTAGCAAAAGCAGTTAATGCAGATATAATCATAACCAATACCGGTATCCAAAGCGGGTTCAGTACTTCTCCAAATACGGATACGAGATAATCAGCTGTTCCAAGATCAACTGTCTGTGCACTGAGTGCCCAAGCCAAAACCAGAATTAATACACCGTTAAACATCACATGCATTCCCTTGAACATACCATCTAACGTTTCGTCAATAGTCAGCAGCCGGCGCGAAACAGACATCATAATAGCTACAACAACTGCGAATAAAGAACCCCATAGCAATGCTGAATAAGAATCTGCTGAGGCAACAATATCTTGTACGGATGATCCTTCACCGGTTATAAATAGTCCGCCAATCACACCAAATATCAGGGTAAGTATAGGAATCGCCGCATTCGACCAGTGTGAAACTTTATTGGTCGGTTCCCTTTCATCTTTGGCTTCGTGATAGATATTATAATCATCAAAATCCGGGTCATGCCTGGCTTTGTAGAGATTTTTTCTGGATGTTAACATAGGTCCGAAATCGCGGCCACTCCATGCAATCATCAAAACAAATATAATCGTAAAAAAAGCATAAAAGTTATAAGGGAGTGATTGAATAAAAACACTGTAGGCAGCTTCATCGAAACCGGTTAGACCCTGTCCGGCAGAATCTATGTAACCAACCATAGCCCCAATCCATGTGCTTATCAGTGCAATGGTAGCAACAGGAGCAGCCGTGGAATCAACCAGGTAGGCAAGTTTAGCGCGGCTTATCTTCAGTTTGTCGGTTAGCGGGCGCATTGTATTCCCAACGACCATTGTGTTGGCATAGTCATCAAAAAATATTACAAATCCCATCAACGCTGTTACAAGCTGGCCTTTTACTTTTGTTTTTATATAGTCAGAAATAAACGATATGATACCTCTTGTTCCACCATTATCGGTAATAATTCCAATAATCCCTCCAATCAACAGACTGAAAATTATAATACTCATGTGATCCGTATCTGCCGTAGCAGGAACTATATATTGCGTGAGGCTTGTGAAAAAAGATGTGAATACCGACAGAAGGCTCATTTCACCTACAAGCCAGGTTCCCATCCATATACCGACAAAAAGCGCCAGTAAAACCTGTCGGAATACAAGTGCCATTATGATTGCTGCCAGCGGAGGGAGCAGACTCAGCCAGGTTCCGAACACACTGGTTACTGTATCACCGGCAAGTGCAGATCCATATAGCCCCCCAAAGCCTGATATCAAAAAAAGGATTGTAACAGCAATTACAGAGTACCTGATTTTCTTCATCCGTCATCTACACATATTCATTTCAAATTTTAACAGGGGTAAAATAGAAGGTTTTATTTATAATACAAGATATGCGAACTTATCTGTGCAATGAGGTTTATAATAAATTCATAAGAATGAAATCAGAGTCTTTTGTTCCATTCAATTTTCGATAAATGCGTTGAATAAAGGCAAAATGTTGAGTATTGTTCACACAGACAGCTAACTTTATAAAGAGGCTTTTTTGAATTCAATAAACAGGTACGACCGAAAATTTATCTCAAGAAGAAAAGAGCTTGTTGATAATTTGCGAATCAAAGGCATTGAAGATGAATCCGTTTTGCAGGCATTTAACCGGGTGCCCCGGCATCAATTTGTAGACACAGCTCTCGAAAACCGCGCATATGAGGATAATGCTCTTCCTATAGGAATGGGGCAAACCATATCACAGCCATACACAGTAGCAGCCCAGACAGAGTTGCTTGAGGTTGAAAAAGGGCACAAAGTACTTGAAATAGGAACCGGGTCGGGCTATCAGTCGGCCATATTGTGTGAACTTGGAGCTAAAGTGTACAGTGTTGAGCGTCATAAGGAGCTGTACGAAAGAGCCAAAGAGATATTGACCAAACTTGGCTATAAAGCAGAATTAAAACTGGGTGACGGCACAAAGGGATGGAGTGCATATGCGCCCTATGACAGAATAGTAGTTACAGCAGGTGCTCCCGTAGTGCCGGAGGATTTGATTGAGCAGTTGACCACAGGCGGCAGACTGGTAATCCCTGTCGGCTCCGAGTATACACAGACCATGATGAGGATTACAAAGGAATCGGAAGAATCATATAAAGAAGAACATTTCAGAAATTTTAAATTTGTTCCCCTGGTTGGAGAGAAAGGCTGGAATATCTGATCTTTGTTCTCATAAATAGTTTACGAATACCTTGCAAAACTAAGATTTAATTTTCTGAAAATCTGAAGGTTCATTTCAAGTCGTTGTCGTATTTATATTTACAACGATCTTCATTTATATTTATACTCTACTGATTTTGGGAACATGAACAGCGGCCCACCTGTTTAACTACTGTATTCGATTGATAAAATATCAGTCAGAATCTCTAATCCAAATTTAATATATAGGAATTATGAAGATCATAACCAATGTAGCATTAGTAGCTGTAATTGTAGCCGGGCTGGCGTTTATGCCTGTCGAAAACAGTGAAACAAAAGTAAATACGAGTGACAAAGATATAGTGGAGCTAGCCTCCGAAACCCCCTCTCTCTCAACACTTGTACAGGCAGTAAAAGCTGCAGGGCTTGTTGAAGTATTAAAGGGTGACGGACCGTTTACAGTGTTCGCTCCCACCAATGAAGCATTCAATGCACTGCCCGAAGGAACCCTGGAAGATCTGCTGAAACCTGAAAATAAAGATCAGCTGGTTAAGGTGCTTACATACCATGTAGTGCCCGGCAAAGTTATGTCAACGGATCTTAGTGATGGAATGTCTGCTGAGACAGTTGAAGGAAGTGAAATTGACATATCCGTAGGAGAAGATGGCGTTGATATTAATAATGCCTCAGTTACTGCTGCAGATGTTGAAGCATCAAATGGTGTTGTTCACATTATCGATACCGTGATTCTACCGTAAACATCAGTACGTTTTTGTTTTAGAGTTAAGGTTAAGGACAAACCCGGAGCAATCCGGGTTTTTTTATTTTATAGTGATGAAATTCTCACTTATGAAATTTACCTTCGTTAAAATGATAAAAATCTTTTAATTAACTTCCTATATGAACAAAAACGAACATAAAATTTTTACCCCTCTGCAAATCGGCCCTGTTAAGCTGAATAACAGGCTGGTCATGGCTCCTATGACGCGCAATCGTGCAGATAATGTATTTGAAGCACCTACCGACCTGCATGTGGAATACTATAGCCAACGAGCCTCAGCAGGACTCATAATTTCAGAGGGTTCCCAGGTTTCTAAACAAGGACGCGGTTACATGTATACCGCCGGTATTTATAACGAAGAACAGGTGGAAGGCTGGAAAAATGTGACAGACGCCGTTCATGAAAATGGCGGAAAAATACAAATACAGCTCTGGCATACCGGGAGGGTTTCACATCCCTATTTTCAGAATGGAGGAAAGCCTGTAGCCCCCTCTGCAATAAAAGCCGATTCAAAAGCATTTACTCCAAATGGATTTGAAGATACGCCCGAACCCCGCGCACTTGCAACTAATGAGGTTGAAGATATTATACAGGATTTTGGCCGTGCAGCCGAACGGGCCCGGCGGGCAGGGTTTGACGGTGCCCAGATCCATTCCGCCAATGGTTACCTTGTGGAGCAGTTTCTTCATGACTCTTCCAATAAAAGAAAAGACAGGTATGGCGGAAGTATAGAAAACAGGTCGCGTTTTCTCTTTGAAGTAATTGATGCCGTTGCGAAAGAGATGGGAGAAAACCGCACTTCCGTTCGTCTGTCACCAAGTAACTTGTTTAATACAGACAACGACTCACAATCAAGGGATCTTTACGAATATGTAATCCGGAAACTCAATGAATATGATCTTGCATTCCTCGAGCTTGTTGAACCACTTGATGATGTTAGCGATCGTCCGGAGCTTGTGAATCATGTGGCAGAGCATTTCCGGCCGGTGTACAATGGTATGCTGTCTACAAACGGAAAGTACGACAGAGAGTCCGGCATGAAGGTGATAGAGACAGGTACTGCAGATATGGTATCCTATGCCAAGCTCTTTTTAGCTAACCCCGATCTGCCGGAACGATTCAAAAAAGATGCCCCCTTGAATGAACAAGATCCCGATACGTTTTACGGTACAGGTAAAGAAGGATACATAGATTACCCGTTTCTTGAAGAGATAAAAGAAAATGGGAAATAGATATTTTCATGAGTTCGAAACACCTTAACTTGCTATCTGCCTAAATGTACCAAGTCAATCTGCTTGTAATAACGATCTTCGTTTTACCCACCCCCGGCCCCTCCAATGGAGGGGAGTTTTTGGTTAAATTATTTTTAAATCAGGTGAAATGAGCGACTCTTGAATTATGGGGTACTTTCACTTTTCACGTTTCAGTTCTGCCGGTTTTGTTCTCTTCTGAGTATCCGGCTTAACTGGCAACTCATCAATTCAATAAAAAACCCCGACCGCCTGTTAAGCACCGCCGGGGTTTAATTCATTGTTAGCTGTTTTCAGACCTGATTCTTAATCCGGGTTCAGAATATTATCAATCCTGGATTCCACATCTGCGAGATGTACTTTTGTAGCCCGGTCGTTCACCCGTGATCTCGTACTTCGGGCGTCCTGCATAAGAGTTTCAAGCTGCTCCCGCACAATTGGGCGAATGTCAGACTGGCTTACATTGACAGATGTGAAACCAAAAAACTGACGAAACGCCGCCGGTATATCAGGAAGTTCTTCTGTCATAAGAGATTCCATTTGTTCGAGGTACGCTCTCTGCAGGTTTCGTCTGTAAACATCGATTGCAACATTGTTTCGAAGTTCACTCCATACTGTGCCGCGGAGATCATCCATAAACTCAAACGGCGTATAAGTATTTTCAGCCCGCTGATCGTATTCAATCAGCCTTGCAATTCGCTGCGGATCCAGCACATTTTCAAGAACCGCTACCTGCCTGCTCCTGAAACTGTCTACAAAATCAGCCTGATTAATTCTGTCCAGAATCTCATCGTTTACCACCCATGTTGGCGATGTAAATGCATGCCGTCCCAAAAAGTCCATGGCTCGTTTTTGAGTTTCTTTGGGAACAAATTCATAAACAGGGCCTTCCTGGTCAAATGTTTTACGTGTTTCGTAAACACCGCCAACATTTTGGCTTACATGACCCATGTATCGGTTCCACTGGCCAAGAACCTGACCGTATAATTCTTCGAGCTCTTCAAAGTCTTCGCCTTCCTGTCTTGTCCATTCTACGAGAGCGTCAGTAATCACCTGCAGGTTTGCCAGGCCGTAGCTGCTCGCCTTCATGGCATCATCACCAAGATCTTCATTTTGCGAGCGCGGATCGATTTTACTTCCGGTCTGTCGTCCGTAAAAGAATATGGGGTCATCCGCACGTTCCAGTACCCAATCATGCAGGATCTCTTCCTGTTCTTCAAGAGGAGTATCACCAAACCAGGTGTATCCCCATTTAATTGCCCATTTATCATAGGGTCCAACACGCGGAAGGAAATTCGTTACACCGTCTCCCGGCTGTGCAATGTAGTTGAAGCGTGCATAATCCATGATAGACGGTGCTGTTCCGTGTGTGTCCGTATAAGTCGGTGAGCGAAGAGAATCCACAGGTACTGCATAGCTTGAACCCCAGTTATGCGGATGTCCGAGTGTGTGTCCCACCTCGTGAGCAGAAACAAAACGAATCAGCTCTCCCATCACTTCGTCATCAAACTCAACTCCCCGTGCTTCGGGGTTGGCTGCTGATGTCTGTACGAAATACCAGTTACGAAGAAGGCTCATCACATTGTGAAACCATCCGATTGCTGAAGTCAAAATCTGTCCGGATCTGGGGTCGTGTACGTGCGGACCAAATGCATTCGGTATCGGGGAAGCAAAATAGCGGATCGAGGGGTACCGGATATCTTCAAGACTGAAATCAGGATCTTCCTCTGGTGTCGGTGCCATCTTTCCCATAATAGCATTTTTAAAACCGGCTTCTTCAAAGGCAACCTGCCAGTCATCAACGCCTTGTATTAACCATTTGCGCCATTTCTTTGGAGTTGCGGGATCAATGTAAAATATAATAGGCTCCTCGGGCTCCACAAGCTCTCCCCGCATATAGGCCTCTTTATCTTTCGGAACCAGTCTCCATCGGGTTATGTGGCTCACCTCTTTCGCTTTCTGAGCATCAGCTCCGTAATCAGTTTTATTTACGGTAAAGTAACCCACACGTGCATCCGGTTTTCGCGGCTGCATTGGCTCTTCCGGCATCAGTACCATACTGTGATTTATCTCCAGCGAAATTGTATTAGCATCCGAATTGGATGGCGGATTACCGGCTTCATATGTTAAAAGATGCCTTGCTTCGATATTCTCTGGATAACTGTTGATATGCTCAATGAATGTTCTTGAGCCATCCACACGCCGAACCTGGTATCGCTGCCTGGCGCCTTGCTGCAAACCAAGTGCAGGTACATCAGACGTAAAAAGGCTTGTAACTTCAATCACTGTACCTGTTGTATCTTCATTCAGGGCCTCAATATCAAAAGATGCCAGGATAGGCTCAAAATTGGAATTTCTTACCGCTTCAAAAATGGGGAGCGTATCACTTGCCACATTTTCGAATGAGACACGCCGAAGAAGTATTTTATCATCCTTTCGTTCCCATCTCAAAGACTGAGTGTTGTTTTTCATACCGCCAAATTGAATACCATCGGCCGTTTTTGATATTCGTGAAACCATCAGCATTTCGCGGCCAAGCAGTGAATCGGGAATTTCATAGAAATATTTATCTTCCTGTTTGTAGACATTAAAAAGTCCTTCGTCCTTTTCAGCGTCGTCCTTGATTACCTCACTGAATGGTTTCATTTCTTTATCCCCATTCTTTCCGGGTGGTGTAGGACGATCTCCTCTCTGCCCGGTTGAGGGGCCGTCATCTTTTGATGCTGATCCGAAAACTCCGCAGCCGGCCATTACAAAAAGTGAAAGGCTGAGAATCAACATCTTTCTTATTGATGCATTCATATCTTATCTATTGGTTTATTTGTATTTAAATCGTAGTTATCAAAACTGCAATGATTGACTTTCCAAATCAAGTAAAAATAATGCCCGCTTGTAAAAAGATGATAATATAAGAATGGTACAGTTGAATCGGGTTTAATTTTCCAATTGCCGGCAAACCGGAAGTCAACTATAAGTTATCCGTAATTCAAAATTTAGCATTCATCATTCATCATCCTCATATCTTTTTTCCAGAAAAGGGATCATATGCTCACCAAGCCAGTCAAACATATCTCTCTGGTAACGTCTTGAGCCGTTACCCCCGTAATTATCAGATGTAACAGCAATCACAGATTCAAGTTCGGGAATCATCAGGATATACTGGCCGCCGTTACCCCAGGCAAAAGCTACATGGTAGCCGGCCGTTTTTCGCCGCCACCAAAGGTAACCATAGTCGTATGGATTATAGTTACTCCTGGTATAGATTTTGAAAGAGTCGATGATCCACTCCCGTGGAACGATCTGCCGGCCGTTATACGTCCCCATATCCATTACCATTTGACCTATTTTGAGCATATCGCCGGGCCGGAGCGCCATATTGTTTCCGCCCATATAATAGCCCTGGGGACCCCGGTCCCACCCGCCGGGCTGAATATCCATCGGGCCAAACAGGTAGCGGATTGCAAAATCACGAGTGCTCATTCCGGTTGCCTTCGTCAGAATAGCCGAGAGTAAATGGGTAGTGCCGGTACTGTAAATCATTCTGCCGCCCGGACTATCTTCCAGGGGCTGATCCAGGGCAAAATGAATCCAGTTACTGCTTATAGCCCACCTTCCATAATTGTGAAAACTTGTTGTTTCAAGACCCGTTCTCATCGTCAAGAGGTCTTTAATAGTGATCGACTCCTTCACTGAATCCGGGTTGGTTTTAAAATAATCCGGAAAGAATTCATTGATTTTCTGATCCGTGCTTTTCAAAAACCCCTCTTCAATGGCAATTCCGGTGAGCAGTGATAGGATACTTTTTGAAGCAGATTTGATATTATTGGTGCGCCGGGCATTCATTTGACCAAAGTATTCTTCAATCAGAATATCGCCGTTTATCTGTACCAGCAGACTGTTTACTGTGCCGATATCTTTGAATCGGTTAATTAACTGATTTGTACTTAATGTATCGCCCGGGAGCGTTTCATTCCCTGAAGCTCTTGAATTCGCCGGGGCGGCTGACTGATAAACAAATAGTAAAAAAATGAAAATTGCGTATGAAATAACTTTCACGTCAACACTTACAAAATTAACAGTATGCGAACTAAGGAAACTACAAAAACAAACAGTGCGTTTCCGATTGCTATTTCAATATAATCCCGGTTTACAAATCTGTTCATCACAGATTACTATTATTTACAACTGAATGGTAAAGAGAGTACCACAACTGACAACGAGTGAAGCAGAAATAAAAAACCCAATTCTGACAAAATCTAAAATTCATTTCAATTCATCAGAATTGGGGGAAGTAAGCAAGCTAAACCGGCTGATTTTAATTTATCGGAAATCGCACACCTGCGCCAAGCACCAGCTGGTCTGCATCACTCAATATGTATTTAACCTCGGCATAGAGTGATCCAAAGTTAACATCATATTCACCGCCGATACCGAGATTGAGCCCAACTTCAGAATCAGAAGCCGAACCACCACCAAAAAAATCATTACCGTCAAAATCAAAATTAACAGATGTAATATTTAATCCAGCCAATCCATAAGCTCTTTTACCTTCATCTTCAGCAAAGATATAGTTTCCGTTAAAATTGAGTTCCCATACAGTCAGTTTTGCGTCTCCTTCTTTATCGGGAAAATAGAACTTGAAATTTGCGCCTGCACGAAACTTTTCATCAATTACATAATAACCGCCTGCATTAATACCAATACTGTTATCCAGTTCACCTTCGCCGATACCGGTTCCGAAAATGAGTCCGCCTCCCACTTTGATATCTCCTTTCTCACTCTGAGCAAATGCATCAGGTTGCAGAAAGCAAATTAAGAGCATAGAAATTCCAATGTAGTTAAGTACCTTTTTCATAAATCCAGTTATTTAATTTTTAGTTAGTTTTTTTATTTAAAACCTGTTTTTGCTTCATCCTGATATGCGTATTTATTTTCAAATTATATTCATTTATTCACGACATGCCCCTCAAACACATTTTTAAAAGAATTTTTTTGTTTTCTTACGCTGGAATATTTGGATGAATCTTCCAATAAAGAGAGCTGAGCGAATTGGACGAGGAGTGGTACTTGAGTTTCAAAACTTCTAAAAAGCTGCTTCATCGGTTCATAAATCTTTTTCTGTTTAAAATTTGACTGTTTCGGAGAATGTAATTTTGCTGAAAATATCTCAGGATAAATTGAATGATATAACCTGGTGTCGATGTTTTATAAATGAACAAATACCAAGAGAAACCGAGTTCAACATGCAATTACTTCAAACATCAGAGTTTTTCGATTCTATCGCCAATATTGTACACAGAGAGACTCAGGAACATAAAAATCATCTCGATTTAACGGTTTCTGAAGTACACGTTTATCGTAATGCGGGAGATCTGGATTTCGGAGGCAGCGAATTCAAACCAGCAACAACAGATCCTGTAAAGCCGGAAAAAAATGATCCTGAAGATGACTACGGATGGTGGAAATTGAAGAGCGGTATTTATAAAGCCGTTTTTAATGAAAAGATAAAACAATCGGATCAGACCACTGCCTTTGTTTCACTTCATGAGCATGCAAAAAAAGCGGGTATCCTCAGCAACGAAGGATTTGTAAGAAATGAGGAAAATGGCCGTTTATCATTCAATTTTTTCGTTCCGGAATCGGGTTGTAATATTAAAGAGAATGCGAGAATAGCTTCCATCTTTATTTTAATAGAATAGGAAATCCCGTTTTTCAAAGCTACATTACATTTTTAGCACCTCAAATATTTATCAATAACATGGGATAGTGGATAAGAAATTACATATCACCCTATTAGGTATGTTTAGAGTTACCTATAATAAAGGTAATGTAATTTCTGACCTTAATACACGCCGGCTTCAAGAGTTACTTGCCTGGCTGATTTTACACCGCGATGAATATCAAAGTCGCCAAAGACTCTCTTTCACATTCTGGCCGGAAAGCCGCGAATCCCAGGCCAGAAATAATCTCAGAAATCTTTTACACCTCCTTCGAAAAGCACTTCCGGATCTTGATTCCTTTATTATTGTAGAGCATACCTCCCTTAAATGGAAACAGGACTCTGCCTTTACCTGTGATGTTGATAACTTTGAAAAAAAGATTGCAGCAGCAAAACTATTAAAAGATCCCGGGCAACGGGAATTGAAGCTGAAAGAGGGAGTTTTACTATATGGAGGTGAGCTTCTGCCTGACAGCTATTCAGAATGGATAGAGGAATACCGCTATCGTTTGAAACTTGATTATCAGTATGCGCTGCAAGAATTGGTAAAGCTGACAAAAAGCAATCGGGAATACGATAAGGGAATAAAATATGCCAAGATGTGGACTACCGAAGAACCCTTCAATGAATCTGCCTGGCGACATCTGATTACTCTTTATGCATTACAAAATGACAGGGCTAATGCTCTGCAGGCATATAAAAGGTGCACCGGTATTCTACGCAAGGAGTTAGATATTGAACCGGCCCCTGAAACCCTGGATCTGTATGAACAACTGATAAATAATTATCGTGAGTTCAAAGAACACAATCAAATAGAATCCTTACCGCATTCTGAAAAAAAATGGCCACTGATTGCAAGGGATAAAGAGTGGTCAACACTGCAGGATAACTGGAAAATTACGCTCTCAGGAGGGCAAAGACTGTTGTTCCTTGAAGGAACATCCGGACTAGGGAAATCCCGGCTGGCAAGTGAGTTTGCAGAAAAAATACAAAGACAGGGTTATCCGGTAATTTATAACAGGTGCCATTCTACCACTATTAAACTTGGTTTTGGGTGTATTATCAGTTGTTTAAAGAAAACGGCTTTATACAGCTATATAGATAAACTGGACGATATCTGGAAGGCACATTTAGTTCGGCTTTTACCCGAATTGCTTGTAGATTACCCTCACCTGAAGCCTCCCGAACACGTGGACAAACCGGAAGAGCAGTACAAGTTATTTGAAGCTATTTCCAGGATTTTCCTATCGATTGATAAGCCCATGCTTTTGGTAATGGATGACCTTCATTGTTGCGATGTGGAAAGCCTTAACTGGATAAGCTATCAACTTCAAAGAAATGAATCGGCTTCTCTACTATTCCTTTGTACGATAAATAATGAGGAGGTAACTGCCGGTTCAGCTATAGAACAATTTGCTAGTGCCCATCAAAAGGAACACTATGTAAAGCATTTTAAACCGGCTCTATTTGACCTTGAGCAAACAACCGAATTACTGTCGGCAATAATAGGTCAGCCGCCGGATAAATTGACCGCGCAAAATATTTATCATTCATCTATCGGTATACCGGGGCAAATAGTCGAATCGGTGAATCAAGATTTACAAAGTATTGATCAGCAGGAATCTACAGCAACATCGATACCGGCAAGAGTGCCTGCTAAAGGAATTGAACCGTCGTTTTACGAAACTGATTTATCTCAGGATTCTGAAATAAAAAAGCCGGGAAATACCGGAACTGGGAACCCGAAGCCTCTTCAGTCTGCCGGAATGTACAGTCGTTTTACAGTACTCTTTGGCCGGTTGAAATATCCCTATGTTACTTCGGCCCTGCTATTTGTGGTACTTTTTTTACTGTACAGCGACTTTAATTTTCTTGCTGCGGGTTATTCAGATAAAGTGCAAGCTATTGGAGTTCTTCCTTTCAGCAATCTTTCTGACGAAAATACTGACGAAGCATTTAACCTGGGAATGGTTGATATCCTTAGCAACAACCTGGCTCAAACCGATAAATTTAAGGTGGTTTCCCACAAGTCGGTCTCCTTTTATATAAATCAATACTCTCAAAGCCGGATGGTTCAAGAACTTGATCTGGATTTTCTTATTGAAGGATCCGTACTGACTTCGGGTGATCAGGTTCGCATTAATATTCAATTAATAGACGCCAGAACCAGTGAATATATCTGGACCAAAACCTATGATAGATACCTGGGGGAATTTTTATCTCTACAAAAAGAGCTTGCGGAAGATATCCTGACCGAAGTTAATACTGTCTTAGGCTATGATATCGGCCCGGAATTAGCTGTAAATACGCCACGGGTAAATCCCGATGCATTAAAATACTTTATGCAAGCTAAGAGTGTGGGGGGTGACGACGAATTATCTCTTCTCATGCAATCTATTGCCATTGATTCAACCTTTTCACCTGCCTATGCCCACCTTTCCATTGAATACGCTTTTCGATTCGCTTTTACACATTCAGAAAATTACAGGCAGAAATCACAGCAGGCTATAAATAAAGTACTCGTTCTCAATCCCAATTCGTCGTTGGCTTATTTGGCAATAGCTATGCTCAGTGAATTTAGTTTTGATTGGGGAAACGCTGAAAAGGCATTTAAAAAGTCCATCGAGTTCAATCCGCTCAATGACCTCGCCTATCACGAATTGGCGCAATTGCAGATGCGGTTAGGACGATTTGAAGAAGCTATTGAGTCGGAAAAAAGGGCCATTTATTTGGCACCGAACTCTTTTCATTACCAAAACGGACTCGGGGAAATTTACCTGTTCCAAAGAGACTATGAAAAAGCTATCCTGGAAATGAAGAAGGCGCTGCAGTTAAATGCTGATTATCCTCCTTCCCAACGATGGCTTTCCAAAGCTTATATGCACAAGCAAGATTATCAAAAAGCTTTGGAGCACTACGATATATTTTCAAAAATGAGTGGTGGATTTGAGGATCCATCTAACTTCCCAAGCGGTTTGGCCCAGATCTATGGACACACGGGCCAAAAGCAGAAAGTACTGGATTTGATAAACACCTTTTTAGAGAAGAATTCTGTTACGGCCATAAATACATTTCTAATGCTTCAGTTGGCATTAGCTTATACTTCCATTAATGATGTGGAAAATGCATTATTGTGGCTTGAAAGAGGCCAAGAAGCTAATGCAGGATGGTTGATATACATGAAAGTTCAGCCCGGTTTTGATCCGATACGAACCAATCCCCGCTATCAAGCTGTGGAACGACAGATTTTCGGAAAATACAGCATGTAAAATAGGCTTAGAGGTACCAGTTTATTGAACAACCTATCCATTCACATTCTAATCAAATGTATACACTACTTCTAAAGTAAGCTGTCCCAATAGCTCTTTTGCTGCTGGAATAAATCGTTTTATAATTTTTTGAAATTTATTTCAAAAAAACGGTATAAAAGACGCTCAAAAATCTTTAGGAAAACGCTCTTCTTTTAAATTACGGTTAGTCACTGATTCAATTAACTTTAATTTATGAGAATATTATCATGAAAAAACTAATATGTAATAAACTAAAAAGTACGGTATCCTTACTGATTATGTCATTTTTATTGACGCTCTCCGTAAATGCTCAAAAAATAGACTGCGCAGAATTTGCAGGTTTCGATACCAATAAACTGCCAACACTATTGAGAAGTATAGGAGAAGAAGATTTTTCAAACTTTTTAAATGTAATGAGTTTGAAAGATTACTCGAATGTAATCTATGACGGATTATCGGTGGATTGTTACAAAAACAGACAATTTAGCCTTACAGGCAAAGGTAAAAATATTGAACTGGATGCTACGTATGGAGATGACGGAAACTTAATAAAAGGGAGACTCATTAAGATAGATGCGCATATTCCTTTTTTAATCAGAAAACATTGTTCGGCTTATCTTCATGAAGGCTGGGAAATGATAAGTAATAAAATATTTATTATCGATTTTAATCCCGTTAAGACCGAGTACGAAATAGAATTGATGCGTGAGGATGAGAAGTTGACCTTATTCTTTGACCATACCGGCAAGCAGATTAGAAGGCTATCCCGAATATAGTATGTTTGTTTAACTTCTGGTTTATAAATCCCAGGGCCCTGTATTCATACGGGGTTTTTTATATGTAAAATTTTGATCTTGCTGAAACCGGGTTTTTGTTAAAAAAATGGTAACAAGCTTTTAAAACAAAAGGCAGAGAAGAGTCATCGGATGAGCCTTTTGATTAACTTATTTATGTGATTATAAGTACACTCATCCGATGACGCTGTTTATTGGCAATCACTCATCCTTTGCCAGTCCTTTGCCAGAATTTTCTCTATTCATCATTCTTCAAACCTTCCGCTGTCCTGTCTTCGTACGGCGGCGCCGGTGTCATTTCAATTTTGTAGTCATCCATCATGTCCAGAACTTCGCGGACAACCCGTTCAATCTGAGGGTCACGGCCATCCATCAGGGCATTCGGATCGTCCCAGACTTCAATATCGGGGCGTACACCTTCGCCTTCCCAGAACCAGTGTCCGTCGTTATCGTATAGTCTTGCCCCGGGAACCGTGATTCCGCCACCATCAATGAGCTGATGTCCGGTTGCAGGTCCGACAAGGATTCCGAGAGTGCGTTCGCCCACGATCGGTCCGGCTTCCAGTTCCTGGAACGCCCACGGCAGACCGTCTCCGCCCGATCCTGCCCAGCCGTTGATCAGCATTCCCTTAGGACCGGTATTGGTCTTAATTGGCCAGGTGTGATCGCGGCCGTGCCGCCAGTGAAGGTTGTAGACAACCGGACGCTGCAAAAGCTCAAGAAACCGGTCGGCTAACTGACCGCCGTCGTTAAAGCGCTCGTCAATGATGAACCCTTTTTTGTGTAGCTGCCCGTAGTACATGCGAACCAGTTCACGCTGTCCCTGTGCTGAAGTATTCGACATGTAGACATAGCCAAGCTGGCCGTCCGAAAGTTCATCCACCATCTTCCTGTTGTTCTCTATCCACTCCAGGTAGCGAAGCTGTGATTCTTCGCCCTGCGTCAGCGTTTTCACGATCACCTCTTCTGCATTTTCACGATTGCCATCGTCACTGATCATCAGGGAGACGGTTTTGCCGTCCAGGCCGTCAAACGCCGCGTACGGATCTTTCTCTGTGTCGAGCAGCATACCGTTTACCGAGTGGATATAGTCGCCGGCTTCAACAGAAACACCGGGCCTGTCGAATGGAGAGCGCACCTGCGTATCCCAGGAAGCGGGACGCACAATACGCCTGATGCGGTACTGATCGCCTTCCAGTTCCCAGTCGATTCCCAGGTAACCGGTGCCGCGGAATTCAACGTCTTCGGTGTCGCCGCCAAACGTGTAGGTGTGTCCGGCGCTCAATTCGGCCTGCATATTGGACTGTATATTACCCACATCCCAGCGGGTGCGGGCATCTTCGATCAGGGCACCGTAGCGCTCTTTCATTTCATCCCAGTCCACCTGCTGCATATTCGGATCGTAGAAGAAGTCCCTGTATCGCCGCCATGTATCGTTGAATATTTGGCGCCATTCAGCTTTCGGAACCAGGTCCATCTCCAGGCCGTCCGTCTGAATCGGTTCTTCAATTTTCTGGCCGGGCTCTGGTTTAATAATCCCGTATTTTCCGCCGCTCGATACCAGGATCGCTTTTCCATCGGCTGTCTGAATGGCATTGCTCACACCTTCCATGATGGTGATCTCTTCCCTTTTCTCAAAATCGTAACCCATCAGAGCCGGCGGGCCACCGTCAGTCCCGGTATTTGGATAGCGCAGGTAAACAACATTCCCTTCAAATGACATGATCTGGCCTATATTTCCCGCATCAGGTGGCAGGATTGTAATCCGGCTTTCAAACCCATCAAAATCAATAACCGTTTCCGGCGCACTTTTCTCTTCGGTATTATCATCCGGTTTATCCTCGTTTTCCTGTTTAGCTTCTCCGTTTCCAACGTCAGACGAAACCGCATCATTTTTGGGTGCAAGCAGTGAAGGCGTATCCCCGGCCAGGCTCACAGATGCAATCTCCGTGCTGTTGGGATAAATCCAGGTATCATCGAGGTCGGAGTATTCGGCATCAAAATTCCGGTTTGTGGTATAGAAAAGATATTTTCCATCCGTGCTGAATACAGGGTTTGAATCAGAATAAAACCCGCTGGACGCCTGGTGCAGTTCATCTTCTTCCGTATCATACAGCATCACTGCCGAATGGCTGTTTTCAAGGCCTTGGGTAAACGAAACCCAGCGGGAGTCGGGCGACCAGCTGATCGGGTAGCTGTTTTTGGCCGGGTGACCAATGTGCCACACAGTATTTCCGATTTCCGTCAATATCCCGTTTTCAGCATCAGCAAGATAGATGGTATTGGTTTCATCGATAAAGGCGATGTGGCGGCTGTCGGGTGACCAATAGAGTGTATAGCCGTATCCTTCGCTTCTGCCGGTCAGTTTCCGGGCTTGTGTTCCGCTTCCGGGTTCATACAGGTAGATATTGTATTCGCCATCCATATCACTCCAATAGGCTATTTTGGAACCATCGGGTGACCATGCAGGGTTTCTATCGAAAGCGCCGCTCGATTGCGTGATGTTTTCAATAAACCCCTCTTTAACGGGAACATTAAAAAGCTCGCCCCTGGCCTCGAAAATTACGCGCTTGCTGCCGGGTGATGCGGCTCCATTGGAAATGCGATTGCTCACATCTACTGTCCGCGGCATTTCGTTAGACAAATCACTCACGACCTGTATTTCGACCTGCCGGTAATCATGGGTTTCCAGGTCCATCAGGTAGAGATTACCGCCCACTTCAAAAACCAGTTCCCCTGGTCCGGCAGAAAGGTAGGAGATGTCAAATTCCTCAAATTGAGTCAACTGGCTGAACTCTTCAGTGGTTAGATCATACGCCCATACATTCAGGCGAAATTCTTCGCCGCGGTCTGACAGAAAATAGATCGTGTCGCCCGCCCATGCGGGTTTGCCGTCGTTAATTTCGTTCTCGGTTATTTTTTGGGCGGATTTATTATCCATATCATAAATAATCAGTTCGGATGTCAGGCCGCCCTTATATCGTTTAAACGGATAGTTTTCGGTGATTTTTGTGATATAGACCAGTTGAGATCCGTCCGGAGAAAAACTGGCCAGCTCGCCATAGGGGATGGCAAGCGGCTCGGGCATGCCGCCGTCTCTATCGACCAGGTAAAATTTGTTGGCGGCCCGTTGACCCATCTCCCTGCGGGAGGCAAAAAGCAGGTGATCGCCGTCCGGGTGCCAGTCAATCAGCCGGTCGCTGAAAGATGGATAAGTGACGCGCTGCGGAATTCCGCCCTCAACCGGTATCACATAGACATCGTCATTGCCATTGTAGCTTGCCGTATAGGCAATATGTGTGCCATCAGGAGAAAATTTAGGCCAGGATTCTTCACCCTGAGAAGATGTAAGCCGTACCGCCTGTCCGCCCTCTATCGGCGAAAGCCAGATATCACCACCATACACAAAAGCGATTTGATCGGTTGAAACATCCATATACTGCATCAGTTTGGCGCTGATCTGGCTGTATGAGGTTTGGGTGAAAAACAAAAAAAGCATGAAGAGGGATAAAATGATTTTCATAGCTGGTATCTCCTTTTTATTTTTTTATGAATTGAGTTAAATCCCAAATGATTAATAGAAAGATATAAATTGACTATTGAGACACAACTATACTTTATTCCGAAGTTAATCCAGTCCGGATACTAAACTAAAATTTTATTCTAAATTATAACATCAAAATGCAGAAGTATTTCGGTAAAAATACCCGTTGAATAGAAAGCTAATAGTATAATCAATTCAAATTTTCCATAATCACAAGGAATTCTATTTTAAAACAAAAAACTTCCCTATGCTAATTTCATTATTTATTAAAACTTTTACTATGTAAATACCGTTAGCTAAAGATTTAGCAGGTATCACTTGATTTAATTTTCCCGGTCCCTTTTCATTTAAAATTAAAGTCTTTCTTATCTTCCTTCCTAAAGTATCGTAAATATCTATTTCAATATCCGAAGTTTTATTTAATTCGAAAGTCAGATTTACATAATTATCTGGAGAAGGATTAGGGTATATGATAATCTTGTTACTAATTCCTTCACCTGTGGCTGGAGATTTTAGGCCCTCGTCCTTATTTAAAAATATTACATAGGTTCTACCGGCATTTTTTTTACTTCCCGGGCTGGCAAAAGGTGCACCAATAATCACTTCATCAAATCCATCATTATCCGTATCCCCGGCGCCACTTACTGACCAGCCAAAGAAACTATCTTGTTCATAACCTTCTATGGTGAGCCCCTCTGCAGTTGTCATTTTATCCAGATCTAAAAACTGATCAAAATCATCCCTTCCGTAAACAATATATACTTCACCGGCATCACGAATTCCATTTAGATCTGCTCCTGGTGCACCAATAATCAGATCACTTGTTCCATCATTATTTACATCACCGGCATCACTAACCGACCAACCAGTGAAGTACCCCAGATCTTTGCCATTTATGATAAAACCATTATCACCATTTATTGATAACAGATCAAATTCTTTTGAAAAGTTAGGGGACCCAAAGATTATATATGCCTTTCCTATTCCCTCTCCTGAGGGTGGAGCTTCTTCACCATCTACAGCTGCCGTTCCTATTTCTGATATAATAATATCGTCCAATCCATCTTTATTAATATCACCTAAAATTGCTGTAGAAAAACCAAAATTATGAGCTTCATTCATACCCGTTATTTTGAAACCACTATTGCCATCTAAAAAATCAGAATTCAGTGTCACAGGAGTTACCGAAGGTCTGTTATTGCCTAATACAACATAACATTCACCCAAAGGAAGATTATTATCACTCCTTTTTGCACCAATAGCAGTAATAATAATGTCATCAAAACCATCACCGTTTATATCTCCACCCCCGCCCAAAGCATATCCGCTTAAGTCACCAAAATTATTTCCAACAAACTCTATACCCACTTTAGAATTAAAATTTAAAAGATCTAAACTGTCAATATTTCTTACGTTTTTATCCCCAAAGATGAGGTAGGTTTTTCCCACTTTTTGAATGTTATTACTATCTTTTGCTTCAACAGCAGCAATTAAAAAATCATCAAACCCGTCATTGTTAAAGTCACCGGCCTGACTCACTGCATTCCCCAAAAAATCTCCATCTTCGGCACCATAAAATGTTATTCCGGTGGGTGAATCAATATCTGATGCTTCTATGGGATCTCTGTTCCCAATAAAGTTGCTGCCGAAAATTAGATATGCTTCACCTGAAAACGCACGGCCTAACGGTCTTCCGTCCCTGGCACCAATCAGTATATCATTAAATCCATCGCTGTCAATATCTCCGGCGGTTCCAACAGAATAACCATTAAACGTAGCTGTCTTCCCATCAATGGTAAATCCCAATCTCAGTTCGTCTAGTTGTTCCAAATCAACATTTTGAATATTATTGCCAAATAAAGTGTATGTTTGCCCTGCCATAGTTCTGTTTTTGGGAGAAGCAAATCTTGCTCCTATGACCAGGTCATCAATTCCATCTCTGTTGATATCTTTGGCATTATCCACAAACCATCCGCTTAAATCACCGCTTTTAATCCCATTTAAAAATACCGCTTTATTACTGCCTAATAACCCTTCCACATTAAGCGTATTTTGGCTGATGGCATTGGCATAAATAACGATCGTAAAAATTATTGCCTGTATTATGATTTTCATTCGAAACCAAAGAAATTATGATTCAAGATTAGCCACTTAGAATTATAGATTACAAATAAAAAAGCCTTCATTGATGAGAAGGCTTTTTTAGATTTGTAAGAATTTAAATTAGAAGTAAAGAAATTCAGATTATTGGAACGGATTTTGTTCCGGTAAAGGATTAAAATCTGTCTCTACATCAGGAATTGGAAAATAATCTACAAAATTAAAAAATATATCAGCTTCCTCATCAAGATTATTTCTTGCCGCTCCTGTCGCATCATCAACCTGGTATACCCAAACATCAGTAAGACCTCCGCCTTCAGCTTTGCTATCGATAATCCCAAATCTTCTGGCATCGTAGAAAGCTAATCCGCGCATAAACAGACCTACCTTTCTTTCTTTTTGGATATCTTCTAACGTTGCATTCCCAACGGATGGCAAACCTGCATCCTGCATTGAGCGTACTGCGTCAATAAGTGCTCCTGCAGCTGCGGGATCTCCAAGTGCCAGCTGGGCTTCAGCCTGCATCAGCATATTCTCTTCAGCTGACACGAAGTATTGCGGAGTTCCGGGACTTGTTGACGCATATGGACTTCCATCTAAAGTAATCCAGGGTGCATTGACATGTTGAGTAATTGTATTATTATCAAAAAACCCACCTGCATCAGCAAATTGGAAAAAGTCGAGCCTGTTGTCATCATTTTCAACCATTACCTGGATTACTCTTGGAGAAACCCTGTGCCACACATTGGTTGCCAGGCGCCATCTTCCGGTAATTGCAGACAGAAAAGTAGTTTCATCACTATCTATTAACATCGTGCCATCATTTGATTCCAGTCCATTTTGTGTCAGAGTTAAGATTTCCTGCCACTCCTGGTTGGTAACATCTGCCCGTCTTTTACTTAGCAAGATGTTTCTTGCTTTCAGAGTATTGATAGCTTGTCGATATGATGTTAAGCTGACATTTGTGGGGAAAAAGTCAGGCGTAACAGTACTTGAAATTGTACCTAAATTATCTGCTCCCGACAGGGCTAAATCAAACAGCCTGTTAGATTCTGCAATGAGTTCACTGTTATCAACGAAATTTTCATTTGTCTGACCGGGGGTGTCAACAATTAACCCACCCTCGTAGAGAAGTGCAACCTGCATATATGAAAATGCCTTCCAGTAGTTTGCCCACGACCTGTAAGCAGACTCTTTAGCTGCAGCATCACCTACAAAGCTTACACCTTCATCCAGTGCCTGCAGCAGTAAATTGGCATCGTTTATTTGCGCATAGGCAACAATCCACGTTTGATCAATGGAACCTTGTGATACATTTCTGTCATTTACAAAATCGATCGATTCTTCCTGGGTTCTTCCTGCTCCGCGAAGAGCTGAAACCGCAATTGTTTCACCATCACTAAATGATATTTCTTCGATTGGAAGCACGAAATTACCCCAATCAAAGTTTCCCCACGGCTGCACAACGTTATCGCCCATACCTTCAAGTAACATCCAAATGACCCATTCGGTCCACCCGCCGCCATTGTTATATAAACCAAGGGCTTGTCGCTGAACACCTTGTTCAGTATTTAAAACTTCAGGTGTTGGTTCATTTGGATTACTGACATCCAATCCATCTTCACACGCAGTGGTTATAAGCAATAGCAGTAGTGATGCTATTGCTGTTTTTTTTAGAGTATTTAACATCATATTTGTTATTTAAATAATTAAAATTTGTTTGAATTAACCTTTCAGAAATCGAGTGTTGCAGTAAATGTCAGGTTTCTGAAATTTGGGAAAGTAAAGATATCCAGGCCCCTGAATCTTGTATCGGTTCCCTGTCCTGATACTTCAGGATCAAACCCGGAATAATCTGTAAAGGTAAACAGGTTACGCCCTGTAACTGCAAGTCTCAATCTTCTTATGTCATCCAATCCAAGTAGATCAACGAAATCATATGCAACTGATAATTCTCTCAGTTTTATATGAGAACCATCCTCAACAAAAAACGGGGTCGCATCATTAACTTTTGATTCATGAAAGCTTTCCCATGCCTGTGCTTCACTGCCATCAACAGTTGAAATAGAACTTGTGGGATTACCAAATGAGTCGAATAAAGGTTCGCCTATACTTTCACCGCCGTCGATAAGAACTCTTTCCTGAAACTCTGCATGGTTATTTCGCTGAAACATCCACCACTTTGTAGCATTGAAAATATCTCCGCCCTGAACCCAGTCAAATTGGAAACTAATGTCCCAATTCTTTTTAACTGTAAAGTCATTTCGCCAAGAGAGTGTGAAATCAGGAGTCGGGTCACCAATTATCTCCTTTTGATTTCTAAACCTATGATTTTTTGTGAATTTGTTTACAACAGCGCCATCAACAATAACAAAATTATCTGCCTGATCTTCAGGAATAAATCTCTCTCCGGTTTCAGGGTCTATTTCATCAACTGATTCCAAAGGTTTACGTCCAAAAAACACGCCGAAATTTTCGCCTTCCCGGAATAAATAATCAAACCCGTTTGTCGGAGTAAAAATTAAATCTTCATTATTGGAGATATTATCGACGATGGTTTCGGATGTTGCAAATTGAATGCTTGTTCTCCAGTCCCAATTTTGATCAAAGTGAACTAAAGAATTAATGTTCGCATCAAATCCATCAGAACTTAATCCAACCGCATTACTAAGCAGTACCAAAGCTCCGCTTGAAGGAGCAATATCAACTTGCTCAATGGAACCATTAGTTTCTCTGTCCCAGTACGTAGCAGAGAAGCCTAAGCTTTGAAACCAGTCGTCACCAAGTCTAAAGCCAAGATCCGCTCCAAACTCAAATTCTTCTGATTGTTCAACCTGGAGCTGAGGATTACTCAGAACGGCTGAAGAATTAAATACGGAATTGCTGCCAATGGAACCTGCATTTAATGTAATAAACCTGTCAAATGGTCCAGGCTGAATACCTGCCTCTCCGTATGCGACCCGTAATTTAAATTCATTAAAAGTATCAACTAAGTTACCCCAAAAATTAAGGTCCGAGATTCTAAGATACGCATCAGCTCTTGGGAAGAACTCAAAATCTGCTGCCTGTCCAAATGCAGAAGATTTATCTGCGCGAAAACCTACCGAGAAACCACCGAAATCATCAAAATCAAATTTTTGATTAATTAAGAATCCAAACGTTACAAATGTTGAACGGAATTCATCGGCAAGTTCAGTATTTCCTGCATCTATGGTTTCCAATCCAAGGCCAAATGGTAGTCCGTCACCAGTGGCATCTGTTCTTTCAAAATCGCTTCGCCTCCAGTCAAATGTAGCCTGGGTTGTTGTTTGAAGAGGGAAGTCAATTCCAAAATCGCCCCGGAAATCAGTTCTCAGGAAAACATTTGCTAAAGAATTGAACTGCCAGTTGGTATCTGACCGCCGTGAAAAGAATCCATCATCATTTAAAATGACAACTTCTTCTTCAGAGGTATCTGGATCTTCAAATCCCTGAACATTATTTTGTAACCTTTCTCTTTCTCTTGAAAACCAATCAACTCCTATTGTATAATCAAATTCTATAAACCGTGAAGGCCTGTAATTGAAGTTTGTACTGCCAATAAACCTGTTCGTTGCATCGCTAAAGTCAGTAAACTCTTTTTGGAAGAAAGGGTTTGTTGAAACTGAGCCTGCCTGGAATTTTGGTGCTGGTATTCCGAGCGAATTGACGCTAAATACATCGATGAAAGGTTTTGTCTGAAGTAGATTACTTAAACCCGATTCTATGTTATCACCACTTTCGGACACTCCTTCTCGTTCGCTGTTTGAAAAAGAAGTCCTAAAACTCAACTTCATATTTTCCATTATGTTAGTATCCGTATTCAGACGCACTGAAACTCTATCAAATCCTGTTTCCGGCTCAATTCCGGTTTGGTCAAGGAAGTTTCCGGAAATCAAATAGGTTGTTTCGTCGCCACCACCGGATATTGTTAATCCGTAGCGTTGTGTTGCAACTGTTTCGAAATACTCCTCAATACGATCCCTCTGTACGTTAAACGGTATGACTTCACCGGATTCAGGGTCAACCCATCCGGTGTAGGGCTTGTTTCTTACGCCATTATTAACTTCATTCGGAACAGTCCAGACTCCGTTCCTTTCATCAAAATTGACGCCAATTACATTACCATTTGCATCAACTGGTAGATTGTGAAAATCAACCGGCTGTTCCGGAATATTACTACTATTTAACAGGTCCAGAGAAATTGAACTGTTCAGAGAAACATCCAACTGCCCTGCCCGCCCTTTTTTTGTGAATATCTGTATCACCCCGTTTGCCCCCTGAGCACCGAACAATGTAGCGGCTGCAGCTCCTTTTATTACTTCGACTCTTTCGACCTGACTTAAATCAATATCACTCAACCTGTCAATATTATCTAAACCACCGCTGCTTGAGGATACGTCAGAGTTAACCTGAACACCATCAATCATGATGAGAGGGCGAGAATTACCTAATGTGTTAATTCCTCTTAGGGTAATAACACTTGCCCCGCCCGGGGCGCCTGTATTAACGATTGAGGCACCGGCAATTTTACCCGTCAGGGCACTTGATATATCATAGGCCGGAACTTTCGACAATCTTTCTTCACTAACAGTTGCTACATCGATAGCTACCTTTTTTTGCGAAGTTGCAGTGCCAACTCCGGTGACTACCAGTTCATCAAGGCCTATAAAATCTTTACCAAGCTCTACGTCAAAAACATTTATTCCCGCTTCAATCGTAATCGTTTCTTCTAATGGTGAATAACCTATAAAACGAAATACTATCGTATATTCTCCGGGATTAATTCCGCTGATCGTATAATTACCATCAACGTCTGTGGCAGTACCTTTATTAAGACGATTGATTAATACAGTGGCACCCGGAAGAGGATTTCCGGATTGCGCATCTATTACCGTTCCGCTTATTGTGCCATTTTGTGCAAATGCATTCATATTTGTAAATGAGATTGACACAAATAGCATTAATATCACTTTCTTCATATTCATTATACTACTGTTTATTTGATTTGATCTTGTTTTAATTTCATGCTTTCAAATAAATCATTTGATAGAGATTATTATGAAGATTCATGAAATTATGATTTCAAGAAATATATTCGCCTGAATACCAGAACCCATTAATAAGGAATGAATAAAGAATTTTGGGGAATGAACATGTTTATTAATTGTTCAAAATGAATAGTAATATTCATGCTTTTGGAATCTCAATTTCTGTTTAAGCATTTCTACTCCCCTGTTTGACACATTTATTCCAATATTGTCGATCGTACAATGACTTTTTTGTTTTTTACATACAAAATTAAAATTCAAAATTAAGTAAGGTCAATAATGAAGATCTTTATAATCTTGGTACTTATAATGTTTTGCCAGCAGAATTCTGTTGATGATATTGAGGTCAATAAATTCATAGTTGATCCCGGCCACACCTTTGTCACATTCGAAGTGAAGCGCTTCGATATGCTGGATGTGGTAAGTACATTTCGGGATGTTACCGGAACTATTACAATGGATCCGGATAATCTTTCAGAGACAAAAACCGATATAATTATCAAAACGTCCAGTCTCGAAAGTGGAAATCAGCTGAGAGACAACGCCGTAAAAAGCCAGAATTTTTTACATACGGCTGAATTTCCTGTAATTACATTTATAAGCAAATCACTTAAACCTTCAGGTAATAATTGGATTGCAGAAGGTGAACTTACAATCCGTGGCGTTACCAAAAATGTACTATTGCCAGTATCAATTACCGGTCCGCGAAAAGACCCAACCGGGTTAATAGCTGTTGCTATTAAAGGTGAGCTGACCATCAACAGATTGGATTACGGTATTCCCTTCGACCGGAAGTTACCTGGCGGAGGAAATTTTATCGGTAATGATGTAAAAATTGAAATCAATGCACTGGCTATACAGGAATAACCGATATAAGCAAATAAACAATCATTTTTACAATAACCTCACAACGGGAATTCTGACAGGGCTCCTGTTGTTTCTATTTAATGTTGAATTTGTTCAGTCACAAAAACAAATTGCATATCAAATATCTCCATCATTATCTTCTATCAAATTTACTGCACTGCACATGGGATTTTTGGAAGTACATGGATCATTTCAGAAATTTGAAGGGATACTATCAAAACCAGACAACGCCTCGTTATTTGATTCACTGTCCGGGACTCTTATAATTTTTGTAGAAAGCATTGATACTGAAAACCAGTTGCGGGATAAAAGTCTAAGATCAGACAGTTTTTTCCAGGCAGAAAAGAATCCTTTTATAACGGTAAATTTAGAATCTATAAAAAAATTTGATACTGATTATCAAGCTGATTGTACTGTAAAAATAATGGGTAAATCACATCGCTTAACTGTACCCTTGATAGTCGGGCTCTCTTCAAACGACCAATCAATTATTAACCTGAATGGAAAGTTCTCTTTAAGCAGATCCGAATTGGAATTAGATTTTGATTCACCCATGGACAGCTTGATTGGTGATGAGATCAAAGTAATCTTCAACATGAAAGCGATTCGCAATTAATCGATTAAGCGTTTCAGCTCATCCCGGTAGGATTTCCCGGTTGTGAAAGTCTCCCCATCTTTCATTTCCACCTGGTATTCTCCCCTGAACCACGGATTAATTTGCTTGATTTGATCAATGTTAATAATTACCGACCTGTGAATCCGGATAAATTTTTCCGGGTTCAGGGTTTCCCCGAATTCCGAAAGTAAAGACCGCAGCAGGTGCTTCTTATCATCATGTTTCACCTCCACATATTTGCCGGAAGCCTGCACCCAAAGAATATCATCATCTTTAATAAAGTAGATTTTATCCGATCTTTTGATGGGTATTCTGGAGCGATACGATTTACCTGATTTCTGTTCATCTACATGAGATAGAAGCGATTCTATTCGCTGATGAAACTCTTTTTTTTCTTTTCGTTCCCTCAATTCCCGGACACGATGCAGGGCTTCCCCAAACTGTTCTTCATCGATGGGTTTTAGGAGATAATCAACGGCATTCACCCGAAATGCTTCAAGGGCATATTCGTCATACGCTGTCGTAAAAATGATCAACGGCCAGGGCCTGGACAATTTTTCTATAAACTGGAACCCATTTAATTCGGGCATTTGAATATCCAGAAATAGTAAGTCAGGCTGTTCTTCATTCACTTTTTCGACTGCCACGACAGGATCGTCCAATGA
Source organism: uncultured Balneolaceae bacterium (assembly GCA_964449075.1). GTDB lineage: Bacteria > Bacteroidota > Rhodothermia > Balneolales > Balneolaceae > CAYVBJ01. The sequence goes on from CAYVBJ010000002.1 coordinate 131,737, forward strand.
GCGTTTAATAATAACAAAATCAAATTCTTTAAGCAGTTGTTCAATGCGTTTTCTTGCCAACGGCTCATCGTCAATAATAAAAACTGAAATATTTTTTGAGTTTGTGATTTTGTTCATGCCTGAATTTCCGTTTCTATCACTTCAATCGGATTCGATCTTTTTTCAGGATCCCTGAATATCTCGAATGGAAGTAACAATTGGATTGTCAGCCCTCCTTTGACATTTTTTTCAAGTTTCATGTCAAAGTTGTTGCTGAAAAGCTCGTTTAATCTTTTTTTGGTCAGCGAAAGTCCCATGCCTTCCTCAAACAAAGAATCATCCAGTTTTTCCGGTGTTTTGCCGTTATCGGAAATAGAAATATTAATATAATCATCCTGCCGGGTACAGCTTATTTCTATTAATCCTTTTTTTCTATGCGGTGAGATGCCATGAATAATAGAATTTTCAACCAGGGGCTGTAGCAACAAAAAAGGTATTTTCGCTGATTCAATGTCTGAATCGATATCAAAACTGACTGTTAACCGGTCACCAAAGCGAATCTGTTCAATTTCCAGGTATTTCCTGGTCACTTCGATTTCCTCTCTCACGCTTGCAAATTGCCTGTTGGTGTGATCCAGACTGTAACGGAGCAATCCGCTCAATTTACTGATCATTTTACGGGCAAGTGAAGGGTTAATCTCTGTCAGACTGGAAATACTATTCAGCGTGTTAAACAAAAAATGAGGATGTAACTGCCCCTTTAAAGCCTGTAACCGGGTTTGATTGAGGTTCGCTTCCAGACGGGCGTTTAAGGCTTCTTGTTCTCTGTTCTTAATTGTTAATCGCCATGCATAAATGGCACCAGTTAATAATATAAATGTTAAAAAACTGCTGAAAAATCCTGAAACTGCTATGGGCAAAAGCCCCTGAAAAGTTAAATATCCTTTTAGCTGTTCGATTTCCAATATGGTGTATCTTAGCTCTATACTTATCAGGTTAAAAACAAAACTGTGAAGTATGGATAGTATCGTCCCAGACAATAAAAACCAGGCCGCCTTCTTAATTCGTGAATTTCCTTCCTTTGTATAATCCACAAACTTTAAAACTATTGGGGTAAAGAACGCCCAAAGCCAAAAATTGCTTAATTGATGAATTGAGTATCCTGCAATTGGAAATGGCCGGTCATTGGCAATGGCCTGAACGTAATTCTGAACCACGAAGAATATGGCAACAAGACTCCAAAACAGAAAAATCTGTATTATTGTTTTAAAAGAAGGGTATGTTTTTTTATCGATTCTCACTTTTTATATAAAGAATAATGCATTATCGGAATAATACATAGCTGTTAACCAAAATACCTTACTACTTCAGTTAAGTTTTGCTAAAGTTTTTAGTTCATTAACAAACAAAATAATTCAATATCTGTTAATTAACCAATCTTACGGTCACTGCGTTAGGAGTCATAAGATCTGCCGTACCGGAGGGTATGAAATCCTCTATAAAGCCTCCGGAAGAATTATACATTTTAACTGCACCGGTTCCACCATTTCCTATTAAAAAATTCCCGTTTAAAAGCGCTATACCTTCCGGCTGACTTAACCCGGTGATAAAATCATCTATGAATTGACCCTCAGAATTATAACGCTTTATGACTCCTCCCCTCCAGTCATTAACCAGTATTTCTCCATTTCCGCGGACAAATACATTCGTTGGCCCTTCCAGACCTCTGAATACGCTTACACTGTTACCCTCCTGATCGAATTTTCGCACGGTTTTACCATTGAATGATGACACATACAAATTACCCTCAGCATCCCAATCTATTCCAATGCTTTGGGCAATTCCCGTACTCGTAAAATTATCTACAAAAGTGCCATCCAGTTCATATCGCTGAACCAGCCCATCGCCGCTCCATTGCAAAACGTACAGCAAATTATCCGGACCAATTTTCATGCGGGTTGGCCCACTGATTCCGCTTGTGAAAGTATCAATAAACTCACCGGTATTGGCATCGTGGCGATTTATTCTTCCACTGTTCAGGTTTGAAATCAACACCACCTCTTGCTCTTCAAAAAATAGGATATCTTGCGGCCAGGCCAGGTTATCGTCAATAAATACTTCTGCATTTTTCCCATTTTCATCAAATTTGAGAATTTGCCATGGGCCACTGTCGAAATTACCGGCATCACTCACATAAATTTCGGTTCGGGGTGCAGAACTGTCCCACACCTTTATTTCAAACACAGAATCCACACCACTTACTGCTGCGGTAATCTCTGAATCCCCAACTGATAAACCGGTCACAACTCCATTTTCGTCCACTGATACATTAACGTTATTGACAGACCAATCTATGGGGTCTTCTATCCCGATAGGAACATCGGACTGATCAAATCCCGAAACAGTTAATGTTGTGCTTTCTCCAATATCCAAACGGTCCCCGTTCGAGGAAGAAATCTCAATACGTTGCAGAATTGGATTTGGTTCCGGGTTTTCCGATGTACTTACGGAATCGGATGAGCAGGAAATAAAAATAAAAACGAAAACTATCTTAAGTAAGGTTTTAAAAAATAACATAGCAAGGATTTTTAGAATGAATATTACCGGACTTAAAATACTTTCTGTCCAATCACTCTTTAATCAATTTGGAACCAAAGCGAATAACAGGGGAGTGGAAATTATTCTTTGAGAAATAATACACGGTTCTTTATGGGTCAAGAAAAGTGCTTTTAATCTTCTAATCATCTGTTTATACCATTTAAATAAACCTCTATTCCATTCTCATTGTGTACATATGGGTTTTCAACCTATCTATTGACCGTTACTTGAGGAAAGTCATTCACTGAAATCAACAGTTGTAAATTTCAATTGTTAAAATTCACAGGCACAGTTATATGAAAAAATTCAGATATTCGGCGGCCGGTATTGCTTTCTGCTTACTGCTCTCATTTCCGGGCCTTTCAATTGCTCAAAACGATCTTCCTCAAATTATACCTGTTGAACAAACATCATTGAGCACTCCTCTGCTTAACGATGTTAAATTTGTGGGGTTTAAAATGATCCTTCCAGCTGGTTTTGATAATGAAGTTGCACACCGCCACCAGGGCGACATATTTGGTTATGTACTGAAGGGGTCTGTTGAAATGGTTATGGAAAATAATATTCCTAAAACCTACTCCAACGGAGAAATTTTCCATGAAAAATACCGCGAATTGCACCGGTCATACCGAAATCCAAATACAAGTCACCCGGCTGAAGTGCTCATGATTTTTATTAGTCCAGCAATAGAATCTCAAAAAACCGCAAATAATTAATCCTATGGTAATTTATGCAATACAAGCGATTAACATACATACTTTTTCTTCTTCTTATCTCTTGTGATAATAATACCCTGGTTCATGCCCAGGTATCCTCAGCTGCCGGCGATGGAATTTCATCCGCGCTTGAACTCGCTTTAGAGGAATGGGTAACACCAGACTTTCATTACGGTGTAAGTGCCGCCATTATTTTCGAGGATGGAACAGAGTGGGTGAAAAGTGCCGGTACCGAGAAGCCCGGTTCATCCCTTGAAACCGGGCACCTCATCTGGATTGCCAGCATTACCAAAACCATGACCGGTGCCATCATCCTTCAGCTTGCCGATGAGGGGCGCCTTTCGCTCGAAGATCCGGTTTCAAAATGGCTTCCGGAGATGGAAAATATTAATCCCGAAATTACCATTCGACAACTGCTGAACCACACAAATGGCCTCGAGAATTATACCAATCACCAGGGGCTGTGGACCAAAGCCAATCAGGACAAAACCCATGTGTTCAGCGCCCAGGAATTGATGGAGTATGTTGGTCCTCCCGCATTTGAACCTGGCACGAAAACACAGTACACCAATACCTCATTTGTGTTACTGGGATTGATTGCTGAAGCTGTTTCCGGAAAACCACTGGTAAACAGATACCGCAAAAGGCTTTGGGAACCTCTTGGTCTTAAACAGATTTTTCTTCCCGGACATGAAACAGCTACTTCCCCGGTTGCCACCGCCTGGCACTTGACGCGGGCTACAACAAATACAATAGAGCCACTTAAGGAAATGTCCGTTATAAGCACCGGCAGTTATGCTTTCGGATTGTTTGCTAATGCACAGAGTGTAGCCCGCTGGGGAAAAGAGTTATTTACCGGCAGCATCATCAGTGAGAAAATGAGAGCCGAAATGCTGGAGTTCGTACCGGCAGCAGGGAACATACCCGGCGAATCCGGGGCGGGTTTAGGCATTCGCAAATACAACTTCCTTGGAAGAGAACAGTGGGGACACAGCGGAGGCTCACCTTTTGGCAGCAGCCTGATTATATACGACCCGGAAACCGGGATTACCGTTGCTGTTTTGATGAACCAGGGTGCCCGGGCCGGGCATTTTAATCTGGCGCCCAAATTGCTGAAAATTGCTTCAGGTTCCAGCTGAAGTCAAATCTAAATAAATTTCTGTTATAATGTTTGGCCTATTACTATTATCCGCTCCGATATTTCTGTACCTGATATCCCTTCCTTTCTCAAAGCTATTGCGACCTAAGCTCCGAAAAGTTTATGTGGCCGGGAGCGGGCTCTTAATTTTTTCAGGGACCGGCTTTTCTCTTTATTTGGCCTTTTATGCCGGAGACCAGGGAGGAATCGGAGCATTTTTTGTTCAGATGGGTGTAGTTGTTCTGTATTTAATATTTTCTATAGCCATACTGATAGTTGCAGTTGTTGTTAAAAAATGAAATAGCATATCTTAAATAATGTACTACCATCTTTGTTCTCTTTAGTAATTTATCTAAGAAAAATTTTTAAAACTTATTACCAAAAAATTTCAGGTCACCTTTTTTGGATCCACTCCATCAGCATTTGTAAGTAATCATGCCGTATCCACCCGGTTGAAGGGTCCTTTAAAGCATGTCCGGAATCTTCGAATACCTCAATAGTAATGTTTTTATTAACTATCGATTGTAGATTTTTCAGGCTTGCTTTTACCGGGGCGTTTTTATCCTGTAGTCCAAAAACAATTAAAGAAGGAACATCGGTGTTTTGTAAATAGGTAAGCGGAGAATAGCTGCCGTTTTTTTTCCACCATATCGGCCGTCTGTTCTTTGCTCTTCGTACAAATGCAGGGGTAATAATTTTAGCAAAAATCTCAGGAACACCTTTAGAAACAGCATCATTATAAATCTCAAATTTGAGTTGTTGATTAAATGTCACCGTACTACCTACCACATCAACAATAAAATCTGTTTCACTATACATTGAACCTGCAAGAGGAGCAATTACGCCTCCCTGACTAAATCCAACAAAACCTATACTCCGGACATCCTCCGGATAATGATTTAATATATATTTGGCACCTGCTATTGCATCCAAAGCAAAATCTTGCATGCTTGAGGTATGCCAGAATCCAGATGATGAACCGCTACCTCGTTTATCGGGCAACAGAACCATTATATTATTTTGTGCCAGATAATTTGCCTGATAAAGGTACCAATAATTATTACGGTCACTTACTCCGGACCCATGGATAAAAACCGCTGCGTTTTGAACTGGTGAGTTTTTGGGTATTAATAAAGTTCCGCTAAGCTTTACATTATTATTATAGAATGTTACTTCTTGCTGACCATAGGGTTGATTGCTATCCATTTTCGCTATTTGCTTTGATCTTTCATCGGCTATCCAGGTAAACCGCCTTCCTTCTTTATTTGAGGAAGTAAAATTGATCGTTATCCTGTCATCACCTTTTTGCCAAAAAAACTCATCCTCTGAAACCGGCATCCATTCTTTAATTTCATGATTAACGAAATCGACAGCTATAAGGCCGCCATAAGCACCCCAGGTTATGAGCAGCTTCGTCCCGTCCTCAAGGGTATACCATCCTGTTTTCTTTTCAAGTTCATAGATAGAATGATCATTGAATTGACGTGATTCAGGTTTAAAGGATTTGGGGGGTACAAAGGCTAAATAAGCCAAGACAACACACAGTATTAAAGACATAAGTGTGATAGAGAGCACTAAATATTTAATAAAAACCTTTATATAATTCATTACACTTTTCTAAAGTTAAATAATGCAAAGTAAATGCCTGATTGTATTTTTTAAATGTCAAACTATAAATATCTACCATTGACATTTTTGTATTTTTATCAATTAATTAATGGTTTGCCATATTTGATAATTGATGAGCCCGAACGTCAAAGTAGTTAAATCTTATCGCTTTATGAGCATACACTTTTGAGCTATCTTTCTTCCCTTTTTGTAGATAAACTTCCGATAAGCTGCGATAAAATAAATGGTAATCAGGGTGCAGTAGCATGCTTCTCTTAAATGTTTGGATGGCAATATTATATCTCTCCTCATTTATAAAACGATTGCCCAAAACTAATAGGGTTCGTTCTCTAGTGTCCCACAGATATTCATTACTGTGATTTGACTCATAGATTTTATCCGTATAAAAAGAAAACGCATCGTCCACTGTTTCATTGATGGCTTTCTCATATAAAATGTCAACTAAGGAATATTTATATCCAACTGGACTAAGTATATCAATATCAATTGGAATTTTTGTGTTGCTAATATTTTCGCTATTCACAAACTTATCCAAAATTCCATATATCTTATTGTTTAATAAGCGATAGTGGCCAGCATTGATAACTACAGCTTTATACGAGTTCGGAAACCTTTCCGATATGGTGTTTAAATTAGGTAATGGTGTTCTACCATCAAGGGTACCTCCAATTAGTAAGAGAGGTATCTCAGAGAAGACAGGTTCATTAAGACCATCTATTTTTGGTAACTGCAATGCATTGCATAGGGACTTACTCCTAAAAAATGTCAGTGCGAACTCACCAACAACTGATCCTGGTTCCTGCTGCCTAAGTTTTTTTAGATCTTTATCATCAAATCCAGTGGCACACGATGTAGCAAAAAAAAGTGCGTTCTGAGGACTATTCTTAGCGAAGTTTCGTATGCGATTACCTATATCGGTATAATCTTCATTATAAAGCTTCCAATAAACAGACGGTAATCTTCTATTCCAGTAGTCACTACCCAACATATCAGAGTTCATGAGTTCTAAATACTCACTTGATAATACCACATTCCAGTGAGGCTTAAAGTATGAAAAAGCTTTAAAAAGAGTGGTTGCCAGGAATCCATCTGACTCATCAATCGCATCCATTAGTTGAATCTTGATTTGGACGGGAGATTCATTTAATCGCGATTTAACCTCTTTTATCATCTCGATTAAACCGGGAATATTTTGAGTGTATCTTCGATCTGATTGTGCTAAACTATCCAGCTTTTTATATTGTATGTTGGCCTGTTGAGGCATTTTCAGGTTATGGTCCGGCGCCTGTGGGCCGGCAAAAATTGCTCTTTCCACATATCTTTCGAAATGACGAATGTAAAACTGCGCCAGTTCGGATCCATAGCTATATCCGTAAAGGATAATTTTTGAATATCCTAATTCACTTCTCAAATCGTCAATATCAAATGCACTTTCTTTACTATTATATGAAGGCAGATGAATTCCCTTTGCTCTAAATTTATTCGTACAGTTTTGAACTGCGGTTTGAAACTCTTGTCGATAAAGTGATGCGACATTTTCCGACTCATCAATTGTAAAATTAATCTTATTTTCACAATTTAAGTTAGGTATTGATTGACCTGTTCCTCTTTGATCAATAAGTACGATATCTCGATCTTTTCTTAGCTTTGTGAAGAGATAAAAGTATTCGTTATTCAGTACTTCAGTTGAAGGAATTCCAGGGCCGCCTGCCAAGAAAAAAATAGGATAACCCGGATCTTTCGATATTGACTTTACTATTTTAAATTGAAGTTGAATTTTGTTACCAGAATAGCCTTCTCTTGATTCTGGTACCACTAAACTTCCTCTTCTTACTCGTAAACTATCTCCATATCTATTATAAAAATAGCTATCATCCAGTTTAGCTATCCCTTCATTTTTGTGATTTACGTTAGGTTCAAAAGAATCATCCAGAACAAAAATATAAACAGTAATTAATATGATAAATGAAGCAGAAGCTATAAAAAGTATATAACGCATTTTATTTTTTTATGGGTTAAAATGCACAGTTCGTTTTTTAATCTCTCAATGCACTTTCACTGAGTTTTTCGTAAGATGCTTTTCTGATTTGAAGTAACTCTTGAAGTGAAAACCAGGTGCCCTTGAGAATTACCCCTTTAATTGATTGGATATTAGAAATATCTTCCAATGGGTTTTTTTCCAGTAAAACCAGGTCGGCCTTCGCATCCTGTACAATACTTCCAAACTCCCCTGCCTTTGAAATAAATATTGCCGGATTCACCGTTGCTGTTTTTAATGCTTCAAATGGGGTTAAGCCGGCCTCAACAAAACGCTGCAATTCATAGTGTAATCCGTACCCATATAACAGAACACCCTCAGGAGAATCAGATCCGGCTAACAAACCTGCACCTGCATCATGCAGCGCTTTAACAAACTCCAATCTTCTTTTAATAAATAAGTTTCTTTCTGTCTCATCGGGTGGATTCTCCCAATAGAATTGAGGTATGAGTTCATCAATTACATCGGGTGGTAAGAAGCGATATCCGGGATTATCCCAATACTCTGCATTATCGAATCCAAGCCCAAAAGCACGAATGAAGAATGCATTGGTTGGCGTATTCCATACTTTTGCCTTAGCTGTTAGCTGTGCAAGGTTTGACATCTTCTTTTGTGTTAAGAAATCTAAATACCCTTGATTTCTGACCAAACCTATTCCTGATACACTGCGCAGTTCGATACTGTCGGGCAACATATCCTCAAAGTATTGGTCCAGATGTTCAATATGATACCCTGAAGCTATCGCCTTACGAATTCCAACTTCTTCAGGAACATGACCAAAGACCTGCAAGCCTACTTTTTTTGCCTCATCTGTAATCGCATTAAATAGTTCTTCAGAGAAAACAAATGTAATCTTTATTGATTCATATCCCTCCCGCTTCAACTGGCGTACTGCTGCTCTTGCTTCATTTTGAGTTGACACCTTTATTCCCTCTGTATGTTCATTGAACATAAATTCTGCCACATGACCAGCTACATGTAATTCCGGTCCTATCAATTGACCGTCTTCTATTTGTTCTTTTAATTCCAAATGCTCTATTCTGCCAATTGGAATACGAGCACGGGCAACCCCAAAGGTTACCGGTATGGGTAGTTCATGCTTAGCAAAATGCTTTGGAATACGATCATCAGATATTAAGTGCATATGCATATCTGTGAGGCCTGGTATCAAATATCCATGCTTAGCATCGATTATTTTGACTCCTTCCGGAATCACTATCTCATCGAATGGTTTGATCTCTGCAATAACACCATTTTTGATCAACACAGCCTGATTTTCCAGGATAACTTCGCGATCCATTGGGATCACATTCACCCTTTTTAAAACCAAATTATTTGGTTTGTCTTGTGAAAGAACCTGAACTGTTGAAAAAAGAAAAACAATGACGAGAGTAAATATTTGTTTCTTCATATTATGAGATATTAGTACTGAAACCAGTTTTTCCCATTCAACAGCCAGGTATCATTTGCCCGGATACGCGTTCGTGGATCGGTACCCACTACTCCACCAAAGACAAGTGTACCCGCCCCCGGAACGTAGGCCGCTTCATGTTCCGCCCGTGTTTTTGGTAGATCACCTTCCATATCCAGCTTTATCCATTCCCGGTTTTTCAGCATCCACACATCATTGGTTCTTCCGGCAGTGCCAAAACCTCCAATAACCAGGCTGCCTCTGCGATCTGCATCATAAACTACCGCTGCGTGCAGTCGCGACGGGCCTTCATTGGTTTCCATCTGCCGCCACTGACCGCCATGCCACAGCCATGCGTCACTTAGCATATTACCGTCATACCCGCCATACAAAAGGATCGACATCTCACTGTCGTCGTATACCATTGCATGAGACGAGCGTGGTGAAGGGCCGGTTTCAGCCGCGAGGCTCCACTCGGAATCCTCAAAGATCCATGTATCTCCGAGCCTGCCTCCGTTTTCATCCCGCCCGCCGAACAGTACCGTGTTGTGATGAATGGCATCATAAGCAGCTGTAGCAAGTTGGCGCGATGACGGGACATTGCGAACCGTCATCTGCTCCCAGCCATTCCTTCCGTATATCCAGGTATCCTGAAGGAAGCCGGTACTATCGATACCACCAAAAAGAATAATCTTCTTTTCTTGTTGATCATAAGCAATGGCCGCATTGATTCTGGGTGAGGGAACCGTATTACCGGGATCCGCTATATGCCATCTATCATCGTACCATTCCCAGGTGTCATTCAGTTTTACATCACTAGAATCCTGACCGCCAAACAGCACTACCCTTTCCCTGTTTTCGTCATAAGCCATACTATATCCGCTCCGTGGTGATGGAATTGACAATATAGGGTCACTAGAGTTTTTAGACCTGTGTGTACATGAAAAAACCAATGAGCTACATAATGTTAAAATTAGAAATATATTTATCCTGTGATTACTCATTTTATACAGTAAATTTAAATTGATTTTACTTTAGAGCAGAGCTGCATCATATCCATTGCATTACAAGGCATCCCTTCTGCTTATGTCTTACAACATATATGCTCCAATTATTTGCAAGATGTAAACCTTTATTCACCATCGATATATTCATCCGGGAGCTTATAAAGAGTCATTTCTGTTGCCTTCTTACTACCTTTAACCGTTATAATTTCGTAACGAAAACTCCCTTTATTATATATCGCCCATTTAGGGTGTCTAATATTTCCATAGCTTTCCATTGGACCGAATGTGTAGGTATAGTCCATTGTTTCCCAAACCAGAGGTTCAAAGTCGTAATTAACTGTAATAGATCCTCCGTACACACCATCAAAATGTATTTCAATTTTTTTTGCTGTTGGGATATCACTATCACCCATTTTCAATTCATAACGGGTATTACCCAATGACAGCTCCCTCAAAAAACGATAAATATTAAATGGCCCTCTAGCTTTTGCACTTTCCCAAGAGGCCTCATTATTTTGCACTAAATTACCATTAGTCCATGACCAGTATCCATATTCTGGACTATAAGCTCGAACCCGCTCGTAACTATCGTTTTTCATCCTGACCCATGATCTTATGTTGGTCAAATCAATAACTTCGTCTTCCAGATAGCTTTCGCGGTTTACCGGGTACCACCTATGCTGAAATTTAATTTGTGATAATTGTGACCAGACATCTTTGCCTCCCATATGATCAATTAGTGCCATGGTGGCTTCTAGAGCAGTAGAGTCCCCCTTTGCAGAATCCTGAGCTTTCAGGGTAGAGATATCCACTAAAAGAATTATCACTATACAACCAAGGAACAGTTTGGATACATCCATTCTAACATACTTTGTTTTATCATGCATACGTTTTCTTATACTATTGTTAGTACAATGATGCAATGATATTATTACACTCTATCGATAGAAATAAGTATGGAATGAAAGTTCATATTTCGTGAATAAAAGGATTGATTTATGAATTAAAACAACATCCCTGTCTATTGAAATATTTCAGGACGCCCTTCTAAAATGTTTTAATCACATATTTACTCTATTACTCTTTCAAAGGGCAATTTGAGTAATGATAAAATAAGAGAACTGTGATGAATTGACTTAATATTATCAGGATTCAACCTTTACATGACGACTTATCTATTAAAATTTCCAGCTACCCACTTTTTTATAAGCTCAACTTGCTCATTGGATAAAGGCAACTTCTTTTTTTTATAGGGCATTGCATCGTTATGTCCAGGTGGAAGCTGAACACGTCTAAGTATTTCATTTATGTTGAACTTTGTAGCTTCATAGGTATTGAGCATTTTTCCTCTTCCTCTTTCAGGGAAGTGACACGGAGTACAACTCATTCTCATCATAGGTTTGATATCTCTTTGATATGAGACCAAAGAATTTAGATTAGTACTATTTTCAGTTACAGATCTCGTCTTTAGAGGAGCACAAGAAGTAAGCATAATAGAGACCAAAACTAAAGGATATACATAATCTTGTAATGTACATATTGTATTTTATGTTTCATTGGACCTTGCCATTAACTCAAGCTAGTTTTTAATCATTTAATTGGCACATACCGACCGAAGTTGTCTTCTTTAATTGCAGGGTTATCTTTTACGCTTTCTTTAATTTGATCTAATTCCTTTCGATCCAGGTAGTCGCCTTTAAGAACCACTGATTCTATTGCCTTTATATTTTCAATATTTTCCAAAGGGTTTTTATTCAACAGTACCATGTCGGCAACGAATCCAGGCTTAATCAAACCAACCCTATCTTCAACACCCATCCATTCTGCAGAATCAAATGCACCCGCTTTCAAAGCCTCCGCAGGTGTATAACCCAGAAGTTCTACATAATAAATTATCTCTTGAATGAGAGCTTCTCCGGGAAATAGAAAAACTACGGCAGTATCTGTAGAAGGCAGTATAACTACTCCTGCTTCTCTCATTTCTTTAACATCCCGTATCACAGTAGGTAGAAGTCGTTTAAAAAAATCTTTTCGGCCTTCACTTCTGTCTTGACTTAACTGCTCTTGCCACTCCTTTAATGCATATTTCGACATATATGCTCTTCTTGGGTGTTCAGCATTTGCAGTATCATCTAAAAAGGCCTGAATAACCTCATTTTGAGTAAGTTCTGAATCTTTGAACAAAGTTAGATTAGGCGCAAATGCCACTTCTTGGTCTGCAAATTTCTGAAACACTTCTATTCGCTTCTCTTTAGGTATTTCATCTAAAAAGGGAATAAAGAAATGTTCTATACTTTTGACCTTTGATTCCAAAATATCGTCTAATGAAAGCCCCATTGTATGTGCTGCCAATTTAAGATTGTGATCTCTTGCAGCCTGTCCAATTGCAATGAATGTTTCCTCATCTTTAACCGCACGTACTTTAATTAAATCCACACCTAAATCGGCAAGCTCAGTAACTATATTCTTGGCTTCTTCTGGCCCATCAACCGGACGTCTCATTTTTCTTACCGGTTCTACATTAGTTGAAACCGGCCGTTCAAGCATACTTTCATAGTTAGAGGGTGACTCCAGATATGACCCAGCCATATATATTGTAGGGCCTATTCTTTCACCATCTTGAACCTGATTTTTCCACCTGATTAGTTCATTAATTTCACCTCCAAGATCTTTAACACTTGTGATTCCATTAACAACCATTAATTTCAATGCATTTGACCTCACTTTTGATAAATGTATATGATTTTCCCACAGTCCTGGTATGATATATTTACCAGACCCATCAATCACATTTTGGAAACTATTTAAGTCAATTTCATCTGATATTTCCTTTATAGTATCAGCCTGTATAACAATGTTGGTATTTTCTATTGGTAATGAACTATCACCCTCAATAACGGTTACATTCTTTATTAAGTAAGAATTTTCATCGGCTTTTCTATTTGTACAGCTAATAAAAAAACTCGATATCATTACTGCAAAAAAGCTTCTTTTTATGATTCGTTTGAACTTATTACCTGATTTCATTTTCAATTAATGATTATTCCGGATTTTCATTTAAAAGCGCAGCTGCCCTATAGTAAAGTGAAATAAAGTCTCCATCACCCCAATCCGAACCATCCTTGCCGGTTCGGACAATGATGATGTTATTTTTTGGTGATATGTACAGATATTGGCCATGAGCTCCGATGGCGGCAATATCATGTGGTTTTTCAGGCCGAGATACGATCCACCAACCTGTGCTGTATCCCCACTGTTTGCCGTTATACTCTTCGAAGTTGTCTTCGTTCAACCGGTTCATGCTTCGATGATGCCATACTTTAGAAATAACGGAAGAACTGTCCCGAATATGAATCATGGCAAGGCCTACTTTAGCCAAATCAACAGGCCGCATTACCAGTCCACTTTCGGCTCTTGGGAAACCTTTCCAATCGGTGACCCAGCTCCCATCAAACTCTACTCCAAGTGGTTTCCAGATACGTTCTTGAACCAGTTGTGTAATAGTCTCACCTGTTGCCCTGGTCAAAGCCAACGCGATAATATTTGGATTATAATCGTTGTATTCGAAAATACCGGGCGAACTTTCTAAACTAAGCTTATTCAGTAAAATTGACTGAAGATCATTCGAATAATAGATCAAAGCATCATCACTATTAATGAAGGGAAAGGAAACATCGCTATCGTAGGCAATGCCGGATTGCATATCCACCAGGTTGGCAAAGCTTATGTTTGAGAATCCAGGATCTGATTCTTCCAGCTCAGGAATATAATCGGTTATGGCTGTATCAAGGCCTCCAATTTCACCCCGTTCGATAGATTGTCCCAACAATAAAGATATGATCGACTTAGAAATGGAAAATACAGGGGTTGGGGTTTCAATGGAGTGACCGTTAAAATACTGTTCATAAATAATACTGCTGTCACGTATTACAATAAAGGATGTGGTATTTTTTTGCTCTAAAAAAGTCTCCAGGGCATTAGATATTTCAGGATCACGTTCAAATATTGTCCGCACCCAATCCTCATTCAGTTTCCTGTTTATCTTTTTTGAAACGAATGGAGCCTTTATTTCCTCAACCTGCTGCCACTTATAGTCATCGGTATTGCTTTCCTGCTTTATAAGAACACGCATTACATAATCCAGCGGATAATTCTGATGGAGACCCAGCAGACCTAAAGCAATTATTACTATGGTTATTCCAAATTTCTTTTTCAATTTATCGGGATAGGTGTTTGTAGAAATGTTTCCGGATTAAAAAGAGCTTCAGGTAACTCCTTAGGGGTGCTGATTTCCCGGTATTCTTCCAGTAAGGTTTGATTTCCGTTCATGTAAAATCGAACCGTTGGTGCTATCCAGCCACCACTAAGCTGTTTATAATCCTCGAACTTAGTTTCCAATAGTGTATTATTGGCTTCATATTTCACTAATTTCACAAAAACCAATCTTTCCTTATCTATATAAAAGTGATTGGATGGATCTTCTCCGTCTGTTGCTCCAATCACATAAACTTCTCTGCCCCTGTAAGTGGTGAGGTACATCTTTTCGAGATTAAAATCATTGGAGGTCAGTTCGCTTATTGTTTGGCCGGGAGGTTGACCGTAAACCATGAAACCGAGTAACAGAAGTTCATGAGCCCTTTTTTGGGTATTTGCCAGTTTACCATTTTGAAAATTATATTGGTTTCCTTCACTAAAGAGCATGCCATATCCCGAATCTCTGCTATTAAATTTTATTGCCAGTCCGGTGGGTATTTGAAGTGCTTCATACCAATCCAGCACATTTCTGACGGTTCCGTCGCTGTTATAAAACGTGGTTTTTTGTATAAACGTCAGGTTTTTATACCATTTGCCGTCATACTTTTCATGCATTTGGGTAATCACATCTTCTCCGTTTGAGGGCGAACCTGTGACTCCCTGTCCATGAAGAATCCCGGCCGAAAAGAATGTACACACAGCCATAACGTTCAGAATTGTGAACCTGTAATTATATACAATTGCTTTCATCAGAGTACCATGAGTAAAAACAGGATGGCTCCCGTCAGGTTTATGATTAAATGTATATAGAGGCTTATTTTGTAATTTTTAAAGTACCAGGCGGGAAATACCAAAATGGCTGATATCAGAATCAATGTAAGGTAATTCCAGGGCTGCCAGAAATGATACAAGGCAAATAGCAAACTGGCTAAAACAGGAACTGCAACCCCTTTTCCCTGCATGCGGGGTAATAAATATCCCCGGAAATACCATTCTTCGGTAAATGGAATCAGCAGGCCGTCAATCCCGATGCGAAAAACGGCTGTAATCACAAGCGCCTGCCGGGAATAGCCATTAAAAAATTCGGAGTCATAAAAGTACCAATCGGGCAGCCATCCGAACACCTGAGTCTTTATACTTTCGTCCATCAACGACATACCGCCTGCAATTATAAAAATGGCAATGACTCCAATGCTAATGATCCCGAGGAATTTCTTTTTTTCAACCGGTTTATTAACCAGGATGCGCTGAAGAAACGGTTTGTCAACCGTGGACTTTTTTGCCTTCCAGATCAAATAACCCAGTTCGGCGGGAAGGATAACCATCAAAAAGGCAATCATCAGGCTCATCAGGGAGGGATATCCCATCGAATGGATAAACGGGGTAATCAACAGATAGATACCCAGTATTAATACCCCCGGAAAGAGGTGCAAAAAAACAATATTCCTTTTTGAGATTTTATCCATTATTTGCTGTTTACCAATGCTGTTTTCTCTAACAAGTATCAAGGCAATGATAAACCCGCATATAATGATCTCTTAAAGAATTGGAATAAATGTTGCTATTTAAAGAATGAACATTGGGCTGAAGGAGCAGACAGAGAAGAAACCACTAAGCACCCGCTCAATTGCGACCCAAAAAATGATGAGCTCAACAACTGATTTAGCCAATTTTAGTTTCATTAAGTCCTTTTGAAATCAAAAAATCGACCAGATCTTCATTCTCTGAACCACCTGCCCTGGCATGGTGAAGTAGTGTAAACCCGTGCGGACCTTTTGCATTGAGTATTTTAGGGTAAACATCAATTAACTGCTGAAGAATATGTAATTCCCCCATCATCGCAAGCGTGAATATATTTATCCGGGCACCTTGTGAAATTAGAAAACCTGCAATTTCCTTATTACCCAAATGATTGGCACCACCAATGGCTGTCTCAAAGTCACCATTTCCCCAATCCCAGGAACAATTAATCAGGTTTGGATTCTTGACTAACATTGTTTTTACCTTTTCCAAGTCATTATGGCCTGCTTTTACAAACTCAAATACAAGTTCTTTATCTAAAGGATCTTTAGCCTGTTTATTGAGATCGTTCTCAAATTGATTAAAACCGATTAAAAGTGTCAAACCTGATAACTCCAAAAATTTTGATCGTTTCATAAACCGGATTTCGTTAAAATGGATAATCTGAAACAATGAATACTTTGACTTTCTCCCAACGGTAAAAGAATAAATGACCTAAACCGGAGAGTGAATACCCGATGGGCAGAATAAAATTAACTGGGCTGTTATTGCAAGTTCATTCCTCATTTTCCAATGCTTATTCCGTTTGACTTACATTAAGTGAGAGGTAGCTTTACCTTAAGTAAAAATAAGTTTAAGTCTTTTTGATGTCTGGCTAAAAATAGGCCAGAAAAATTTTTTGATTCCTGTAAAACTGAGTTAACGAAACAGAACCGGCACTACTTCGTAATAAGATCCATCATATAATGATTTATATAGTATGCTTAAAAACGCACTCCTTTTTGCCTCAGCTCTCCTGATACTCTTATCAGGGTATTTGACGTATATCTACTACACCGACCTGGTTGTTTTTGATCAGGTAACTACCGAAACAGTAAGCTTTCAAAGCGTCGATATTACTTTATCGGGAGAACTTGCCAAGCCCGAAGGAGTGGAAAATCCGCCGGTATTTGTGTTCATTCACGGTTCCGGGGAAACTCCTAAAGAAGATCTTGCCTGGTACGCCCGCAAAGCCAATAAACATGGCTATGCCTCTATTACCTTTGACAAACGCGGGGTCGGAAATTCCGAAGGTGCTGAAGATTTTCACCGTTATTTTGATTTCGAAAGCCTGGCCCGGGATGTGGCAGCCGCCGTTCAGTTTGCAGCAAACAGAAGCGACCTTAATGGGTCGGAGATATATTTATTTGCTGTGAGCCAGGGAGGATGGGTGGCCCCCCTGGCCACATCCCTTTCAGATGTTCCCATTGCAGGCATGATTGTGATTTCGGCTTCAGTGGTACCGGTTCGTGAAGACCGCATTTTTGAACGGGCTGCTCGCCTTAAACGGGAAGGCTTTACTGAAGAGGAAGTAGAACAAGCCACTAAGCTGCAGATCGCCGATCAAAATTTTTCAAGTGATTCAACATCCTACGACTCATTAAAACTTTTATGGGATCAGTACAAGGATGAACGATGGTTCCGCCGGGTGTATCTCTCCGAAGAACCCCTTGATTATTCACATTCCTGGAGGCAGCATCACTCCAAAATCATCGATTTTAACCCTCTGCCGATTCTTCAGAATTTAGAGATGCCCGTCGTGTGGATATTCGGAGATCCGGAACTGGACGGTTTAGGCCCTGTAAAACAAAGTATCACCAACCTTGAAGGCCTCAAGAGCCAAGGCAAAGAATACCTGATTCTTACTTATCCGGGATATGACCACAACCTCGAGAGAAAAATCTTATTTGATCTTGTACCAACCTATTCCGACTGGGAAAAACCTGCATTTAATTTTTTTAAATAACCGCGAGGAGATATGAGAACTTTTTTTAGCCAGAACAATAGAGAGCTTCTTTTTTTGCTTGCCGGCATAACTCTGATTAGCTGTTCAAGTCAAAAAACCAGCCATGATGTATCCGGTATCTCAAATCTGAAAGAAATTTCTTTATTAACTGCAGATAGCATCACTGTCTATGGAGATATATTGTTTCAGGACTCCGCTTATCCAACCATTTTGTTATTTCACCAGGGCGGCTCAAATGCAAGAGCCGAGTACGCACCCGTCATTAAACAGCTGCTTGATGAACTACCGAAAATAAATATACTTGCCATTGATCAGCGCAGCGGCGGGCAAACCTACGGTTCATACAATCGAACTGTGTTCCGTCTTTCGCCTTACAAAAACCATTCCATGTGCGATACTTACAGCGACCTGGAAGCAGCTTTGAATTACATAACAAAACGAAACGTTACTGGACCTGTGATCGTATGGGGAAGCAGTTACAGCGGCAGCCTGGCAATACAATTAGCAGCCAAAAATGGGGATTCTATTTCTGCGGTTCTTGCATTCTCACCGGCCTCAGGAGGCCCTATGGCCAATTGTAAGCCGGACGATTTTTTTGAAGGTATGAGTACTCCGCTTTTAGTTCTTCGTCCGGAACAAGAACTTCAAATTGAGAGTGTACAGAAACAGTTTGAACTTTTGGAGCAACATGGACATCAAACCTATGTAGCTCAGAACGGCGTTCACGGGTCATCGATGCTGGTCAGCCGGCGGACAGGTAGCCCGGTAGACTTAAACTGGAATACCATTCTGAATTTTATCAACAAAATCGCAGCTAATTAACAGGAACACCATGAAAATACCCGGCAATTTTATTTGCTATGTTTTGCTATTTACAGCTTTTTTCAGCAACTCATTACATGCCCAAACCGCACTGTCTTCCCTTGAGCCCGAAAACTACTTCGACTTCTGGCTGGGCAAGTGGTCAGTAACCTGGGAAGAAGCGAACGGCACCACCGGCCGCGGCACGAATCATATTCACACAATCCTGGATGGCAAGGTTTTAATGGAAAATTTTGAAATCCTTGAGGGAAGTAACAAGGGGTTTAAAGGCAAAAGCATGTCGGTGTACCAAGCGGCAAAAGACCGCTGGAAACAGGCCTGGACCGATAATAACGGAGGCTATTACGATTTTACCGGTATATTTACGGATGAGAAAAGGATCTTTCAGACTGAAGTGAACGAACTGCCGAATGGCCGCAGGTTTGTGCAGCGCATGGTGTTTTATGATATCTCGGAAGATTCGTTTACCTGGGACTGGGAGAGCTCACAAGACGGCGGTAAAAACTGGAGCCTGAGCTGGCGGATTTTTTATGAGCGATTGGAATAATGACTGTAACCATCATTGCTAATTGACATCGATTTAATTTTAATTTTTAAAAACTCCCTTTTTATTATTCATTAGATAGTTAATGGCAAATTTAATAACAGGATCAGTTTCATTATCAAAATCATCAGGTGCTGGTGAAACTAAAATATCCGGGGGTATGCCGTTTCCTTCAATGGGAATCATATCAGGAGTGTAAGCAATCCAGTTAGATACAGAATACTTCCACCCGTTTTTTAGTTTAAAAAACTTTGGATTTCCCGTCGCGCCTCCGGTAGTATCACCAATAACAGTGACATGTGGAAGTTCTTTCATCGCCGAAATAAATGTCTCGTTACTGCTATAGACTCCTCTGCCTGATAATACAATAACCGGTTTGGTAAATTGCCAGTCACCCCTTGGTGTGAGTTCCCTGCTTTGAACCGGGGTGAAATCCGTATGATTTGGACCATTCCTGAATTGAACTAATTCTATAATGCGTCGCTGGTCGGCAAAGCGGCTGGCAACAAGAAGGGCAATTGCATCATTTCCTCCGCCATTCATTCGAACATCCATAACCAATGCTTCCTTATCCCGATATAGATCCATTACTTCATCAAACTCTTCAACATTAATTTGATGTTCATTCCAGCCCTCAAAGGCAAGATAAGGGATTCCTTCCATTGTAGCATGTCCCCAGTTTTTTTGCATCTGAATCCAGTTGTTTGCTCTTACTGTAGATAACCAGGTTTCTCTTTTCCAATTAATGAAGCTATCTGCTGTATAGGTTACAATTTTATTTCCATCGCCCTTATCAAAATATACATGAACGTCCATTAAAGGGGCCAGCATCTCAGATGATAAATCAAGTAATTCCTGATATGAATTTAAAGCTGCAGCTCTTGGATGGAATTTGTTGTAAGATGCGCGCCAGTCTATTTCTTTTAGCTCAAAGTAGGAGTAATTTTGATCAAAATTAGTCCACAAACTTTCAAATTCCTCCTCAAAATTAAGTGCTTGTTGCTGGTCGTCACAACTCCATATTAATGCACAAAAACATATTGTAATGGTACTGCAAAAGAATTTTTTCATTCTTCGAATATTTCTACAAAAAACTTACTCAGTATTTTCTTTTAATACATCAGGGAAAGAATAGGCTATGGAAATTATTTGCCCGTTTTGGTATAAAAATGCCAACTCATTTCCTGTAAGCAGATAAAAGTCTGTTAATCTCGATGGATCGTTATTATCTTCAGTACTTAGTTCCGGGTTACCCAGAGATGCTATTACCTCAGTACGTATAGAACCGATGCCAATACCATCTTCGGTTTTTCCACTAAAGGAAGACTGAATTTCAATATTTGTAACCCCGGTAAATTTCTCCAGATCTCCGCCCGCCTCAAGTTCCGAACCCGGTAAAAGATAGGTAGTAATAATTAAGCTGTCTCCATAAAAAAACCGGCCACCGGTGAGTGCAAAAGCAAGAGATGAAGAAGGTTCACCTAAGCTTTTGAATACCCTCCCTTGTTCATCACCCAAGGTGATTCCATTTATTTCCTTACCAAATATTATTTGAGGTTTCTTTTGGTCAATAGAGTGGTTAACACTGCAAGCAGAAATAAATATAAATACTGCAATTGTGGTAATAATTTTTTTTCTATGCATATAAAAAAATAAAATTATGGTTCAAGACAATATACTTGCCCAAGCACCATAAACCGCATAGAATGGACTAAACAGGATTTTCAGAGGAATGAATCTTAACCTATCAGTCCCAAAACAGATAAACACATGAAATGCAACTCACCCCCTGTACTTGAACGTAACCGGAATGGTATCATCGAGGGGCGTTCCGATGTGATAGAGCTCCCAGTCGGAATCGTAATTCAAAATTCGTTCGCGGAGAATATCCACCAGGTTTTCGGAGCTGCCATTTTCGGAATCCCACTCAAAGGTCTCCACCCGGAATTTCAGGTTCCGTTTTTCGCCGTTTACATGTATGTCCAGGTTGGCGACTTTGTCTACATTCGGGATGGTGAATTGTACGCGAATATTATGCATGGCTTCAGAATGATGTTACTATTATATCAACTGTCTAAAAAAAAATATTCTGTTTTTATGGACATCAATAATTGTGCCTGAAATTATATGCTCTTTCCGGTTCCCGGAAACATCAATCAAAGCTTAATACACTGTTCATTTTTATTCACCCGGATGTTCGCTTACGGGCATTTATATCCTTACCGCCAGGCACCGAGTACGGCTCCCATTAGAAGAAATGCAACGACCATAAATCCACCATTGATAAAAATGTATTTCCAGGAACGCATCTCGAACAAGGCTATGACTCCAAAACCAAGTGCAACCCATCCAAAACCAGCTAAAAACCCAGCCAATATAGCAAATTGGAGGTCTGTGTCGGGTGAAGCAAGAAACCCCGCCAGGTTCGCCGACATAAGCAGAAAAAAGAGAAATGAGAAAGCGAATTTTTTTGTCTGATTGGAATTTTCAATGTCTTCTTCGGTGAAGTTGTTTGCATTCATCCACACTTTCCCGAATAAGAGTGGAGAGTACCATAATCCGCCAAGTAAAAAAGGAAGTACGGCAGCAACGATGACTGCAGGAATGTTTATGTATTCAGGATCTATCATTTTGGTGTCCGGTTTAATTACTCTTAATAAGCAGATACAGGAGGCAGGATAATCAGTTCGTTTTTATAAGTATTGTAAATTTTTTACCTCATGAATGCTAATTTGGTGACGCCTGATCCTTGCTGTCCAGCGGAAAGAAGTTATCCTCATTATTTATAAACTTTTGGGCAATAAATTCCTGAGGATTGAACCCGGAAAAATGGGTGAACTCTTTAATAAAATGTGACTGGTCTGAATATCCGCACTGATAGGCAATTTCTGCCCACGCAACCTGGTTGTTGCCTTTTATTTTTTGAAAGATCTCATTAAAACGAATGATACGCTGAAATGCTTTCGGGGTCAGTCCTACATATTTTTTAAACTGTTCAATCAAGTGTTTTTGTGATTTTGGATATTTTTCTATCGCTTTTGATAGTTTTGATACCGGTTTATCCTTCAATTCCTCAAGCACTTTTTGTAAAGGAGCAGGAGGTTCCCAGGTCTCGTCAAATTGCTTTTTGAGCCATTTGTCTATTATCTGGAACTTCTTAGTCGGGGATTCACCGGAAAGCAGCTCTTTCCTAAGTTCTAAAACCCCGGTTCCCAAAATCTCCACGGCTGGTAAGACCCGGTTCGTAATCATATGAATATTGGTGTGCAAAAAAGGAGCAGCTCCGCATGCTTTAAATTGAACTACGAACATTTCTGAGTCCGCATGTGCAGAGATGGTAATATAATGTTTCTGCTGACCTGATATCCAGGCTTTTTCAAAAGTTTCAAGCGGTTCAAGTGTATCATTATCAATGGTATTGCGGGGAATATCATCCAGCTCAAATATCAAATACATGTGCCCGTTTGGAACGACCCGCTCCTGTGAATGCCCGGGTATAAAATTCTTATAGTGAAATATCGATTCGATAAAAAGGCTGTAGGGCAGTGTTGGTATGTGAGTATTAAATTGCATAAATAAAAGAATTAGATGATTTCCGTTTTTACGCTGCAAACGTGAATATTCCAATAATAATAAAGGCCATTCAAATAATCCCTGTCACATCAATTTTTTTCTCAACCCACTTAAGCAAACTGACCTCACTCGGTTTTTATACTTTCTACCGGGTTCATTCTTGCTGCTCTGACTGTTTGCCAGCTAATGGTTATCAGCACAATAAAAACTGTTATTAATGCTGAAACTATAAATGCCATAAAATTGATTTCGATTCTGTATGCAAAATTTTGAAGCCAGTTATTCATAAAGTACCAGGCAACAGGTGCGGAAACAACAAATGCAATACCGGCAAGTTTTAAAAATTCTGTTGAAAGCAAGCTTAAAATAGAAAATGTTGAAGCACCGAGAACTTTTCGAATGCCTATTTCACGTGTTCTCTGTTCCGTCATATATGCCGAAAGTCCTAGCAGTCCGAGGCATGCAATAAAAATTGCAATCGCTGTAAAAACTGTAAAAATACTTCCCAGCCGTTGTTCCTGTCTGAATAATTTGTCAAAATCGTCGTCCAGAAATGTGTAATCCATTGGTTCGCCGGATGCGTGATCATTCCATATGGAACCGATCAGCGTAACAGCGCCCCTTGGATCTCCATCTGCAAATCTTACAATCATTTCGTTTGCATTTTCAGTAAGCATAATAACAAGGGGCATAATCTCATTTCGAAGTGATTCGAAATTAAAGTCTTTCATCACGCCAATAATTTTGTAGGTGTTTTGATCAGACGGAAAAAAAAGCTCATTTCCAACCGGGTTTTCAAGGCTCATCTCTTGTGCCGCGGCCTGGTTGATTACAACCGCTGCTGTATCCGTAGGAAAATCCCTGCTAAAATAACGTCCCTCGGTTATTTCAAAACCGAGTACCTCATGATGATAATAATCTGCTGAGTAGAGCATAACAAGATAATCGTTATTCGTTTCAGGCCTCTGAAACACCGTCACGTTATTTGTTCCGGGTATTGTAAACTCACTATAACTTGCCGCTTTTATTCTTGTATCAGAGACAAGCGCCTGCCTGAAAGGCTCCTGGTTTGATCCAAGCCTGGATGTATTTGTAAGTACCATCGTGTGCTCTTTATTAATCCCCAGGTTCTTGTTCTGCATATATTGCAGCTGATTATTTACAAGCAGCGTACAAATGATGAGTCCTGCCGATATGAAGAACTGACCTACAACCAGGGTTCTTCTGAATCCGCCGCTTTTTGCTCCCCTGGAAATCCTTCCCTTAAGGACGTCAACTGGTCTGAAAGATGTCAGGTAAAACGCAGGATAACTTCCTGCAATAAGCCCAACAACAAGAATTAATCCCGAAAGTGTTAAAAGAAACCAGCCTTCAGTATAAATCAGCAGATCCAGATTTTTCCCTGACAGCTGGTTAAACCAGGGCATTACGAGATATAAAATTACAAATGATATTACGGTTGCCATCAAAACATAAAGAACAGACTCTACCAGAAACTGTACAATCATGGACTGACGATCAGAACCCAGTGTTTTTCGCAGACCAACTTCTTTTGCCCTCCCCGCGGCACTTGCAGTAGCAAGATTCATGAAATTCACACTCGCGATCACGATCATGAATACACCGATCGCGCTGAAGATATAGAGATAGAGTGCATCAGAAGGCGGTTCGAAGGAAGTCTGAACATCCGGCGCATTTAAATGAAGATCCAGTATGGGGATCGTAAAATATCCATACTTTCCACCCTGTTTGCGCATCTCTTCAAGCGATATCCCTGTTAACCTCTCTATCTCAGGGCCGGCATATTTTTCAACAAGCTGGTCTAATCCCTCTTTTACCTGTTCTTCTGACGTTCCGGGAGTAGTCTCGATATAGGTATTGATACTGTTGCCAAGCCACTGCGTTGAACGGCTGTATTCGATTGTACTAAACGATATCAGAACATCAAACTGAAAATGTGAATTGTGCGGAGAATCTGCAGCAATGCCTGTCACTTCATACGCTGCTTTGTCATTACCTGCAAGCAGTACTTTACCAATCGGGTCATTTTCACCGAAGTATTTTTTCGCAGCCGATTCCGTGAGTACAACTTTATTCGGTTCTGATAAGACCGTTTTTTTATTTCCGCGAATTAACTCGTACCCAAAGTAATCGAAAAAGCTTGAGTCGGCCCAAAAAGCATCGTACTCTGTAAATGCACGGTTTTCATACCTGAACACCGTTCCCGCTGATGAAAATGTTCGTGTAACCGATGTGATACCGGGAATTTCCTCTAATGCAGCTCTCGCAAGAGGAGGCGGTGTAAAAACACCCTGCACTTCCTGGTTTCCGATTTTCCCATTCAGTGCAATAACATACTTATTTTCTACACCGGGGTGAAATGTGTCGTAACTAAGTTCATCCTGTATATAAATAATTACAAGAATGCCCACAGTAATCCCGATTGACAACCCGAGCAAGTTCAGGAATGAGTAATATTTCTTTTTCAGAATATTCCGGAATGCAACCTTCAGGTAGTTCTTAAACATCGTTTATTATCCCCGTATAAAATTATTGATCTGTTACTACCTCTACGAATGCAGATACGGAGGGTTTCAAAAAATTATAACACATTAAGACAGATCAACTGAACATTTTCTTCTGGTAATCAGTCCTCATCATTTTGAATCTTGATTTGAACCTCGTGATGAATCGGAAAATTGCAGGAATTGGCAATAAAACACATTTCATTGGCTTTCTTATGAAGCAGGAGCGCTTTATCCCTGTTTTCCTGCTTCAGAATGGTGACCACCGGGTTCAGAGTAGCCGACTGAAACCGGCCTTTGCCTCCGATTTCTTCAACCATTACGGCGCCGGCTTCATCAGAGTAACTTACCACTGTAATCCCGCTGTCTGAACAGAGGTGCAGGTACCACAACATATGGCAGGCAGCGATTGATGATAGAAAAAGTTCCTCCGGGTTGTGCTTCCCGGGGTCGCCGCGGAATGCCGGGTCCGCACTGCCTTCGATACCCGGTTTTCCGGGAATTGCGATTTGATGAGCTCTCGAATAGTTGTGATAACTCCGGGTACCCTCACCCAGGTTTCCGGTCCAGGTTACGGTTGTTCGGTATTGGTGTCTTTTCATTGGATGTAAATTCAGGTAACTATTTCACTGTGACCTGAATTTGTGAAAAAAGATGATCCCATAAAATTATAATTTCCATCGTGCGATTACACGGCGGTGTTCACTGTGTGAGGTACATGCGTAAAGGTTTTTTTCATCGCCCCATTGAAAAGAGTAGACCGATGCGGCCAAAAAGTTTTCCTCTCCCTGGCTCCCGCCCTTAATATCCAGCCAGTACCCGGGGGTAGGTGCTGCAAATCCGATCATTCCTTCCTGATGCACAAAATAGGCTGCCCTGTTTCCATCGGGGGACGGAGAAAAACTGTGTTTCCATTGATCCCCGGCCGGATCGAAAACTGTGATTCTGCTGCTCAGTAAACCACGGGGATGATGGGTTGCGAGGAGCCGGCCATTACCTGAATAAAACCGTATTTCCTTATCCGATGGTTGTACGACCCGGATTTCCGGCCTTGCCGGTTCTGCCTCTTCCGCACACTGTTTTTGATTGGTTTTTACAATTGTAAGAGGGGTACTTGTCAGGTCAATTGCATAAAAGTATCTCTCAACCGGACGCGCCCGAACGGATAATCTTGTCCGGGAGCCTGTGTTATCCGCATCCATCTGTTGTGTTCTTTTTGGCTCACCTTGCTTCAACACGGTCTGTGAATAATAAACCGTTTTTTGATCCGGGCTGAAACAGCCGATTGCATCCGGACCCAGGCCTTTGTTAATGAACTCTTTAACCTCGTCATCGGGCTCGGGAATATGGTTTTCACCGGTTTCAAGGTTCACAAACAGGGACCTGCGTTGATGGGTTGGCAATAAAGATCCCTCATTCTCAAAATAGGGTGATGTATCTCCCAGGTGCTGCAGCCATCTGCCATCCTGTGAAAGATTGAACTCACACCAGGGCCCTTCGGCGATCGCGATTATCACACCGCCCGATTTTTCCGGGTCTTCCGATGTGGTGCAGTTTTGCATCATCAAAACGATAATAGCCAGGACAAGTATGTTGGTTCTGTTGATATTCAATTGGTTACAGGCAGTTTAGTATTTGTATTTAATGTAACAAGAGGTCTGTAGAGGTGGTTTGTCACAGATCAACAACTATTGAAGTTATTTGACGAATACTTGGGTATTAAGACAGTTAAAGCCTGGCTATAATGAGTGGGGATTAAAAAGCACAATTCTCTCGATCTGCACAGCCACACCGGTGTTTTATAGTTAATGTTGTGCATTGTGCCTGCAATTAATAGGATCTTTGACTTATAGCACCATCACTTATTTCTTAATTCTACAATAAGTCCATCTTTAACGCAATCATATATGTAAGCAAGAACAGCTTGAATATCTTCTTTTTTCAGGTGAGGGTATGATTGGAGTATTATTTCTTCATTTCAACCGTCAGCCAAACGCTCCAAAAGGAATTCAACAGATATACGTGTTCCTTTGATCACAGGTTCACCGAGAAGCACGTTCTTATCTGATACTATTCTTTCTTTCCAGTTCACATTCAGAAATACATAAATAAATGCATAAATGTTCTCGGTTGGGCATAGAGCACAACCGTTTGCGGTATGGAAAGTTGCCGATTGCGGGCGATTTCCTGTCAAGTTACACAAAAGTTGAAGCGGGCTACAACCCTTGAATAACCTACTGTACCCGGCAATTTTTTATACCGCATGTTAGCTTTTCGTTGTTTATACTGTAAAAAAATCTCTTTTTAACAAAGAATACATAATCATATCGTAGTGTTTCTCATTCCAATACAGCCAATCCCGTAAAATTCCTTCTTTCTTAAATCGAAGTTTTTTCAGGGCTTTTTCTGAATAAATATTTCCGGGCATTACTTCAGCTTCAATTCTATTTATTCCAAGGTATTCAAATCCAAATTTTATCACTTCCATCAAAGCTTCTTTAGTAAATCCCTGGTTCCAGTAAGTCTTTTGTAGGTCATAGCCAATATTTGCACGGTGATCCTTAGTGAAAGTGTTATAACCGATTGTTCCAATAATATTATCATTATTTTTTAGTGCGATTCCCCAACGTATTCCAAGCTTGTCCTTAAATCTCTTTTCAAACCAATCAATAAGTTTCTGAGCTTCTTTCTCCTCTTTCAGAGCTACTATGTTGTAATATTTGGTCACCTGCCTATCCCCAAATATTTTAAATAAATCAGATAGGTGTCTTTGCTTTATTTCAATAAGCTCCAACCTTTCTGTTTGAAGTACTGGAAAGGTTTGGAAAATATCTTCCATTTTATTTTTCATACGCTTCTTCTATGATTTAATGTTCTGCGAACTTCTAACAATGAAAGCAACGGACTGGCTTTAGACCGTTTTTATTCGCAATAGCTTTTATTGTGGTCTGGCTTTATTTATTAATAACTCAATCAGGCTAATCAGGATATTATTGATTTCCTTATTAGCACTCCATCCTTTTTTTATTTCCAGATGTAAGTTGGTAAAAGCAAAAACAGTACAGGAATGCTCCATGTGCTGTTTAAAAATTTGCCGCAATCTGGTAGTAAAACATTTCGTTTTGTGGTTCTTGAATGATGTCTCTTTCAATGAGGACATCCGTCGCTTCAGTGTAAATCCAGTGGTACCAAAAGATAAAAAACTCTTCAAAGGAGACTTCCTGGTCAAAATTCAGCTCATGGTAGGTGGCTTCAAAATCAGGTCTGTTTCTGTTCAGGATAGCGAGCAGCGTTGGGAAAAACAGTTCAGGCATTTTTTGGGTTATCAACTGAGTATCATGTTCATCAAAAACATGGATATTCTTGTCCTGATAATTATCCCATCCGACATTTGATTCGGTTCGCTGGTTACCGTACACGGCAATGCCTGTAGAATCACTCCAGTGCAGCCCACGGTTGCCATAGATTCCATAAGGTTCGGTGTCGCCGGCAAGGTCATCTTCAACAATGGCAAGGTAATACCGGCTTCCATTTCTTAAAGGCCGCTTTTGGTTTAAAAATTCTTCTTCCACCCGTTCAATTTGAAAATTATCGAGGATCACATTACTCAGATAAAAGAGTGACAGTTCACGAAAATCATGGTTCTCCGAAATGTGCGATTCGTTATGGATTTCCTTTATCTCCGGTAACCATGCGGATATGCTGTCTGCAATTTCATTGGCTACGTTTTGGGCTTTTTCTTCTAATAAAATTCCCCGCTCCAGCGTGATTATCCCGAGGTTTGGTTGATAGTAATCTCCCTTTTTTGAAAGCAATTTATTTTCTATAAGGGCATTGATATGCCTCTCGGTCGTTTCAGAGCTCCATTCCAATTCACGTTCAATTTCAGCAAGAGGAATATTGTAGTGCAGGGCAGTCAGAAATTGAGCAAGACTATCCTTTTTAATATCGATGTTGGGGCCCTGGAATCCGGATATTTGATACACTCTGAACTTGGAGTCAAGAATATCATCTACTGTTCTGTTGTTTTCAGCAGAACAGCTTGCAAAAATAATAACAGCAAGTACGGTAATTAAAGTCTTAAAAGTCTTCATACATTAATAATTTTTTTAAAATTATGCGCTTGTGACGCTATAATGTTTTGTCTGATGCAGATAGGGATGACCACCCGCTTTGGGGAATTTTATCAGTCTCTGAACAGCATCTTCAAACTCTTGAATAAAATCGTCCAATAGTTGTGGGTCGTTAATATCGGTGACCTTATCTACGATTCTTTTTTTGATATTCATAATAGTTAAAGATAGTTCCTAATTCAGGAAAATGCGAAGTATTCAAAAATTGTTTATGTTTAAATTAATTTTTACGGACTTTTCAGACAATGAAACAGGTATCCGGTTTATGCAGAAGTTTTTCACTTTTCAGTTTTCAGTTTTTTCCACTTACCAGGAACAACAAATGTGCATTACGCTGGTGGCTGTGGTTAGGGGCAACGAGGTGTCGAACGAGTTTACCGTTACCGAAATCTATCAGCGACATCGTGAGGATTGGAAATTATTAGACCTGACATTCAGCAGTGTGCGGGATAGTCGCAGCATTGAACAATAATAGCTTTAAAGATGATTATAGCGGGGAAAATAAAAAACGGAATGTGTTCTTTGAACAGATTTGATTTTTCTCATCAACAAAACGAACTACTCAGTCCAAATTAACGTGGCTAAACCCGCCTGACAGGCTCAAAAAAGCTCCATTTCTCCGGGTCTTCAAGGCTCATATCTTATCTTCTTGCCGAAAGGAGTCAAAGCAAGCCCTGCCAGCTTGAAGTGCTGTTTGGCAAAGGGTATCCCGATAATAGTGATGAAGAGAAGAATACCAAACAATATATGGGTAAGGGCAATCCAAATACCTCCCACCAGGATCCAGATAATATTGAAGACAAGTGAGAGACAGCCTTCCGAACTACCGGTGGACACTACTTTTTTGCCGAAAGGCCAGATTGCCATCTCAGCGAGCTTTAGTGTTTGCAACCCAAAAGGAATGCCCACAATAGTGATCATCAGAATAAAGCTTGCTATGCAGTATTCGAGTGCAGTTATAAAACCTCCGAAAATCACCCAGATAATATTTCCCAGAAACTTCATAAAGAAAATGTACGCGTTTTATACTTGAATGAAAAATCCCTCTAACCTTGAATCGTTTGTTTTTTTACCCTTTCTTTCATAATCTCAGTCTGCTCTTCAAGTGTATTAAAACCAACAGCTTTTCTTCTTTGGTTGACTTTTGCTATGTCATCAAATTCATTAGCATTCATTTCTCCATTCTCGTCCCAATCAAATTGAGTTCCGTAAAGTTGTGGTTTTCCTTCAAAAACAGCTATTCGGCCGGTTAAATATGCAAGACTTATTGGGTCTGTCTTATTTTCTTCCACAGCTTTTTTAATTGCCCCTAACAATTTGAGCATATGACTTGTGGCGGTTATCGAAGCACTATAATGTCGTTTTGTAACCAACTTACACAAAAGTATAAAGATTGAATTTACCACTTTCCCTCAATAAGTTATATACGCTGTTGTGAGGTCGGCTTTTTTGTCGAAATAGCTTACGAAAGTAATAATTTGCATTCTATCCCACTTCATCGGTATTCGACTGAACAAGTGGCTGGAATCCCCCGTAAACCATTCTTTCGGCGTCAAAAATCAATCTTTTTGGGTCGGTTAATGGAGTAACTAATTCCGCCATTCTTGAATCAGTGGGAACTTGCCTGTTTGCCCTGTCTCGAATCTCTTTGGTAGGAAAAGTAACCCATCCAAATACAATTACTTCATCCTCTTTCAAATCCACTACCTCATGAAAGAACGTGTACCTTCCAATTTCAAATCTTCTCCCGCATACTCAAAGTATGCAAGTGCTCCATATTCTTTCCAAATTTCAGCTGCTTTTTCGGCCACACTCTTGTATTCATTCAGGTGAATTCGCGGAACCGGAAGTACAAATCCGTCTATGTAATTTCCCATATCATCATTTATTTATAGTTCTTTGTTAGTATTTTTGCCGTTGCACAACATTGGAATACCATCAACACTATTGAGGATATACTTGCTTCGTATACAAGTTTTATTCATGTTATTCTTAAAATGGTATTAGTAGATCAGATCTAATATTAAAGTAAAAACATCAGCTTACGCTAAAGAATTATAGCGAGAATACCATAAAAACCAATTTTAATTCTTAAACTTATAAATCATCATCCATATGAAAATCATCCTTTTGAAAACATTAATTTCAGGACTTTTTTTAATCACCTTGAGTGTTCCATCCCTGGCGCAACAACCTGACATTGAACAGGAAGTTATAAATCTCTCCCAACAGAAATGGCAGTGGATGGCAGACAAGAATGTGGACGAGCTTGAACCGCTTTTCCATGACGATGCAAGATTTGTACACATGAGCGGAACGTGGGGAAAGGCACGGGAGCTCGAAATCATTGAGACCGGGAGCATTTGGTACAAGAATGCGGATGTCCATGAAATTGTAACAGAAACTTTTGGCGACACAGTCATCCTCTGGAACCGCATTACACTGGTGGCTGTGGTTCGGGGCAGTGAGGTGTCGAACGAGTTTACCGTTACCGAAATCTATCAGCAACATGGGGATGATTGGAAATTATTAGACCTGACATTCAGCAGTGTGCGGGATACCCATAGCATTGAAGAGTAATAGTTTTAGAGATAATTATGACTGGGAAAATAAAAACGGAATATTTTCTTTGAACAGATTTTATTTTTCCCATCAACAAAACGAACTACTCTGTCCAAATTAACCCGGCTAAACCCGCCTGACCGCCTCAAAAAAAGCCGCCAGCTTTTTCTCATCCAGCCTGCCCTCTGTGCGGACACTGCTGCAGAGATCCAGACCGAACGGCTCTACCTGTTCAACGGCCCGCTGAACATTCTCTTTATTTATCCCGCCCGCCAAAAAAATAGGAATACCGACAGTATCTCTTATTTTTCTGCTCAGTTTCCAGTTATGGATTTTCCCGGTGCCTCCCAGTACTTTTATTTCCAGGTTCGGGTTGCCGCTGTCCAAAAGAAGTGCGTCTGCAAACTCCGAGGCTCTTACAGCCTCATCTACAGACTCTTCGCTCACAACATGAATCACCTGCACCAGTTTTACACCGGGCAGTGACTTCCGTAATTCCGAATAGCCACTCGCTTCCACACGGTCTACAAGCTGAATGACGGAGGTGTGAGTCCGCTGATGATGATCAATAATTTTGCCGGAGGTTGTCTCACTGGTAAGCAGAAATGTGGAAACCAGCGGCGGGACGGTTTTGGCAATGTCTCTGATCTGATCATCACTAATAACACCGGGGCCACTCGGCATTTTTCCTACGAGACCCACTGCTGAAGCGCCATATTTTACAGCCATAGCTGCTTCCGCTTCACTGCCGATACAGCATATTTTAATTTTTGGGGTCATGGTGGATTTTAAAGTACCGGAAGACTATTTCTCAAGAATTTTTACTACAATACTGCTTGGGTAATCCGGCGTATGGTAAATGCGCTGTGTGGCATTTATGAAGTCTTCCTTTTCAGCTTTGAATATATTTGGCACATATTTTTGAGGGTTCAGGTCAAACAGGGGGAACCAGGTGCTTTGAATCTGAACCTGAATCTTATGCCCCTTTTTGAATGTGTGAT
>CAYVBJ010000003.1:0-3552 GCA_964449075.1 uncultured Balneolaceae bacterium
ACCGATACATAAAGCCAGATCGGGAAAGTCCATTTGGATACTTTTCTGTGGGTTTTAAATTTACCGGCAAATGCAAAATAAAAACTTGTTAAAACGAGCGGTACGATAAATGCAGAAAGAATGATATGAGTGATCAGTATAAAAAAGTAGACAGGCCGGATCATCCCCTCTCCCGGGAAAGGTGTGTGACCTACAAAATTGTGGTATAGCAAATAGCTAATCAGAAAGAGAGCCGAAGTAACAAAGGCTGTCAACATTAACTTCATATGCTTTACAAATTCTCTCTTTTTGATAGCTCTGAAACCCAGCAGAATAAATACCGTGCTTGCACTATTTAGCAGCGCATTCAGCGCGGGCAGCTGATTCACCCAGGAGGCCGTGGTATCAGCAGTTTCCCTGAAATAAATCAGCCATATAAGAAATGCAAAGGCTACAACACTGATCAGAATTATTGTGCCTATAGCTTTCGGCACACTAAGTTCCTTAAACACGCTGATCGTAATTTTGTCTTTTACATTTTCACTCATAGTAGCTTTAGTAGCTTTAAGTTTTTAAATCGTTTTGCGCACAGAAATATCGTGTGGAAATATTAATTATGCATGAAAAAAGTAAATTTGATAATCTTTTACAGGTCAATTTTACTTCGACAGATGCATAAAGCGGCTTTAAGCATTTCATAACTAACTATATTTCAGCAGGTTTAATTCTTTAACCAGGAAAATAAATTCCGGGAGTCTGCCGGGTTCACAGAAAAGAATTAGTCCGCCAATTCTTTAGGTATTTTTAATTAAACTGTTATATTTTATTGATCACGATTGTTTGGCATACATATTCACTCTGACAACTATTTAGAATGATTTTAAATATTGATGACCGGCCCGATTTTTATGTGGAGATTTGCAGAAAATCGGTACCTTCATGCCTGCCAAAAACTGATATTAAATATTTTAAAAAACTGATTAATCTCTACTGATTTATGGCTCAGATTTTTCCAAAGTGGGCAAATGATGTTCCGAGACGCTTGCTCATTGGTGTTATCATATTTTTAAACGGAATTGTTTTCGCTATCTGGTATTTTTTCTCACCTGAATTTACAGATGTTGGTTATGCACCTGTACAACCTGTGCCTTTCAGCCACCAGGTTCATGTCGGAAAACTGGGAATGGACTGTCAATACTGTCACACCCAGGTTTTTGATTCGAAACATGCCAATGTTCCGGCAACACAAACCTGTATGAATTGTCACAACCAAATCAGAACTGACGTTGAAACTCTCGAACCGGTTCGTGAAAGCTGGGAAACAGGTGAACCTATTGAATGGGTACGTGTGCATATGCTGCCCGATTACGCCTATTTTAATCACAGTGCCCATGTAAATGTTGGAGTGGGCTGCGAGTCCTGCCACGGAAGAATCGACAGAATGGAAGTGGTGCAACAGGTTGAACCGCTTAGTATGGGATGGTGCCTCGACTGCCACAGGGAACCTGAGAAATTTGTCCGGCCTGTTGAAGAGGTGACAACCATGGGATACCAGGTAGAAAATCAGCTTGAAAAAGGAATGGAATTAGTTGCAAAACAAAATATAAATGCCCCGCAGTATTGTCAGGGCTGCCATTATTAAACCAATTGACAACGACCAGGATTTGAATAAAAGTATTTGTATCGAATGAGCAATGAAATAAAGCAAACAACGTACTGGAAAAGTTTAGGCGAACTTGCGCAAAACGAAGAGTATAAAAAATATGAAGGGCGTGAGTTTCCTGTAAATGCTTCCGAGATGACAGACCAGGTGTCCCGCAGAAGTTTTTTGAGAGTCATGGGAGCTTCCATTGCATTGGCAGGATTTGCTGCCTGCCGCAAACCAGTGCAGAAAATTTTACCCTATACGGAACAGCCTGAAGATTTGGTTTTAGGAAAACCCCTCTATTATGCCACCTCAATGCCATTCCAGGATACCGTAACAGGATTGCTTGTTGAAAATAACGAAGGCCGGCCTACAAAGATAGAAGGCAACGAGATGCACGAAGCCAGTTCCGGCAGAACAAGCCTATATCATCAGGCAGCTGTACTCTCAATGTACGATCCAGACAGGTCGCGTTCCGTAAGAAAAGACGGAGAAGAAATTTTTGACGGAGATTTTATAAGTTTTGCAGAGAGTCATTTTGCAGATACAGAAAGGAGTATTGCTTTTATCAGCGAAGCAAACTCATCCCCAACTTACAACAGGCTCAAACGCCTGGTTTTGGAAAAGTATCCAAATGCACGCTGGGTTACATATGAGCCATTTGGAGACAATAACGCTATTGAAGGTACAAACCTGGCTTTCGGAGAACGTCTAAGAACCGTTAACCATTTCGGCAATGCAGACCTGGTCGTTTCTCTCGATCACGATTTTATGAATCCGCACGCGGATAAAAACAGTGTTCAGAATTCCGTTGAACTTACATCTAAAAGAAAAGTAAGCTCAACACAAGATTCAATGTCGCGAATCTATGCTGTTGAAAGTACATTTACGAATACCGGTTCATACGCCGATCACAGGCTGAAGCTGAAAGCATCTGAAGTTGAAGCTTTCACGTATGCCCTCGCAAAAAAGTTATCCGAATCACTTTCCGGATTAGAGGCATTTGCCGAAGTAGCCAATCCATTTGTAAATCATGACTGGGTTACTGTTCTCGCCGAAGAGTTGCTGAACTACAGAAACAGAGGAATTCTTACCGCAGGTTATGAACACCGACCTGCAGTACATGCTGCAGTGGCTGCCATTAACCTGGCACTCGGTAATGCCGGCGCTACAGTAACCTATCATCGTGCAGATTTCATGGATGATCAAAACAGCAGGGATGAGTTTATATCGCTTGTTGAAGATATGAAAGCCGGAAACGTCGATACCGCAGTAATAATTGGAGCAAACCCGTTTTTTACAGCACCTTCTGATCTTGATATCTCTCTTGCATTTGAAAATGTTCAGACGAAATTTCACCTGTCTGATTATTTTGATGAGACCTCTAAAGTGTGCAACTGGCATGTTCACAGGTCACATTTTCTTGAGGCCTGGGGCGACGGTTACTCCTACAACGGCACCCGGTCCGTCATTCAGCCGCAGATAAAACCTCTTTATGAAAGCTGGAGTGAACTTGAATTCCTGAACACTATTTTAACCGGCGATTATAATGAAGGTTATGAATTGGTTCGTGAAACATGGCAAAATATCTACCCTGATGATTTTGAAAACAGGTGGCGAAAAATACTTCACGATGGCATAGATTCACCTGATCATTTTGAAACCGCTGCGGTTTCACTTTCGGGAAATTTTTCTCAGTCTGTACAGCCATTTCTTGGTCATACACCTGTTCAGGATATTGAGATTGTTATTAAACCGGATATAAACATTTTCGATGGCAGGTTTGCCAACAACGGGTGGCTACAGGAGCTCCCCGATCCGATGACAAAAGTTACATGGGATAATGTGGCCCTGATGAGCCCGGCTACTGCACGTAAACTCGGGATTGACCCTGAACGTCATCTATCTGAAAAAGAATCACCGGTTGT
>CAYVBJ010000003.1:3652-158086 GCA_964449075.1 uncultured Balneolaceae bacterium
GTAAACTCGGGATTGACCCTGAACGTCATCTATCTGAAAAAGAATCACCGGTTGTCAGAATCTCTGCAGGAGGAAATTTAATTGAGATTGCGGCATGGGTACAGCCCGGCCACGCCGAAGACTCTGTCACACTCACTGCAGGTTATGGCCGCAATGGTATCGGGCGGGTAGCGGATGGTGTTGGAGTAAATGTTTATCCCTTAAAAACATCCGGGAATTCATATTTTCAGCCTGCTGAAATATCACTTACAGGACGATCTTACGAAATTGCAAGCACACAGAATCATCACAATCTTGAAGGCCGTGACATGATCCGGACGGCTACCATTGAAGAGTATCGTTCGAATCCGGATTTTGCATCTTACGAAAGCGTTCACGGCTATGAAGTGCCCGGGATGAAAGAAGCTCGTGAAATTGGACAGGAAGATCCTGTTTCACTTTTCACTCCATTTTCACCTCCCGATTATCAGCCGCAGTGGGGAATGGCCATTGACCTTAACGCCTGTTTTGGATGTGGAGTTTGCACAATTGCCTGTCAGGCTGAAAATAATATTCCTGTTGTAGGTAAAAGGGAAGTAGGCAGAAAAAGAGCCATGCACTGGATCCGCACGGATCGCTATTATGAAGGTGATACCGACAATCCGAAAGCATATCACCAACCTGTTCCCTGCATGCATTGTGAATTGGCACCATGTGAACAGGTTTGTCCTGTCGCGGCAACTACCCATAGTGATGATGGTATGAACCAGATGACCTACAACCGCTGTATTGGTACACGATACTGTGCAAACAACTGCCCTTATAAAGTAAGACGGTTTAATTTTTTCAATTACACACAGGAATATCTGACTACAGGTGATGATCCTGAGATCATCCAGATGGCCATGAACCCGGAAGTTACCATTCGGTTCAGGGGGGTTATGGAAAAGTGTACATATTGTGTTCAGCGGGTAAATTATGCCAAAATTGAAACAAAGAAAAAATCCGGCACCAAACGCCCGCCTGACGGTATGGTTCAAACAGCATGTCAACAGGCATGTCCTGCAAATGCTATTACGTTTGGAGATTTGACAGACCAAAACAGCGTGGTATCAACCCATAAAAAGAATGATCGTAACTATGTGATGCTTGAAGAGCTGAATGTACGTCCTCGTACCTCTTACCTCGCAAAATTACGGAATGAAAACCCGGAACTGGCTTAATTGATAAGTATTTAATCAGGAATTTTAGAAGACATGAGTAAAACGTACGAATACGTACCGGAACCTGCACTCGTGAAAGGAAATCACGATTTTAGCAGTATTACATCACTTATTACGGATATAAATCTTCGTCCGACACCAAAAGGATGGTACCTGGCATTTGCAGTTTCAAACCTGCTGCTTTTTGTCATGCTGGTATCCATCGGCTACCTGGTTTGGGAAGGTACAGGAATATGGGGCCTTAACAGTACAGTAGGCTGGGGATGGGCAATTATTAACTTTGTATGGTGGGTCGGAATCGGACATGCCGGCACACTGATATCGGCAATTTTATTTCTTTTCCGGCAGGACTGGCGTACGGCCATTAACCGTTTTGCAGAGGCAATGACTATCTTTGCCGTGATGTGCGCCGGGGTATTTCCGGCAATTCACGTAGGTCGTATCTGGGTCGTTTACTGGATGTTCCCGCTGCCCAACCAGATGGCAATGTGGCCTAATTTTGCCAGCCCCCTGCTCTGGGACGTGTTTGCGGTCTCTACTTATTTCACGGTTTCTTTCCTGTTTTGGTATGTGGGCCTTGTTCCTGATCTTGCTACTATAAGAGACCGTATCAAAAGTAAAACCGGTAAATTTCTCTACGGTGTCTTTTCATTAGGCTGGAGAGGAAGCAACAGGCACTGGTGGAATTACGAGAAAGCATATATGATTCTTGCCGGCCTTGCTACTCCCCTGGTACTGTCAGTTCATACCATTGTATCGTTCGATTTTGCTGTATCTATTATTCCCGGCTGGCATACAACTATTTTCCCGCCCTATTTTGTGGCAGGAGCAGTTTTTTCCGGTTTTGCTATGGTACTATCTTTGATGATTATCTGTCGCAAAATCTACAAGCTGGAAGATATCATGACTGTAGATCATATTGAAAAGATGAATATCATCCTAATGGTAACCGGTACAATGGTCGGTTTTGCATACCTGATGGAATTTTTCATGGCATGGTACAGTGGTGTTGAATATGAAAAAGCAATCTTTATGCTCAGAGCTACCGGACCATACGCGTGGGCTTACTGGATAATGATAGCGTGTAATGTGATTTCGCCTCAATTTTTCTGGTCAAAGAAACTGAGAAGAAATGTTACATTTACATTTATTATTTCAATTATTGTAAATATTGGTATGTGGTTCGAGCGTTTTGTTATTACAGTAACCTCTCTTTCTACCGACTATATGCCATCATCATGGGCTTATTACTCCCCGACAATTTGGGATGCGTTAACATATATCGGAACATTCGGGCTCTTTTTTACTTTCTTCCTTCTCTTTTTGAGATTTCTGCCCATGGTTGCTGTTGCGGAACTGAAAGGAGTTATGCCACAGGCTGATCCTCATAATTATGACGAGGAGACCGGTGAATACACCCCGCATGAAGTAATCGTACCTGAACCCAAAAATGAATCAGTATAAACAGACAACATAATGAATTCAGCTGCTTCAAATAAATCACTTTACGGTATGCTTGCCGAGTTTCGAAATCCAAAGGAACTGGTTGATGCGGCGCGTATTGTTAATAAAAACGGCTTTAAAAAATATGATACCTTCAGCCCTTACCCGATCCATGGAATGGATAAGGCTATGAGTTTAAAAAAGTCGAAACTGGGATGGATTGTTCTTGTTCACGGTCTGCTTGGTTTCTCCGGAGCCTTGCTGATGATCTCCTTTATGATGGTATTTGACTATCCGCTGAATATAAGCGGTAAAACACTTTTTAATGTTCCTGCATGGATCCCGGTTACATTTGAGCTTACTGTTCTTCTTTCAGCTTTTGGTGCTGTATTTGGAATGTTTTTCCTTAACGGTTTGCCCAAATTAAACCATCCGCTTTTTAGCTCCGAAAATTTTAAAAAGGCAACCAATGACGGTTTTTTTGTATGCGTTGAATCTACAGATCCGCTGTTCGATTCAGAAAAAGTACATAAATTGCTTGAAGAAGCCGGAGCCGCAAATATTGAAAAAATCTACGATGAAATTTGATCAGCAACATTCAGACCAATTTTAACGACCAGAAATAATGATATTGGCTAAAAAGATTATTTACTTACTGCTACTGGCATCCGTTCTGTTTATGTCGTGTCGCGGTCAGAAATCAGAAAAACCACCTGTGCATCCTAATCTGAACATGGATTTTCAAAACAGGTTCAATGCCCAGGAAGAAAATGAATTCTTTGCCGATAACCGTGCGATGAGGCCGCCGGTTGAAGGAACTGTGGCTCGCGGCCTGCTGAAAGAAGATGTTGAATACTATGAAGGGCTGAATCCGGATAGCTCTTTTGTGGAAGATATTCCAATGGAAGTTACGGGGTCTTTTATCTACAGGGGCCAGGACAGATATGATATTTACTGCTCTGTTTGCCATGGCGGCACAGGTGACGGAAGAGGAATTATAATGACCGGCGACTACGGTTATGTGCCCGCCCCCTCATTTCACAGCAATCGGCTGCGCGAAGTTCCCGACGGTGAAATATACTCCGCTATTGCAAACGGCATTCGAAATATGCCATCATATGCTACCCAGATACCGGTTGAAGACCGCTGGGCTATTGTCTCTTATGTACGCGCACTTCAGCGGAGTCAGTATATACCTGAGGATCAAATGCAGCAATTTGACGTTGATCTTGCAGACCTGATGCAAAGATACGAAGAGGAACAGCAGGCTCTTGCTCAAGAACGTGAAGCAGCAGCTGCCGCTGATGCAGGAGCTGAGGTCAGTGCCTCCCGCGGCGAGTCGCTCTATACCCAATATGCATGTAACACGTGCCACTCATTGGATGGAAGTCGTTTAGTCGGTCCTTCGTTTCAGAATTTGTTCGGAAATGACCGGCCTCTTGAAGACGGCTCCGTTGTTACTGCAGATGAAGATTATATTTATGAATCTATCACTGAACCTTCAGCCAAAGTTGCAGAAGGGTATCCGAATGTTATGCAACCGTATGATTACCTTTCAGAGAGTGAACTTCAATCACTTATTGAGTTCATCAAAGCACAATCAGATAATTAAAATCGTTGAATACAGGAATTTTTCATGGCTACAAGCAGTCCAAAAATAACAGATTCCCTCCAGTTTCCTGAACATATACAGACATCAAAAGTCTTGTATGGCACAGGAATTGTTGGCTTACTTGCAAGCGCTGTAGGTTACTTCCTGAACTCGGAACAATTTTTCTTTTCTTACCTGACAAGTTTTACCTATTTCACAAGTTTCGCTTTAGCTGCACTGATTCTTCTGATGATCCATCACATTACTCAGTCTTCATGGGGAGTAGTAATCCGGCGAATACCGGAAGCTTTCTCATCAAACCTCTGGATATGGGCTATTTTTATTATCCCCATACTCTTTGGAATGCACTCTCTTTATCACTGGACTCACACAGAAGATGTTCTTGCCGATCCGATCCTGGCTGGCAAAATGCCTTACCTGAATGAGACGTTCTTTGTGATTCGACAAATCATCTATTTTTCAATATGGGGATTTATAGGATACAAGCTTCATAAAGTGTCAGTCGAAATGGATAGAACCGGTAACTGGGGACTAACTCAATTGCTGAAAAAATACAGTGCTCCCGGAATCCTGATATTTGCATTAACCGTTGCATTCGCAAGCTTCGACTGGCTGATGTCTCTCGATCCTCACTGGTTCTCAACCATGTTTGGCGTTTACTTTTTTGCAATGAGTATTCAAGCCTTTTTCCCTTTGATGATTCTCTTGATTTCCTGGATGCAGAAACGGGGAATTCTTGAAAACACTATATCCAAATCTCATATATACGATATGGGAGCTTGGTTTTTTGGGTTTACGGTTTTCTATGCATATATAGCTTTCAGTCAGTTGCTGCTTATCTACTACGCCAATATTCCTGAGGAGACTTTGTGGTTTTATCACCGGCTTGAAGGCAGCTGGGCTTTCGTTTCCTATTCACTGATCATTGGCAGATTTGTTCTTCCGTTTATTCTTTTACTTAACAGAGACACCAAACATCAGAAAAAACTGTTAATTTTTACATCGGTATTGGTATTATTCATGCACTTTGTTGAAGTTTACTGGATTGCAATGCCAATTCTAAGTCATCACGGGGTTCACATAAGCTGGATGGATATCACAACATTTTTTGGCCTGGGCGGAATATTCTTCGGCCTGTTTTTTCAGCGCCTGAAAAAACACAACCTGGTTCCGGTGAACGATCCTAAACTTGCCGAATCCCTGGATAAGCATTACCACCAATAAATGATTTCTGATTTATAAGCGTAAGAACATGAGTAACAAAAAAAACAACTTTACAAAAGACCAAAAAGCAAAGATTGCGCTTGAAGCTGTTTCAGGAGGCAAAGAGAAGCTCAAAGAACTTGCATCAGAACACGATATTTCTGAAGATAAAATTATGGACTGGGCAAGAGAACTTGGAGTTATCGACTCTGAGGAGGAAGCGAAAAAAACTTCTGAGACAGATGAATCGTTTAAGACCGAAGATCGTGTAGATCTGGAAGTTGCCAATGAAAACTTTTCCGATTCGATCAATTTCGGCGCAATGACCGATGATCTTAATGTGAAGAAATTAACTTTCTGGACGATCTTCGGAACGTTCCTGATCCTTGTAATGATTGTGGGTATAATTGAGATATATGATTATACAATAGATTCAGCTCAGCAGGAAGTTGCAAAAGAAAGTACTTTTTATGATATATCTGAGTTAAAAGAAAGAGACCAGGAAACGTTAAACAGCTATGGAGTTGTTGATCCTGATGAAGGTATCTATCGAATACCGATTGATAGTGCCATATCATTAACAGCAAAAAATTCAGAATAGTTAAAACAGAATGAAAACAGCACTGAGAATTGCAGGTTTTCTTTCAGTGCTTTTGATTACCGAGATATCGACAGCACAATTGAACCAGGGGAAACCTGCGATACTTGAAAATATTGGAATCGAGGAAAAGCTGGGTGAACAGATTCCTCTTGATGTCACGTTTGCAAACTCTGAAGGAGATTCCGTTACAATCGGTGATTTACTTGAAGAGGGAAAACCGGTACTTCTTAACCCGCTTTACTATGAGTGTCCTATGTTATGCGGGCTCGTACTTGAGGGCGTATTTAAAGTAGTAAATGAATTACAGTGGAATCCGGGCGAGGACTATATCATTATCTCTTTCAGTATCGATCCCGACGAAACAAGTGATCATGCAGCGAGAAGTAAAGAAAAATATGTAAACAAATTAGACCGGAAGGGTGCCGAATCCGGGTGGCATTTGTTAACCGGCAATGAAAATAATATTCTGAAACTGACGGAAGCAATCGGTTTTAAATATACATATGATGAAAGAACCGGCGAATATGTGCACGCGGCGGCAATCAGTTTTTTAAGCCCTGACGGGAAAATAACCCGTTATTTGTATGGTATTGAGTTTCCTGAATTTAGTCTTCGAAATGCCCTGTATGAGTCTGCTGACGGAAAAATAGGATCAGCCGTTGATCGTGTTGTATTGTATTGCTTTACATACGATCCTTCGTCCGACAGTTATGTTCCGGTGGCATTAAATATAATGAAACTGGGGGGCTTGGCTACTTTAATATTTCTCGGTATATTTCTTGGTCTTTTCTGGATGAGGGAAAAAAAATCGTCACAAACGCAAACATTTGAAATTGAAAAATGATTGAATTCTTAGATTGGATGCTTCCTCCGGCCAAAAGCACAATGGCGGGTGAAACGGATGCACTGTTTTATTTTATAAATATCGTAAGTTTCATTTTTTTAGTCGGTATTACAATAGCTATTCTCTATTTCTCATGGCGCTACAGGCGGCGATCGGAAGAAGATGTAACCCCTGTTATTACCCACAACAATAAACTTGAAATAACCTGGTCTGTAATTCCACTTATTCTTGTAATTATTGTATTCGGATGGGGATTCACCGGGTATCTGAATTCAATTACACCACCCGAAGATGCATACGAGATCAGGGTTGTGGGCAAATCCTGGCTCTGGGAATTCCACTACAAAAATGGAGCGGTCAGTGTAAATGAACTACATGTGCCCGCTAACAGACCCGTGAAACTTGTGATGACATCCTCTGATGTAATTCACTCATTTTACGTTCCCGACTACCGGATCAAAAGAGATGTTCTGCCCAATCGATACAGCTCAGTATGGTTTGAGGCTATCGAACCGGGGGAATCTGTAATTTTCTGTACCGAATACTGCGGAACAGCTCATTCAGATATGATTGCAAGTGTTATTGTACATGAGCAAAAGGATTTCCAGCGATGGCTTGCTACTTCAGCATCA
The DNA here is from genome assembly GCA_964449075.1 of uncultured Balneolaceae bacterium. Taxonomy (GTDB): domain Bacteria; phylum Bacteroidota; class Rhodothermia; order Balneolales; family Balneolaceae; genus CAYVBJ01. Next base: position 11,190 of record CAYVBJ010000003.1, read on the forward strand.
GAGGGCGAGGATCAGTCACCGGTTGATCTCGGTAAAAGTCTCGTAGAGCGTAATGCATGCCTTACATGCCACTCTGTAGATGGCACTGAGCAGCTGGGCCCCACTTTCCAGGGTATCTGGCAACGCGAACAGACAATGCAAAGCGGTGAAACAGTGATAGCTGATGAAAATTACATTCGTGAAAGTATACTCGAACCCAATGCTAAAATTGTTGAAGGCTATAATGCGATAATGCCCTCTTTTTCCGGGTCACTCGACGATCGTCAGATTGACGCAATTATCGAATATTTAAAAACTATAGATTAATATGGCTACAGAAGAAACTGCAAGAATAAAAAAACTACAGGTTCAGCGTTACAAGCCTGAAGAAAACCCAAAAGTCCATTTCCTGAATGCGGAAAAAGGCATCTGGTCCTGGTTAACCACGATTGATCATAAGCGGATCGGGATCATGTATCTCGCATCCATAGCTGTATTCTTTTTTATCGGCGGAATGCTTGCAATTTTACTGAGGACGGAACTTCTTACCCCGGCTCAAAATTTTGTGGATGCCAATACCTACAATCAGATCTTTACCCTGCATGGGGCAATCATGATTTTCTTCTTCCTGATTCCCTCGGTACCTGCCGCCCTGGGGAACCTGATCCTGCCTCTTCAGCTGGGCTGTAAAGATGTGGCTTTTCCGAGATTAAACCTCGCAAGTTATTACATCTATGTTATTGGAGCACTTTTTACTCTGACAGCTATTTTCACCGGCGGACTCGACACAGGATGGACATTTTATACCCCCTACAGCAGCACCACTTCAGGATCGAATGTACTTTTAATGACCCTGGGGATTTTCATTCTTGGTTTTTCGTCCATTCTGACCGGCTTAAACTTTATTGTTACTATCCATAAGCTTCGGGCACCTGGTCTTACCTGGAGTAAACTGCCTCTGTTTCAATGGTCACTTTATGCTACAAGTATAATCCAGGTATTGGCTACTCCTGTACTGGCCATTACTCTCTTACTGCTTACAATGGAGCGTGCATTGAGTATTGGTATATTTGATCCGAATCTTGGCGGAGACCCTGTTCTTTATCAACACTTTTTCTGGTTTTATTCCCATCCTGCAGTATATATTATGATTGTTCCGGGATTTGGTGTTATCTCTGAAATTATCTCTACATTTTCTAAAAAGACAATTTTCGGATACTGGGCCATAGCACTTTCATCACTTGCCATTGCATTTATCGGATTCCTGGTATGGGGACACCACATGTTTACAGCCGGTCAGTCATCACTGGCAAATATGGTCTTCTCCTTTTTAACATTCCTTGTTGGAATCCCAACCGGTATAAAAATCTTTAACTGGCTGGCAACCATGTACAAGGGCTCTATTGATATGAAAACCCCGATGCTCTATGCAATGGTTTTTCTCTTTTTATTTACAATCGGGGGATTTACCGGAATTATGCTGGGAGCACTTTCAGTAGATATCCATGTACATGATACTTATTATGTAGTAGCCCATTTCCACTACGTGATGATGGGCGGAATGGTGATGGCGTTCCTGGGCGGACTTCACTATTGGTGGCCAAAAATGTTTGGAAAAATGTACAGCGAATACTGGGCGAAAATTTCGTGTGCCATTATCTTTATCGGCTTTAATATGACATTTTTACCACAGTTTGTGATGGGTTCCCAGGGAATGCCCCGAAGATATTATAACTACATTGATCAGTTTCAGCCGTTTCACCAATTTTCTACAATAGGTTCTTATGTACTGGGAATCGGCTTTTTCATTATGTTCGGTTACCTGCTTCACTCACTTCTCAGGGGTAAAAAAGCCACGGCTAATCCGTGGGGAAGCAGGGCTCTCGAATGGCAGGTATCCTCACCGGCACCGCAGCACAATTTTGAGCATACTCCTGTTATCATTAACGGACCTTATGATTACCATAAGCCAATGTCGGAGTTTCAGCTTGGTATTGCAGGTTCACACAACGGGCACGGTTCAGACGCAGATATCTCACAAACAAATAAAGAACAAGCGGCTGATAAAGCCAAATAAACAACTATCCGACAAATTATTATGTCTCAAACATCGGCAATTGATCAATTGACAGCACACGTGCAGCATCACTTTGTGGATTCAGATCAGCAATTTGAATCAGCAAAAATGGGCATGTGGGTTTTCCTTGTAACTGAAATTCTGTTTTTTGGCGGTTTATTCGCAGCTTACATCGTATACCGGGCATGGTATCCTGATTTGTATATCATGGCATCCGAACAGCTCGATACGTTTTGGGGTGGTGTAAATACCGTCGTTCTGATCGGAAGTTCTCTAACCGTAGCTATGGCGATTCGCTCTGCACAGCTGAACCAGCAAAAAGGCATCGTCATCAATCTTTTGATAACAATTGCCCTGGCATTTGTCTTTATGGTGATTAAATATTTTGAGTACTCCCATAAATTTGAACTTGGAATTTTCCCGGGTGCCTACTACACATTTGAGGGAATTGATCATCCGCAGGCCAATATCTTTTTCAGCATCTACTACATGATGACCGGCTTGCATGGCGTTCACGTTATAGTTGGTATCGGTTTAATGGTCTGGTTACTGGTTAAAGCCCGAAAAGGTGTTTTTCACAGTAATTACTACACACCGGTTGAAATCACAGGCCTTTACTGGCACCTCGTTGATATCATATGGATTTTCCTGTTCCCACTTTTATACTTAATTGACTAATTATAATAACAGAATAAGATTATGAGCGGACATCATATCTCTTCAGCTAAATTTTTATGGGGAGTCGGTATCTCCCTTTTGATCCTGACAATCATAACTGTTGGTGTTGCCTTTATTGAAATTCCTTCTCCCTGGAATATCGTGGTTGCAATTGCGATCGCATTGGTGAAAGCGAGTATTGTAGCTGCCTTTTTTATGAATTTATACTGGGACAGCCGTTTCAACCTTTTGCTTCTCGTAGTGGGAATTCTCTTTTTTATACTGCTGATAGGTATAACCCTGATGGATACGCTTTACCGCACGGATCCCCTTCCCTCTTTTTAAACCAGATTCTTACATATGAGAGATAAGAATCATTTTTCGAAAATTGTTTTATGTGTACATTAGTGAATAACTGTTTATTCATTTAATAATCGAAATTACAGGAACAGCATGCCAACTGAACTATCTACAGGAATGATCGGTAATTTTGAACTTACCGCTATCGAAACAGGAAGATTCAGACTTGACGGCGGGGCTATGTTTGGTGTGGTGCCTAAGACTTTATGGAGTAAAAAGCTTCCCGCAGATGAAAAAAACAGGATTCCAATGGCAATGCGGTGCCTGTTGGTAAAATCCCGTGCAACAGATAAAATTTACCTGATTGATAATGGCTCCGGCACAAAGTTCAATGATAAGATGGAACGTATATATGCACTCGATTACGACCACAGTAACCTGACAGACTCCCTGAGCAGTGCCGGGATTAAACCTTCGGATATTACGGATGTTATTTTTTCGCATCTGCATTTTGACCATTGCGGCGGTACCACCTTTTATGATGATAAGGGAGAACTGAAACATCTTTTCGAAAATGCAACATATCATGTAAATAAGAGACACTGGAATAATGCCAATAATCCGAATACACGCGAACAGGCAAGTTTTCTGACTGAAAATATTGAACCTATTTCTGAAAGCGGCAGGCTAAACCTTGTTAGTGATAATCATGAATTTGAAAACGGATTTGATACAATCCCGGTGAATGGCCATACAATCGGGCAACAGCTTCCCCGCATTCAGGACGAAAACAGAACGTTACTATTTGCTGCTGACCTGTTGCCTACATTTGCCCATGTACCTATCCCGTGGGTGATGGGTTATGATATGTACCCGGTTCAAACACTGGAGGAGAAGGAAACTATTTTACATAAGGCTGCTGAGAATAACTGGCACTTTTTCATGGAACATGATGCTGATAACGAGATAATCACAGTTAAGAAAGAGAACAACAGATTTTCTTTCAAGAACGCTGCTACACTCAGTACCCTTTTATAACATTTCAATTCCAATGAAATGTTTATAATTAACTGTCTGTTTAAAATATTTCAATCTCTCTGCGTTTTAGTTAGTGACCTGCATCTAAAAAAAATTTAACAACTTGAAGAATAAACCAGATAAACATAACGAAGCTAAAATTCTGATAGAATCACTCCGCCGCTATCATCAGAATCTGAGCAGAGACCGAAAGGTATCAGTACTGTTTATTATTGCCGGAATTCTATTATCAGGTTTTTTGATTCTCACACTGCTTGAACAGTGGTTCTATTTTTCCGCTCCCATAAAGACTATAAGTCTGCTTATCACAATTTTTATCTCATTTTTTGCAGGGTATGTCACATTTAAAAAATATGCCGCAATAAGCTTCTCTTCCTTCTACAGAAACTTTTTTAAAAGCCTGGAATACCCTGAATTATTACACGCTGTAGATCTGTTTCTTAAAAAACCGGGGCGGGAATCACCATTTCATGAGCTTGCCATTCAAAAAAACCTTGAAAACATTAATCGGCAAAAGCTTAAGAAAGATCTGGAGCACTTCACTTCGCAGCAGCCTGTTCACCGGTACATGCAATTTGCGATTATACTTTTTGTACTGGCTTCATCTCTCTTCACTCTTAACCTCTTCTATAACGACACAGGTGTTAAACGATCTGTTTACTTTTGGCAAACGTTTGAAAAACCAAATCCTTTTGCTTATACCGTTTCACCAGGATCGATTACACTGGAACACGGCTCTGAACTGATACCTGAGGTCCTGTTTAACGGAAATGAACCCGAACGTGTTTTCCTTGCACTCAAAACGGAAATTGAAGAAGAGTTCCGCCTGAGACCCATGAGAAAAAGCACTGCTGATTCCGTATACACAGCTCAGGCTGTTGAATTAACATCCAACGCAGAGTATAAGATTATAATGGATGAATTTGAGAGTTCAACTTTTCAGATTGATGTACAGCTCAGGCCACGCTTTGAACTGTTGTCTGTTGTGGTTCAGCCTCCTGCCTACACCGGATTGTCGGGTGAATCGTTTGAATATCCTTTTTCCCGGATCCCGGCTTACAAAGGATCAACTGTTAACATAGCGGGTATTCCCAACAAACCTGTTCAGGATATCTCAATCTTACACCGGAATCAGCTGAAAAAATTATCAGATACGGACGATAAACCCGGAGAGTTTGAATATTCATTTACTGTTGACACACCTGATACCATCCGGTTTCAACTTGTGGATTCTGATAGTTTGACAAATAGAAATCCTTTTAAATTTACCCTCGATATTGTTGAGGACGAACTGCCTACTGCAGTTATACGTGAACCTGAAACAAATATTACCGTTGCTGAACCAAAGGAATTGAATATTCTCTATCAGGCAACTGATGATTTCGGCCTCACTAAAGCAAATCTTGAGTGGGAAATGAAAAGAGCTTTTGTCAGCGAACCCGTACGCGGAAGAATATCACTGAAAAAACCCTCCATCGGACGCTCCGACATGGTGGAATGGAACCTCAAATCTCTTGACATGCGCCCCCGTGATGAAGTTACATTCTGGATCAGGGTTTGGGACAACGATGAAATAAATGGTTTTAAATCCGGTACATCGCAGCGACTGACTCTTACCATGCCGTCAATGAGTGCTTATTTTGAGGAGATTGATTCGAAAGAGAAAGATATACAGAACCGCCTTGATGAGGTTTCTGAAGATTATCAAAATATGCAGCAGGAGTACGATGAATTCCTTGAACAATTAAAACAGAATCAGGAGCACGGCTGGGAAGAGCAACAGCAGGTCGAAGAGATGGAGAAGAGTCAGAAAAAAATTGAGGAGACTGTTCAGGAACTGAGTGAACAGTTTGATGAACTTCGCAAAGAGATTGAGCAAAACAATAACTTATCTGAAGAGACACAACAAGCATACAGGGAGCTTCAGAAACTGATGGAAGAGCTCGACGATCCCGCTCTTCGTGAAGCCATGGAGGAGCTTCGCAAATCGCTTGAAAACATGAGTCCTCAACAGATGGAGCAAGCCCTGCAGAATCTTGATTTTAATGAAGAAGTTTACCGCGAACGACTTCAGCGGACACTCGAACTTTTCAAGACACTGAAATTGAACAGCGATCTTGACAAAATCTCGAAACAGTTTGAAAACCTTGCAGAACGGCTAGAAAAAACGGAGGAGTCAAAAAATTCTCTTCAGGATCTTAAGAATGAACTTGAAACCGGAATGGAAGACCTGGAGAAGGTAGGAGATCAGATTGACAACCTGGATCAAAATCCACCTGAAAAGCTAATTGAAAAGATAAATGAGTTGCAAGAGACTTCCCGTGAAGATCTTGGTAAACAGATAAAGCAGCTGCAGGAAATGGATGGTGAAGCCGGAGAAAAGCTTCAGGACGGAGAAAAAGAGCCGGGCGAACAGTTAAACCGACAGAGGCAACAGATAGCACAGGAGATGCGCGAACAGTCTGAGAGGATGCAGCAGGCCATGCAGCAGATGAGCGGTCAGCAGAGAGAAATTAACATGCTGGCTTTACAAAGATCTCTTTATACGCTTATGGAACTTTCACAATCACAGGAAACGCTGACAGTACAGGCTGCTGAAATTGACAACCGCAGTCAGGCTTTTGTGGAACTGGCCAGGAAACAGAAAAATATTGAAGATCAATTTTCGCAGGTTGCCGATACGCTTTTCCAGGTATCATCTGAAATTCCCGGGCTATCCAATCAAATCAATAAGCTTAAATCAACTGTAGAAAAAAATCTGGAGCAGTCGACCACACAGATGGCTGAGCGCGACAGAAGACGTTCCACCATTGCTGCCCGTGAATCGATGGGAGGAATTAATAACTTGTCTTCGATGATTGCATCTTTGATTGACCAGTTAATGAATCAGCAGCAAAGCGGCGGCGGGGCAGGCGGATCGATGAGTATGCAGCAGATGATTGAGCAGATGCAGCAGATGTCGGGCGATCAGCAGAAATTAAATGAGCAGATGCAACAAATTATAAATGATGTACAGGGCGATCGTCTTACCAGGGAACAATCAGAAAGGCTGGATCAGCTTGCCCGGCAGCAGAATGAAATAAGAAAACAGCTTCAGAAGCTGCAGCAAAACGGTGCACTGAAGCAGGGTGATCGTGCACTCAGTGAAATGCAGCGGATGATAGAAGAGATGGAAGACTCTATCAATGATCTGCGGGGAGGAATGACAGACCCACTGATGCAGAAACGGCAGGAAAATATCCTTTCACGAATGCTGAATGCTGAAAAATCACTCCAGGAACGCGGTGAAGACGAAGAAAGGAAAGGTGATATACCCGAAGGATTTGACCAGGCGATACCTCCTGATATTACCCTTGAAGAGCTCAAGCAGGAAATAAGGACTCGTCTTCAGGATCCGAATTACACTCGCTTCCGCCAGGATTATCAGCGGATGATTGAACGCTATTTTGAATTACTGAGGCGGATGGAGGGAACAAGACTGCCTTAAAAAGTTTCCGGATCTGTTTTGAAATTTAAAATATATCTTACTTTTTTTAGCTCTTCCGCACCAAAGAATATTCTTTCATTATTATCTCTTTAAGTTCCAGGGCTTTCTCATTAAGAACTTTAACTTTATCAAAATCAATATTGGTATTGATTTTTTGCATGCGCAAATGATCGGTTTCATTGTGAAACATAGGCATGATACCGGCAATAATAAAACCTTTGCTTTTCAGATAACCGGTAGCAGCATTCACCCAGGGATCATTAAGTGGCAAATCGATATATACAGAATTTAAAATTAAGCCTTTCAAACTCTCAAATAGCCGAAAAAGAGAACTTTCGAACGTATTACCATACTTTCTGACAATGATCAGAGCAACATTAGAATCATATTTTATTTTAAGTTGTAAATCTGTTTTACCCTCAGGCGTACTGACTCTATCGGGTAATTGCTGAAATTGAGGCTTTATTTTGAATTGGGAATAGAGTTTTTTTAGTATTGATTCATATGATTCCGGTAAATAGACGGATCTGTCCCACTCTTCAGAAAGCGGTAAGTAATCTAAAACAACACTCAATGGATCTTTTAGTGTATTATCCATATGTACAAATACATAAGCAGGCAGGTTTCCGAGAATAATGGCTGTACTGATAAATCCAAACTTGGTATTTACTATTTGACTAATCAGGTGAATACTAACAGCAGTACCGTATAGCCCGATCAGCCCTTTTTTTCGGCTTGTATCAATAAGATTGTTAAGCATCTTCTTCATCAAACCTCTTTTACGATGATTTGGCGTAACTACAGCTTCCCCCACCTCACCGATCAGGGAATTCTCTTTTTTAATAACAGCAAAATACCCGGCTGGTTTACTGTTTGCCGTTCTTGCAATTACTCCGAACTTTAGCTCATTCCGAATTGCCATTCCCACCCGCATCGGGAAATAAAGATCATCTTTATAGTAAGAATAATCGTATGTACGGTAAATTAACTTACAAATATCTTCCGCATCATCTGCTGTTGCAGGTGTAAACAGATAGATGGGTTCTGTATCCAAATCATTTTCACTGTTATCAGACAGGTTTTTTTTAGCAATTATACTCTCTATATGGTCCGATTTTAATTCTTTGACTATCCGAAACTCCCTGCCGTCTTCTCCCTTGTCTAAAAAAAGGAAATTATCTGTCAGCTTCTTAGCTATTTTAAGATTTACCTCTCCGAAGTCATCATTTATATTTTTATTTTTATTTGACCGGGAATTCAAATAAGCTTTTTCAACTCCATCCTGGTCTTTAATAACGATTTCAATTTCAGAAATTCGGTAATGATACCAAATCTCAATATTTCCACCCCGGTTTTGAGTGGCATTATAAATGATATTTGTTAATAATTCATCAACGGCCAGTGATAATGCCGCAGAATTTTCAGAGTTCATACCAATATTTATGCACCACTTATACGTGAAGTCAGTGGCTGATCCTATCAAGTCAACCTTTCTCTGAAGATTTAAATGCGCATTCATCCCTCACCCGTAAATTTTGGAGTTAATATGTACTAGCGAATGGACGGATAGCAGATACAGATATCTCTGAATTATTCAGATCCGGCCAGCATTGCGGCAACTCTTCCGCCTCCATTTTCTTTAATAGACTGATCCCATCTATTGATCAAATATTCTTTTTCACTCTCAAACGACCGGTTAACATTTTCAAGATAGTCTTCTGCCTCCTGCATATTCATATCCAGCGTTTTATTCACAAAGACAAGAGTTCTGGAATGATAAAATGGAATCAGCATTTCAATAAGTTCATCACGATCCATCATTTCATTGTGATAGGCAATACTGAAATCAAACAGCACTCTGGCCCACACGGAACTCGGATAATAAAACTCTTCCATTTCTAGATCTTTTATTTTATTTATTTCTTTCCATGTGGTATCCGATAAAACCTTTTTCCAGCTATCACTATACATCTCAAACCCTTTCATGATTGATTTATATAACTGATCGCGGCTGACAGATACATTTGGTATAGCGAGGTCCTGCCCTAAACCAAAACCATAGATAACACTCGGTTTTGACATTTTACTTTCTTTCCATAAATAAGCAAAATCACCCATGAGTTGAAAAATAGTACCCACAACCTCCGAAAACATCGGCCCCAGGTCACTTGCAGGATCTTTTGGATTGTGAATCTTAGGAGAACCCATAAACGTCTGACATACTTTAAATTTTCTGCCAATTGCTATTGTCGTCATCCAGATATCGATTCCAAATTGCGTTACACTTTTTGTCCGGGTTTTTTCAATAAGGTAGTTCCTTGCAAGCATTCCTGAAATTCCGAAGTCACCGGCAATTGGTTGCCGAACTCTTAGCCCGTACAGCGTTCTCAACATCGGGTATGCGATGTTATTTGTTATGGTTCCGTCATACTTATGCCGCAAATAGACAGGTACCACATAATCATAACCGTCAAAAAGAGGAGCTACAAGATTTTCGACCCATTCGGGCGTAATACTTTTCAAATCAGCATCCACCATAATGATTGCTTTTGCTTTAAGTTCTGAAGCAACCTGAAACAGGTTAATGATATTCTGGCCTTTTCCAAGAACTCCTTCCGGGGTTGTGACATAGATTTTTGGAACATCCGTATCTGTATTTAAAAACACATCCTTTGTTCCGTCTTCCGAATGATTATCTACGTTTACTATACATGAAGTTTTATCGGGATAATACTCCTGCAAACCCCTGCTTACAATTTCCGTTGGCACATGAATAGAATCGGCTTCATTTAAAGATGGAATACCGACAACAATATCTGCAGATGAAATATTCTCAGGATTTGAAATTTCAAAGATCATATTTGAGTAGAATTTTTTTAGTCAGTAGTTAAGTAGTTATATTTTATACGATAATGTATTTTTCAAATTGCGCTTATGCAAATAAAAAGTGTTATAATTTCTTTTAAAATCAGATCGAAACTATAATTAAATTTTAAAGTCAGATAAGTATAAAATATTATGGCGGATAAACCATTGATTGGGATTTTGATGGGTAGTGACAGCGATTGGCCCACAATGAAAGAGGCTGCAGAGATTCTAGACGAGTTTAATATTCAGTATGAAAAGAAGGTGGTTTCGGCACATCGTACTCCTGACCTGATGGCCCGGTACGGCAAAGAAGCCAGAGATCGCGGAATTAAAATAATCATTGCAGGAGCAGGCGGTGCCGCTCATCTGCCCGGAATGCTCTCTGCCTATACCACGCTGCCGGTGATCGGTGTGCCTGTTAAAACATCAGCACTTGGAGGTCTCGACAGTCTTTACTCTATTGTTCAAATGCCAAATGGTGTACCGGTCGCTACAGTAGCTATCGGTAAAGCTAAAAATGCAGGCCTTCTGGCTTTGAGAATGCTCGGTATGAATGACCGGGACATTTCGGAGAAATTGCAGGAATATGCAGATAAAATGGCTGATGATTCGCGGAAAAAGACAAAAAACTTACAGTAGGTTTTCAGCCGCCATATTTTTCCACGTAGTTTTTTAATTTTACCTTTTTCCGGGTACTTTTACTTGTCATATATCGTAATTTTCCGAATACCGGCCTCTCCTGCCATGCACGATCAAATCGTCCGAAACACCAGAAGATTCCTGAATAGCTGTTGGGGTCTCTGCCGTCGATTGCGTATGTATTATTAAGATCAATAAGATATTGCAATGCCGTTTCATAGTCCGGCGTCCACTCAATAACTTTTTTTCCCCATAACATGCGAAGATAGTTGTGAATTATACCCTCTTCCCTGAGTTGCGTCTGAGCTGCATTCCAGATATCATCATGTGTGTTCGACTGTTCCAGTTCTTCATAACTGTAAATCCATTCACGCTTGTCATCTCTGTGCTGATCCATCGTTTTGAGCGCCCAGTCAGGCAGGCTTTCAAGCTGATCATAGTCCGGCCGGTGATGCGCAAAATGAAACCCAACCTCTCGCCAGGTGATCACTTCATCCAGAAAGCTGTCGATATTCGGATTTCCGTTGAAAAAACCTCCGGTAGAACCTTTGTTAAATGTGATTTTATCAAGATCCCAGCCATCCGGTTGATAGTCGAGAACAGTTTTTACTATTTCATATTCAGAAATCTTGCCAAAATGAAGCCAGGGACTGAGCTGACTGGTTTTGTTTTCATCGGGATCATTTCTTTTCTCATCATACTCAAGCAACCCGTTTTTGACAAACTGGCCCAGCATTCCGAGTGCCGCAGCCCGCCCGCCATGCCATTCAACCGGGATTACATCTTTTTTGATACTGAGCTTTTCAATTGTTCCTTCTATATCGTTCAATGACCTTTCAGCATCCGGCAGATCCCTGAAGTACTCTTCTTTTATTTTTACTGCAGTTTGATTGTGAAGGTTCTCAAGCGGATCTTTTTCAGGCGGATTCGTGAAAACCTCGATGAAATTCTTCTGCATAATTTTGCGAAAGAAATAGGCACTGTATGGATCTTTATCAGTTAAACCGAGAGGTATCAGACCGTTACTGTCGACAGTGATATATGGGATCCCCAACTCACCGGGCAGATTCTCGTTCCGTTTTCTCATAATGAAAACAGGATATTCGTCAGTAACAATCATAGAGGCATTTCGGCTCAGTCCCTTGAGCAGAGTTTGATACTGCCCTGTCTCCTCTTCTACAAAAGATATGTAGTTTATTTTTTCCTGTTGAGCGAACTCCAGGTGCTCTTTCATACCCTGCATCATAAATGTATGAGTGCGCCTGGTGGCCCAGGGATAGTCGCATGAGAAAGCTTCCAGAATCAGAAGTGGTTTATCTAATTTGTTTGCCCATGCAACTGCATATTCAAGGGCAAAATTGTAATGGAAACGCCGGTTGATCTGCATCCAGTATAAAACGTATTCACCATCGGGATAAGGATTCTGATTGTTTCGTTTAAAAACCCTGTGACTGTTGATATTTTTCATGGTTATGCAAACAGTTTGCTATTGAAATCAATTCCATTGCATCGACTCCCGCTCAACCGCCAAGCCACCAGCCGAAATAAAACTGAGTTGGAGGCTGTCCAAAAAGATGTAATTGTTTTATGGGTACCTTAATAATTAAAGTTGAGCTGCGGTCAACTACACTTTTTGGACAGCCTCTCCCTTTCGGGATTATATCGTCATTTTGATGCGCACTGAAACGTAACGCAGAATACCGGTTGTAAACCATCTGCCTGAACACCTGTAAAGGATGTCTCCAGTCCGGATACAGACGATCTATGCTTAACACAAGACTGAAAATCTGTAAAGACACAAACCGTAAGCTGCTGTAAAATCTTGACACAAAATCCACCAGGCTGAAGGCCTGGAACAGGAAATACCATCAACATGCGCAACAATTCAATTCCGGCCGGCTGCAGTTGCACCGAAATCTGCCCGGTCATCCTTATCTTCATCAGAATCTAACCTGACCTGCTGCTGGCCTTCAGATTGCAAACCCGGATCCTCTCCGTCCATCAAGGCAACAAACTCTACGCATGCGGAATCCATGAATAGGGATACTCACCTTCATCCATGTCCCTGGCTGTTTCGGTAAGGTAGAGCGGACGAAACGTGTCAATCATCACTGCATACTCTTCGGTACCCTCTTTACCGATGCTTTTTTCAACTGTACCGGGGTGCGGGCCGTGCGGAATACCACCCGGATGATGCGTGATACTTGCATACTCAAGACCTTTGCGACTCATAAACTCACCCTCCACATAATAGAGAACTTCATCGGAGTCTACATTTGAGTGATTATAGGGTGCCGGTATAGACTCAGGATGGTAGTCGTATTTTCTCGGGCAAAAAGAGCAAATCACATAATTATTAGCAGCAAACGTCTGATGAACCGGTGGCGGCTGATGAATACGCCCCGTTATCGGTTCAAAATCCTTCATACTAAAAATCCACGGATAGAGATACCCATCCCAGCCAACAATATCAAATGGATGATATTCAAATGTGTAGTGGTGGTACCGGTTCTGCTTTTTAATCCTGACCTCGAACTCCCCCTCTTCATCATGCATTAATGGATCTTCAGGCAGGTGAAAATCTCGCTCACAGAACGGACTGTGTTCCATAAACTGCCCCATTGAGTTGAGATAACGATTCGGAAATCCAATCGGACCTGTAGAGTCGATCGTAAGCATTCGTCCTTTCCCGGTTTCAAAAACTATTCTGTAGGTAGTTCCCCGCGGAATGTAGATGTAATCAAACGGTTTGAAAGTCAGTCTGCCAAAAACAGATTGAAGATACCCGGTACCTTCGTGAATAAAAAGCATCTCATCATGTTCACCATTTCGATAGAAATAGTCCATCGGCTGATCCGGCAGGCATAGCCCTATCCGGATATCATCATTAAAAAGAATCACCTTTCTGCCTAAAACAGGATCACCTTCGTGTTTTATATCATGTGTAAGCAGGTGATGATGCCGGAGCAGTCCTTCTTTCCATGGTTTTACATCTATCTCATTTCCCTTTTGAACTTTTTTTACAGTTGTTGGCGGGTGATTATGATAGAGAAGAGATGAGGTTCCATGAAATCCTTCAGTTCCAAAAAGTTCTTCCGTATACAATTCACCATCTTTTTTACGGAATTGAGTATGCCGTTTGTGAGGAATTAGCCCAAGTTTATGGTAATACATCTATTCAATGTTGAATTAATAATTAAGATTTAAGAATTAAGAATTGAATCGATTCAATTTGAAAATAATAGCAACCAAACCAAGATTTTACGGGAAATTAATATTCTTAATTTTTAATTGTTAATTTTAAATTATCAGTTCATCGTTTCCTAAAGATTTCCCCTCAGTTCCTGTTCACGTTCAATTGACTCAAACAATGCCTTGAAATTACCCTTACCAAAGCCCCTCGCTCCTTTCCTCTGTATGATCTCAAAAAAGAGGGTGGGTCGGTCTACGATCGGTTTGGTAAATATTTGAAGCAGGTATCCTTCATCATCCCTGTCTACAAGAATACCCAGCTTAGCCAGTTTATCTATCGGTTCATCGATTTTACCAACTCTCTGTTCCAGTTTTTCATAGTATGTGGTTGGCACATAGAGAAAATCAAGACCACGCTTTTTCAGCAGTTCAACGGTTGCAATAATATCACCTGATAACAGTGCAATGTGCTGAACACCGGGACCCCCATAGTAATCCAGGTACTCTTCAATCTGTGATTTTCTTTTTCCTTCAGCTGGCTCGTTTATAGGAAATTTAATCATTCCGCGTCCGCCGGCCATCACTTTGCTCATTAGTGCCGAATACTCAGTTGAAATGTCTTTGTCATCAAAATGGATGTATTGGGTAAACCCCATGATATCCCTGTAAAATGATACCCACTGATTCATTTTTCCAAATTCCACGTTTCCGACACAGTGATCTACAAAATGCAGTCCCGCCGGTTCGATATCATTTAAAACAGAATTTCTTTTCTCAAATCCGGGTTTAAACAGCCCTTTGTATTTGTTTCGGTTAATAAATGTGTGGATGGTATCGCCATAGGTGGCAATGGAGGCGACTCTCAAAACCCCCTGCTCGTCTTTCAAATCCTGAGGTTCCGAAACGGGCTGTGCGCCTCTTTTTACAGTTTCATGATACGCCCTGTCCACATCTTCGACATGCATGGCTATGTCTCTCACCCCGTCCCCGTGCTTATTCAAATGCCCGGCTATTTTTGTATCACTTTTTAGAGGAGCAGAAAGCACAAGCCTGATATTACCCTGTTCAAGATAATATGAGGATCTGTCACGAACACCGGTTTCAAGTCCGCTGTACGCTACCAGGTCAAAACCGAATATCGTTTGAAAATAGTGGCAAGCCTGTTTGGCATTGCCCACATACAATTCAATATAATCGATATCCTGTAGTCCAAGATGATCGTCAAATTTTTCCTCAACCGGACGTTGAATTGTTGCTTCATCTGCATGGCTATTCATAATTCCTCCATTTATTTAATTCACCATATAAAAATTCCAAAAATCAGTGCCTAAGGGTGCATCTATTCATGCAACCTTCTCTCGTCGTTTCCCTTTTTAATATAATAATTACAACATACGAAAATTGGAAGCGCTTTTTATAATGATATTATTACTGCAGCAAATAACAAGGTTATTACTGTACGGTGCATGTACGTTTCGTTATAATCGAATTTCAGGGAGAAGAAGTAAACAGACCGCCAAAATCATCTTTCTGTTTTAGTCCTCTGGATAGATAGATTTTTTTGCAGCCAGTAAAGTGTTTTTCATCAGCATTGCAACAGTCATCGGCCCCACACCGCCCGGTACGGGTGTAATCCAGCTTGCCTTTTCTTTTACGCTTTCAAAATCGCAGTCTCCGACAAGTTTGTATCCCTTTTCACTGGTTTCGTCAGCAACTCGATTGATGCCAACATCAATCACAACTACTCCCTCTTTTACCATTTCGCCTTTGATCATATTTGGCTGACCGGCTGCAACCACGAGAATATCGGCAGAAATTGTATGCTGGGTAAGATCTTTCGTGTATTTATGGCAGATTGTGGTAGTTGCTTTACCCGAACTGTTTTCGCGGGAGAGCATGATCGCCATCGGTGATCCAACGATATTGCTTGCACCAACAACCACTGCGTGTTTACTTTTCACCTGGATACTGTAGTACTTGAATAGTTCAAAAATACCCGCAGGTGTGCATGATTTAAAAGTCGGCTGGTCGACAGCAAGCCTGCCCACATTCATTGGGTGAAATCCGTCCACATCCTTTTTGAAGTCGATACATTCAATAACGTCATGGGATGAGAGATGGGTCGGGAGAGGCAGCTGAACGAGAATACCGTCTACAGAGTCATCCCGGTTAAAACCGCGGATTACACTTTTCAGTTCTTTCGCGGAAACCGTATCTGGAAGATGGGCTGTGCCTGTTTTAATACCAACATCATTACAGGCGCGTGTTTTAGCTCCGATATAAACCGTTGATGCCGGATCATTTCCAATTTGTATCACTTGTATGTAGGGAGCTCTGTTCCCCGCTTCTATCCACTTCGATACATCATCGCGAATCTGGTTTCTGGTTAGTTCAGCTACTTTTTTACCGTCTATAATTTGTGCAGGCATGATTTAGCGTTCGATGTTATATTTTTTCATTTTATTGTAAATATGACTTCTCTGTATGTCTATTGCGTCCGCCGTTTTGGAAATATTCCAGTTATTTTCTTTCAGTTTTTGCAACAGGTAATATTTTTCGGTCTCTTCTTTAAATTCCTGGAAAGAATCGGAGCTCCCGATCATATCCTTAAGTTCATCCGCTTCGCTTATCCCATCCGAAACAAGCTTATCTATATCGGTGACAGTAATTTCATTTTCTTCGGACAGCAGTGCAAGCCGCTCGATCACATTTTGAAGCTCTCTTACATTACCCGACCAGGTAAATTGTTTCAATTCCTGCAGTGCATCATTCGTAAATGACTTACCGGAAAATAGAATGTCATCCCTTCCCAGTTTTTTCAGGTACCATTTGGCTATTTCAGGAATATCATCCCGCCGTTCCCGAAGAGGAGGCACATGGATGGGAATCACATTAATTCGATGAAACAGATCTTCCCTGAAGTTCCCCTCTCTTATTTCATTTTTCAAATCCTTGTTTGTTGCTGCGAGCACCCGTACGTCTACAGGTATTGACCTTGATCCGCCAACCCTGACAATTTTATTTTCCTGAAGTGCTCTCAATACTTTTGCCTGGGCTTCGTGACTCATATCGCCGATCTCGTCCAAAAAGAGGGTTCCTCCGTCTGCAAGTTCAAACTTGCCGGACCGTTGCTCAGAAGCACCTGTAAAGGCCCCTTTTTCGTGACCAAAAAGTTCACTTTCGAGTAACTCTGATGGAATGGCAGCACAATTTACATCCACAAAAGAGTTTTCTGATCGATGGCTTTTCAGATGAATAGATCTCGCCACAAGTTCTTTCCCTGTTCCATTCTCTCCTGTTATTAATATTCTGCTGTTGCTTGGAGCAACTTTCTCGATCGTACCCTTTATTTTTTCAATTTCTTCACTCACCCCAACCATTTCAACCGAACCGTGCAGTTTTGAACGCATTTCCCGGTTTTGACGGCTCAGTTCTTTTCTGTCGAGCGCATTACGTATCGATATCAGCAGTCTGTTCAAATCGGGTGGCTTTTCAATAAAATCAAAAGCTCCAAGCTTGGTTGCTTCTACGGCAATCTGAATATTTCCATGCCCTGATATCATTAAAACAGGAATATCAGGCTTGATCTCTTTAATCTTCCCGAGGGTTTCAATTCCATCCATTCCCTTCATTTTAATATCCAGGATAACGAGATCAATTGGCTGTTCACGAATTATCTCTAATGCATTTGACCCGCTGTCAGCTTCAAGAACTTTATATGACTCAAATTCAAGTATCTCTCTCAGCGCATTTCTGATACTTTTCTCATCGTCTGTAATTAATATTCTGGACATACTCATTTAATAGGCGGAATATAGATATTCAAGAATTCTTTGGTGAAAAACATCCACAACCGATGTTCTTACTGCATAATTATTTGTAGCTATGGATACAATCAGCCTGTTATTTTTTTGAGTATGCAGGTATCCGCTTAACGTACGCACGCCGGTCACAAATCCTGATTTACCATAAAAATTACCGGCAACAGGACTGCTGCCAAATCTGAACTTTAGTGTGCCATTTTGTCCCCCGGCCGACATGCTTTCAAAGTAAGAGTCCCATTCCGGGTGGTTCTGCATCCATACCAATAATTTATTGAGATTTGAAAGCTTTAACAGAGTTGCAGAAGCCATACCCGAGGCATCCTTTAATACAACAGAACCTGAATCAAGACCTGCCGTATTCATGAACTCTTTTACAATTTCAAGACCAAGATCTGTAGAACCTTCCGTATTATATTTTTCAGCAGCTACTGTTTTGAGGAGCATTTCTGCAAAAAAATTATCACTTTCCCTGTTCATCCATTTTACAATTTCAGAAAGCGGTTTTGAGGTGTGTTCATCAAATAGTAAAAAGTCTGGTGAATCCCAGTTTTGGATTTGTCTGTCAACGATTAACTGCCCGTCAATTTCAATACCACCCATTTCCAGATATTGAGCGAATGTGTCAATAAAATAGTGCGCGGGATTGGTGATGCTTAATGGTTCGGTTTCATAATATCCTGAAGGCAGTTTGCTTCTTAAAAGGATTGTGTTGGTTCCCGGTATTCTGCGGTAAGATTCATCATATTTTGAATTGGCAGATGTAACAACCTGTTCATTTATGAATTCAACATAATTGGTATTAAAAGGAAACCACTGTATTGGCGGAATAGAACCGATTTCACTATCTGCCAGTACCTCCAGTTCCACTACATTTGAATTAAAAGAGAGCGCACTTATTTCTGCACCATAATAAAATGACAGATCATCCCACTCCCATCCCTTAGGATACGGTATATCGTCAAAATAGCTCTCATTGCCAAAAATATTACCGCTAATTCGCTTTATCCCTTTTTCCTTGAGTATCCGGTACCATTTTTCGAACAGGAATAACGGATCTCCATCATTAAAATCACCGTTTATAGTCGGGTCTCCCATTCCGCGTATCATTAAATCACCGTTCCAGACATCTCCATTCTGTTCACCAATTCCATATAAATTTGTTTTAAACCTGTAATCAGATCCCAGTTCATGCAGATAAACTGCCGAAACAACTAACTTCAGGTTTGAAGCCGGTCTTATTAATTTGTCTCCGTTATAGCTTTCAAGAAGTTTTCCCGTACTATCGCGAACCTGAAGTGCCCAGAATGCATCATCTGCTCCTCTGTTCTCTATTATCTTTTCGATCGGGCCGGATACCTGGGCTGAGGGTTCACTTATAAGAGAAACGGTAAGCAAAAATAAAAAGAGAAAAATACGGCTTGTTTTATTCATTGGAATGAAATTCAGCATTATTCACTAAAATATTTTTCTTCTTCATCTTTAAATACCTTGTGAATTTCTGCGGGGGTTTCACATTTCATCAGTTTATTGCGGAATTCAGTACTGTTCATTAACCGCGATATCCTGCTTAACAGTTTTATGTGAATATTATTCCTGGAATCCGGTCCCACAAGTAAAAAAACTATTCGTACAGGTTCATCATCTACAGATTCGTATGCAACAGGCTCTTTCAGTAACGCAAAACTTGCATGGTTCTTTTCAATTTTCTTTGCCTTCCCATGAGGAATAGCCAGGCCTTTACCCACACCAGTCGACATAATATCTTCGCGTTCAAATACGGCTTTTCTAATCTCTTTCAGCTGCTCCTCATTAACTTCCGGTTTAAGAAGATCAATTAATTTATCTAAGAGTTCTTTCTTGTTTTCGACTTCAAAATTGGCCAGAATTGTTGATTCGTCAAGAAGCGTATGTATATTCATAGTTTTAATAAATTTCTATCAGATTATTTTTCTCAATATATGAACCCTGCAGCATATCATTCAAAACAAAAGAGATTCCAATTATTGTTTTTTTAAATATCATTATCTTATTGCCGGTATCTGAAAATTAACCAAGTAATGAAACGAGCATTTTCAGCAGTATTTAAAAAAGACCTGGCACAAGAGCTGCGTACAAAATACGCTCTTAATACCATACTTGCATTCACGGCTTCTGCACTTTTACTCATTCTTTTTACTCTCCGGGCCCAGCAATTGGACCCAACTCCTAAAAGCGGTCTGGTCTGGATCATTATTTTGTTCGCAGCAATGACTGGTATGGCGAGATCTTTTGTCCAGGAAACAGAACAAAAAACATGGGACCTGCTGCGTCTTCATGCAAAATCTGCAGATGTTTTTACCGGGAAGCTGCTTTTTAATTTTATGTTTCTGCTGGTTCTGAATTCTGTCACTTTTCTGCTCTATTTGATTTTAATGGACTTAACGGTGACCGACATGTCATACTTTTTAATGGCACTTTTTTTTGGCGCTCTTGGTTTGTCATCAGTTACAACCATGACCTCTGCAATGATCTCACAGGCAGATCGCAAAGGTGCTGTCTTTTCTGTATTGTGCATTCCCCTTTTGGTACCGTTATTACTTATCTTAACAAGGGTAACCCGTATAGCTCTTGTCGATGGAGCTGAGTCTGCAGTTACAAATGACGTTATGGCTTTGATCGGGTATTGCGGTGTAACCGTTACAGCAGGAATTTTACTCTTTGAATATATCTGGAACGATTGATCATGTCTTTTATAAATGAATCAGTATCATTTGGTGATAGGAGGCTCGTGGGGCAAAATCATGCGCGAGAGCAAGTGGAGCGCCTTTTAAAAACAGACAGGCTGGGTCATGCATATCTTTTTTCGGGAAAGAGCGGAGCAGGAACAACTGCCTTTGCACTTGCTATGGCCGAAGCCATTAATGGAATTGATCACCTTACTGACCTGAAGGGAAGCGCGGTCTCAAAAAAATCATCCTGGTTCAACCATCCCGATATACATGTTTTTTTACCTCTTCCAAGTAGTGTCGGTACCGATGAACTCCGTGTCCGCCTCAAAATATTGGCCGAAGATCCGTACGAGATTGTTGATTTCAGCCTGCGCCCTGCTTTAACAGACGCTGAATCTTCCAAAAACAGAAGAGCTTTCTACGGAATTGATTACTTCAATGATGAAATACGATCCAAAACCGTTTTAAAGCCCAATGAAGGGCGCCGCACAATTTTGGTAATAACCGGTATTGATACCATGCGTAAAGAATCTGCAAACGCTTTTTTAAAAATGCTTGAGGAACCGCCTGATAACCTTCTGTTCATATTGACAACCGAAAACAGTGACCAGCTTTTACCAACAATTATTTCACGCTGCCAGCAGATTCGGCTCACACCGCTTTCGGAAGATGATATTGCAGAAGGATTGATTCGCCACGATGGTCTTGCTGAAGATGACGCCCGTTACCTGGCCAGAATTTCAGGAGGGAACTATTCGCTGATGCGCTTTTATGATATCAAATCAATACGCAAGAACCGTAGTGAGATTATTCAGTTTCTTCGCTGGTCTTATACACAGGATGTGCCTTCAATTTTAAAACTGGTCCAGGATTGGCAGAGCAGTCTGAACTCTGAGAGCCAGATCGCTCTTGCCGATACACTCGAATTGTTATTGCGTGATATCCATTTATTCAGGGCAACGAGGAATAAAAATCTGGTTTCCAATATCGACCAGATAGATACAATTCAGAAGTTTTCAGATTCACTGCCGGATGCACGGATAGATAAGATGATTGAGCACTTGCAAGAGTTAAAAGATCTTCTCTATCAAAATGTGCAGTTCAAATTTATCTTTACAGTACTCTCCACGAGGTTTTTCTATCTTATGAGAGGCCTCGATCCGGTTATTAAATCAAATGAAAATCATAAACACTTACCTGCGTTAATTGAGTAAAAACAGTATTACGACCAGGGGGTTAATCGAACAGAGCCATGTCTTTACATTTTTTGAAAATGCAGGGAGCCGGAAATGATTTTATACTGTTTGATAACAGAAACGGTTATCTGACTGAAAAATCAGTTTCTGAACTTGCTCCTGTTATTTGCAACCGGAAATTTGGTGTGGGAAGCGACGGTTTAATCACACTACAGGAAGATGATGCTGAAAAGAGTGAACTCCTTATGGTCTATAAAAACCCGGATGGAAGTGATGCCGGGATGTGCGGCAACGGAGCCCGTTGTTTTGCAGCATTTGCAAAATGGCTGGGATATGGTGATAGTTTTCACTTCAGGGTTCACAGCTCCATTTATAAAGCTGAATGCAGTAAAAATCAGGTAAAAATTGATTTTCCTTTACGCACAAAAGTACGCAGGATAACACTGGAAGGAAATGAAGCATTGAATATTTATACCAATACCGAACATATCGTCTGTCCGCTTTCTTCTTCTGAACCATTAGGTAATGAAGAGCTTCTTGTAAGTGATGGAAGAAAATACCGGTATCATGATATGTTTGAGCCAAAAGGAACCAATGTAAATTTTATTCACGGCAGATCAGGTAACGAACTTCACCTGCAAACCTACGAAAGAGGGGTTGAAGACCTTACATTTGCCTGCGGCACAGGTGCAATCGCTTCCGCTATAGGATGGCATAATCTTCAAAAGGGAAAAGGCGGTAATTTTTCCTACACAGTAAAAACAAAAGGCGGCACGTTAAAAGTCTTTTTTACGTTTGATGAAAAAACACAGGAATATTCTAATATACAGCTCGAGGGGCCGGCAACATTTGTATTTGAAGGTGATTACTATATATAGTTTTAAGCTGCTTCTTCTGCTTTTTCTATTTGCTCTTGTTTCAGGGTGCGGATCATTAAAAAGCGATTCTCAAACCGAACCATCCAGAAAAAGACCATCAGCACCGTCAAACCAGTTTACTATACCCGGCGAACTGATTATTGATAACTCCGTGCAATCAATCCAGCTATTCAGAAAGGGTCATGAGCGAAGTGCACCAATTATATCACTCAATTCCAATGACAAACTTCAGCTGCGCTTCGACTATTTGCAGCTCGACAACCGTCAATTCAGAATCTCGTTTACCCACCATGACCCGGATTGGAAACGATCAAGCCTGGCTCAGGATTTCTTTCAGGAAGGATTTTACAATATTACTTTTGGCGGCGGAAAAATCAGTGACTCACGCAGACCCGTTTACCGGCAATACAATTTCGAATTCCCAAATGAACAGATTCAATTCAAAGTAAGTGGAAATTACTTACTGAGGGTGGAAGATTTCGACACAGGAAATCTCTTATTCACACTGCCTTTCTTTATTCATGAAAATGAAGGTGATATCCGTTCAAGTGTTGAGTCCATTATTGCTCCGAGAGAAGATTTGCGAAAAACTCAATTGCCTGCGGGGAGGTTTATTTTGCCTGAATTTGTTAATGAACCACAATTCGATCTCCGTTTCTATTTTTTTCAGAATCAGTTCTGGGGACGCGGAAAAATAGCCGGAGAAGTAGATTTTTCAAATCCCGATGAATCCTACTTTGAGCTTGAACGCGACTCTGCTTTTATTGCTGACTATGAGTTCATTTCACTTGAATTCAATGAAATTTCTCAGGATCCGCCTCGAATACTTGATGTTGACCCGGTAAAAATTCCACCCGTAATTGAGCTGAATGAAGATACAGAAGGTTTTACATCGAGCAGCTTTATGCCCGGAAACCGATTCGGCAATCCTGACACAAACCTGGATGCACGGTATGCAAAAGTCCTTTTCAAATTTAATCCGGGATATTTTATACCACCCGGTTCAGAAATTTATCTTGTGGGTGATTTTAACAATTGGTCGCTTCAAACTGCCCAAAAACTTACCTTTGATGAAGAGAGTGAAAGATGGCTTACAAATGCCACTGTGAAAGAAGGTAGCTATCTTTACAAGTATGTTTTGCTTGAAAATAATCGCATTAAAGATCTCTACTTTGACGACAGGTTCCGGAGAACAAACCAGCAATATCACTCTTTTGTATATTTTTTCGACCAAACAGAATTTTATTACCGTCTCCTGCAAGTAAATGAGTTTATCGGCCGATGATGATTAAGAAGATTCAGCTAATCCTTCAGCTATGATACCACATATTACCTCTTCATCTATGAGCGTTAATATATCAACATAATTTTTTCACAAATGAAACGATTTTTACTGTTTGCAGCTGTTTTTTTGTCAGTTGCTGTACTTGTTTTCGGATTTATCTACATAGTAAATAAAGATGCCTTCACCACTTTTATAAAAAACAGAAAGGCTATGAGTGAAGGCAGTGAATGGATTGAAAAAACATATTCACTCCAGGGACTTACTGAATACATCAGAGCGAACCCCGGAAAAGTATCACTGGCGAGTAAAGTAATTTCCCATTCCGATTCAGCACTGTACTATGGTGAAAATATTCGCCGGCCGATGGGTAGTCTTGGTTTTTATTTTATTATTGCCGGATATGTATCAGCTTTTGAAAATGGAAATATCGATTCACAATCACACTTTGAATGGGAATTGACCAACCGCTATATACTCCCTGACGTAGACGAATCAATTCACTATGAAGCCAAATCTGACGCTATAAACAAAGGATGGCTGTCGGACGGAGCTATATCTTATAACAATGCCCTTTATTTGCTGGCAGAACATAATTCTCCGGCACTTGCCGATTACCTTTGGTTTCATATGGGTGCTGACTACTGGCCATCATTTATCAATGACCTGGAAATGGAGAATACAGATTATCCTCTTCCGCTGTCCGGCCTCTATCTTGCAGCAGCACCCAATATTCGCGGAATTCCGTTTGACGAGATTCTGGAAAACTGGTTTGAGCTATCAAAAGAAGATCAGAATAACCTTGTAATTAGTCTATCAGAATCGTTTATCACAGACTCTTCCGTCCGGAACGAATACCTTGAAAAATTAAACAGTACCAGGCTCGATATTACCTTTATGCAGGAGCGTGACGCACTTGAAATGTTTCCGAAAACCACCGCATCAGACATGGTTCAGATGCTTGAAAAATTGTGGTATAACCGGCTGATTTCAGAACCGGTAAGCCGTGAAATAAAAAGTATCCTGAAATGGCCGATGGAAAAGAGTGAGATCAGAAGAAATCTTTCTGCCTATGGTGCTATGTACGACAACCGGATGGGACTGTTAAACGGAATTGATTTCGGCACTTCTGTATACACGGAAGATACAACTGTACAGGCTGTTTTCTTTGACCGTATTCCAATTTCGTTCTGGTTTCATATGTCCAGCAATCATATGCACCAGGATTTTCAACAACGTTTAATTTACGATCCGGCCCTTATTGAATTGGTCAATAATATAACCCCTGAACAAAATGAGTGACAATAAATGAACAAATATAAATTTCTGTATCTGATCTGGCTTTTGCCCGCCTATTTTATCTGGCAGGCCGGGTATCAGCTCTATATCTATAACGGGTTAAACGACACCTATCAAAATGGAGAAAGCTATATTGCCGAAGTACTGGACTTCGACATCAAACAGATTGCAGCACAAACGAATGGATATGTGGTTATACGGTTCTCCGGCAGCCGGGATCAAGTTGTTGAACAGAAACTCTCACTGCCTGTTCAAATGGCACAGGTTTTAATGGATTCCGAAACAATTCCGGTGCGTTACAAAGAAGACTCCCAAAAACCGATTGTAATCGTCTCCGTTTACGAACTTCAAAAAGATGTTTTGAGGGTAAATATGGCAGTATCAGGCATATCATTGTTTGTGGTACTTGTAATTTCCTTTTTCTCAACCAGGTACGCAAACAGAATGATCCGTGAAGGTGAAGAAGAAATTCAAATTGAACACGTCTGATCAATGGCTCACACACTTTACCTCATACCAACGCCTCTTGGAAAAGCAAAACAAAATGATGTACTCCCTGAGTACACAGTTCAGGTGATACACAGTCTCAACTTTTTTGTGGTTGAAAACGTGAAAAATGCAATTGGTTTTTTAAAATGGATTGGCCATCCGCTGCCCGATTATAAAATCACTTTTCGCGTACTCAACAAAAAAACACCTCAGCAAGAGGTGTTCAGCTTTGTGAAGCTTCTGGAAAAGAATGATCTGGGACTACTCTCGGATGCAGGGGCACCGGCAGTTGCTGATCCGGGTGCAACGTTTATCAAAATGGCCCATGACGGCGGGCATCAAATTACCCCGCTCACAGGTCCGTCATCCATTTTACTTGCATTGATGGCAAGCGGTTTAAACGGACAGAATTTTGCTTTTAGTGGCTACCTGCCTATACATGAGAAAAAAAGGAAACATGCCCTGTCGGAACTTGAGCTTGAATCCCGGCAAAAGAACCGTACCCAGATTTTCATGGAAACTCCACACCGAAACCCTGAGATGTATCAGGACATTATCTCTGTTTGTCATCCTGAAACAAAACTTTGTATCGCAAGCGAGCTCACTCTGTCCGGCGAAAATATTATGACAAAGCCCGTCTATGAATGGAGAAAAAAATCTGCCCCTGAACTGAAAGGGATTCCGGTGCTATTTTTAATCTATTCGGGAAGCTAGACACTGTTTTTTATCTTAAAATTATTTTTTACCGGATTTTAAACAATCTTTTTAAAATCCTGAAATTAGATGTACATTTATTTATACAGATAAGCCTGATAACTGATTTTACTTCGCTTTTCAACCTGAAATTCATTGTAATTCGTTTTGTCTATGCTTTCCTGTATCCTAACAAAAATTAAAAGATAAAAGATACGATGAATATTTACGTGGGTAATCTGAACTATAAATTTTCAGATGATGATTTGAAAGAACTTTTTGAAGAATTTGGTTCTGTGGATTCTGCAAATGTAATTAAAGACCGTGATACAGGCAGATCAAAGGGATTTGGTTTTGTAGAGATGGAGAATGATGAGGAAGCTGAAGCTGCAATTGAAGAGCTCGATGGTGCTGAAGTTGACGGACGTGCAATTAAGGTCAACAAAGCGAAGCCCAAAGGATCAGGCGGCGGCGGAAAACGAGGCGGTGGACGCTACAACCGCTAATTCAAACATTTTAAAAAATAAAGCCCGGCTAATGAATCATTAACCGGGCATTTTTTTTGAATTCGTAAGTTTTTAAGCGCCTGCTTCAGCAAGCATTGTTACAATATTGCTATATCTGTGATAAGCTGCTTTGTCTTTTGCACTCCATCCGCGATCATCATAAACCAATACATCGCCATGATGAGATATCAGCAACTGAACAACTTCTTCATGTCCTTTGCTGCTCGCCCAATAAAGTGCATTGGTACCCCTGTTATCCCTGTGATTTATATCTGCGCCATTCTTGATTAAAAGTTCAACAATATCGGTGTGCCCGTACTTGGATGCTTTTATTAGTGCTGTTCGATTGTGTTCATCCATTGCATTCGGGTCCATTCCATCTTCAAGGAATGATTTTATTTTATCAAAATCGCCACTTTCCGCGGCTTCCAGGAAACTTGCTTCATCCATGAGCAAAGCCCTCCATATTTTTAAGTTAATAAGATTGGTAAGCTTCTTTATTGTAACAGATTGAGTTTTCAGAGTCAAATAAAACAGTCAATTTTTTGAATAAATTTTATAAAAATTATGCCGTATCCTTTTCATTTTCTTCCTGGTCAATTTCACTGAGAAATTGATTCGGGATCCAGCCCCTTTTGTTGCACTCCTTTACTACCATTTCCGTTACATCACTTTTAAATAAAAACTCATACCGGATATCGAGCACATAAGCTTTTATCCGAAGTTTTACGAACAAGCCCCGATTGTTAACTTCATTCAGCACAATCACCACTACCGGTTTATTCATATAAGTGTAGGGTGAAGAGTAAACCGCCTGGAATGCAAGTTTTTTAACTGCATCAATATCAATTATGGCAGGCAAAAATATCTCTGTCACAACCTGGCAGTCTAAAGCACTTGAATTGGCATTTGATACCGACCGGTTCATCAAATCTCCATTTGGAATGGATACGATACTGTCGTCGGGGGTTACAACCCTGCTGCTCCGCAAACCTATACTAAGAACTTCGCCGTAATGTTCGCCCACTTCTATTTTATCTCCCACCTGAAATGGTCTGTCGAGTATAATCATAATACCTCCAAATACATTTTTTAAGATATCCTGCGAAGCAAAACCCACAGCTATACCGATCGAAGCACCGATGGTTACTATGGTTTCAAAAGGCGGGGCAATTACACCGGCTATAATAACATAAATTGCCAGTGTCCATATAAAAATTCTGCTTATCGGGGTAAGCCTTTTAATAAAAAGACGATAATTTGTCGCTTTTTCGGAAAGATTGTCAAGAATTTTATTCAGCAGCTTGTTAAAAAAGCTGGTTGCAATCAAAATGAATACGGATAACAAAATTTTATTGAATGAAATAAGCTGTCGTATCTGGCTGATATCGTCTTTTGCCTCTGCAGGCAGACCGCCGTCCGACTCAGCAGTATCAGGCTCAGTCTGCTCAATATTTACCTCCACCTGGTCAGATTCCAGTATTACTGCAGTTGTATCAGTTCCTGCTGCAGCTGTATCAACCAAAACAGAATCAGTGGCGGCTGTATCATTATCTGCGGTTTGCTGAGCCGTCGCAGATTCGATCAAAACTGAAAAAAACAGCAGAATTGAACAGACAAATAGTGCTGTTTTCGTACTCAGTAATCCCGGTATCAGAACCGTGTCACTTTTTTTTCGGACAATCAGGTTATCTGTATTCATTTCATTAATGTAAAATATTTCGGTTTTTCAACAGCCGGATCACCTGCCGGTATACCAGATGATTAATCATAAATCCGTTTTCAGTTTCTGTGACCAGTCCTTTAGCTTTTAACCGGGCAAGCATTAATTTCGCATCATCAGCGGGCTGATGAAGACTTTTTGCTACCTCATCAGCTTTTAATGTATCGTGTTTCACAAGTGAAGCAAGTGTAAAAAGAACTTCTCTTGAAGGCACTTCTAATAAATCAATATCAGCCACTTCCATCGGAGAAATTATAAATTTTTTATCATCATGCTCTTTAATTGATTTAATCCAGAGAATCATAGCAATACTAAAATTTCCTTCTGAAATTTTAGCGAGTTTTTCAAAATAGTTATTGCGCAAATAATCCTGCATGCTCTGCTCGTCACCAATTACTTTCTTATACGCCCTGTTTCTCTTCAGAGACTCAGAAGCTACAAATTCAAGTTCGTAACCGGTTGCCTTGTGGCGTGTCAGAATTCCGGTTTTAATCTGATCCTCATCGAGATTATCCGATTTAACTATTTGCGAAAAGTACTGATCAGCATTTGAAATTTTAGTAAAAAATTCCCAGGCATACCTCGAACAGGATATCATCCAAAACAGGTTTCCGGAAGTCTGCGACATCAACATCCAGAAATCATTGATTGCCCCGAATCCATCAATAGATCTTACATACAGGTTCTGAAGTCCTTCAACAATAATTATTCTTCGCTTTTTAAAATTATTAATTCGTTCAATCAGCTCAGATACATCGGTTATCCCTTTAAAACCCAGGGCCTCAGATAGTTCATCTATAAAGATTTCCGTTTCTGAAATAGTTTGAGTGAATTCTACATCAATAACCCGGATATCTTCTTCCAGATCTTCTTTAAAAAATTTCACCAGGGTGCTCTTCCCGCTTCCCTTCTCCCCTATTACGGCAACAGTCGATAAAATCCCCTTGTTCCAGTGTTCGAATGCGCTGTTCATAACATGCAAACTTCCTGCAGGCGAAATGAAAAAACGTTTTTCAATTAAAAATGACCTGCTGAAAAGCCTCTGATAAATGTAAGGAAGCTCGCGTATAATTGAATCAATACCGGTCAGGTACTCCGTCAGGTTTTGCTTTTCAGATGCCGTAACCCGGGTTTCAGATTGTAGCCCCAGGTACCTGGAAACCGGCATCTTCAGTGTATTAAATTTATGCGTTACAAATCTCTTTGCTACTGCGGTTTTCTCGGATACGATTGCATAATACCTTGTTAGTAACTCTTTCCAGTTTAAGGCCCGGGACTTAACTTTTCTTGCTTTGTCTTCGAGTTCAAATTTATCATATTCCCGCCTGAGCATAACGTCTGCCAGTTTTTGAAGTGACTCCGGCAGTGAGTATTTAATCAGTTCTTCATACCCGTTTTGTTTTTCCCGTACGCTCTTGATAGACTTTTCCAGGGTGTTAACAGCTCTTTGCAATCCGGAAATTGCTATTTCAAGCGGGTTCTCATTTTCCTCCGTAACTTCAGAATCTATAGATGCCAGCAGATTTACATCTATAATACCAGCAGCTTCTTCAAGGTCATCAAGCTGATCTTCTATAAAAGAAGCGAAATCCTGTTTGTCCGGATCAAGCTTGCTGATTGCTTCATCTTTTAAGTACCTGGCTGCTATCGATTGCCACAAGAAATCATCGAGAGTTAATTCAGGTACCGGCAAGGTTGGTTTTCTTTTTTCAGCTACAATAATTTTCTCAGAAAATGAATTCAGTTCGAGCTGCAAATTACTTACTTCTTGCCTGATTTCAGTAAGAACCTGTTCTTTGAGGTCAGACTTCCGCATTACGCTTAGTGAATTCTCAACAATTTCGGTGTTGAGTTGTTCTCTTACTTCTTCAATTATCACATCTGATTTTTTAGACTCGTTTTCTTTTTGAAGATT
Source organism: uncultured Balneolaceae bacterium (assembly GCA_964449075.1). Lineage (GTDB taxonomy): Bacteria > Bacteroidota > Rhodothermia > Balneolales > Balneolaceae > CAYVBJ01. Next base: position 41,940 of record CAYVBJ010000003.1, read on the forward strand.
GGATATAATCTCTTTTGATGTGCTGATCGCCTTCTCAATCGGCAGGTAAAAAAGATCCCTGAAAAACAAGTGAGTCTTTTCTAAAAGCAGGCTTTGAGTATTCGCTGATTTTGATCCGAAACGAGCCAGTTCTAATTGAATTTTTAAATCCGTTATCTGTGAGCTCCGATATTTCTGCCACTTTTCCTCCGTTATGGCCGCTTCGTGAATACTCAATTCAATGTTGGATTCTATTTTATAATTACTAAATTTTGAAGAAGAGAGCTCAAGAGTTCCTGCTTTCTTTATGTTTGAAGCTATTTCGAGAAGCAATGTCTCTTCAGACTTGAAGCAGGAATCGGCCTGGTACTCTCTCAGAGTCTGGATGGCACTCTCAATATGCTGTTCAAGCTGTAATATTACTGACAGCCGGAAAGTAGGCGGTTCTTTTTGATCATGCTTCTGATTCTTATTCTGTGAATCGATTTTTACTGATGATTCGGAACTTTCATCTTTTTCAATCAGAAAATCCAGTATTTGTGACATTCTGTTATTTTCTGAACCAATAAACTCCGCCATCCATTTGTGATCACCTGCAAAGGTATATTGAATCAAATTCCGGAGGGGTATTTTTTGAGTCCATTTATAATCTTCCGGAATACCTGAACCAAATAACCGGAAAATAAATTTTTTAAATTGATAACCACCTCTTGAGATGTTAAAAAAAACTCTTTTAAAGCTTTTCATCAGCCGTATATAAATGGCATCAGTTTTGAGGGAATGAAATCTCTCATTTTCCTGAATACACTCTGCTTCTGCCGGAATATTTCCAGATTTCTCAACTATTCTTTGACGCCAGTAGCCTGCAAGATCAATCTTTTGGGAACCAGAATTCCATTCTTGAAAACCCGGAATTTTTTGCTCAAGGATTTTTATGGTTTTGTAATATCTCTCTTCATCATCCTTTTTAATTCTCTGTAAATCACTTTTTAAATCTATTAACAGGTTAAGTAAGGGTCGGGAAAACTCTTTTCGAAGATCTAAAAGAGCCTCCTTAATCTCTTTCTCAAAAAAAATGTCTGTTTTATTTTCTAACTCTTTATAGGAATAAACTTTTTGGGGCATATTTTATATTTTTATTCACACATATGTTACAAAAAAAAGATATGAGAAGTTATTTTAAAGATTCCTTACTTTTTACTACCCTTACGTAAGATAATCATTTACATTGACCTGTGACTAAAACCCAACTTCATGAAGCTGCTACTAACATATATAACCCCCCTGCTTTTATTGATTACTATCACAGATCTATTGCCTGCACAGGTGAAACTTGACAGAATATCTGCTGTTGAGCGAAGTGACGGTAACGGGTATGTTGTCAGATACCATCTTAGTACGATGGTGGATTCTTTTAAAGTGATTCAGCCTGCGTCCGATCTTATCCAGATGGTTTTATACGCCGAAGATATTGACACAACCGGGATATCATTTCCACCGGTAACAGATAAATTTAAATCAGTCGATCTATACAAAACATCCACCGGTTTCGGAGTAGATATTACCCTCGGGCCTGAAACGTACTTTCTGACTGAAGCATATCCCGATCAAAATAAAAAAGATCTTCTTCTGGCACTTACAAACACAGGATACAACGAAATATCCACTCTGGCCGAAGGCATCGAACCTGTTACATGGGCAATTTACGGAGCTGACACCCTTGATCTTTTTTTTGATGAACCTGTAACCACTGATCTGTTTTCGGCCGGTGATCTTCAGTTTGCCAATAACATGCAGTTTGATGTGATTGTGCTTGATGCAGGACATGGCGGGCACGACCCCGGCACTATCGGACACAGAGGACTTTACGAAAAAGATGTAGTACTTCAGATTACAAAAAGAGTAGGTGCTTATCTTGAGGAACACCTCCCGGATGTAAAGGTGGTATACACACGTGAGGATGATACATTTATAAGCCTGCTCGAACGTGGCAGGATTGCAAACGAAGCAAACGGGGATATTTTTGTTTCTATCCACGCAAACTCATTTTCTCAGCGCAGAGTAAACGGTGCTGAAGTCTATTTTTTGGGACTTGCACGCAGTGAGTCTGCTCTTGAAGTAATGAAGCGTGAAAACAGTGTTCTGCAGTACGAAGATCGTGAAGTGGAAAACCTTACCGAGGAAGACTTGCTTATCTATGAACTTGCCAATGCAGGAAATATGAGTACAAGTGAAATCATAGCCGGTCAAATTGAAAAGCAATTTCGTGAGAGGGCAAGCCGTCCTTCGCGCGGTGTGAAACAAGCAGCTTTCCAGGTACTTTACGAAGCATCAATGCCCGGCGTTCTCATAGAAATTGGTTTCATAAGCAATCCCGATGAAGCCAGATATCTCTCAACTGACTATGGACAGTCTATCATTGCATCTGCGATTTTCAGATCGATCCGAGATTTTAAATTGCAATATGATCGCAGTTTAGACAGGGAACCTGCCGCTGCTACTACAGCCAATTAAAAAGTATGGGTAAAAAACCACTTATCCTGGGAGTAGGCGGCGGAAGCGGATCAGGAAAAACAACAGTTGTCAGCAAAATAGTAAGCCGGATAGGCAGAAAACAGATTCTGCTTATTGAGCATGATTCATACTACAGGGATTTGAGCCATTTGCCTCTCAATGAACGTATGAAACAGAACTTTGATCACCCGTCATCTCTCGAAACAGAATTACTCATCCGCCATCTCGAAGCTCTTCTTGAAGGATACCAGGTTGATTTACCTGTATATGATTTTGAAAGCCATACACGCTCAGATGAAACTGAGAAAGTTCAGCCCCGACCCATTATCCTGGTAGATGGAATACTGATTTACAGTGAAAAGAATCTTCGTGATAAAATGGAGGTCAAGCTATTTGTGGACACCGATGATGATATTCGCCTTTTGAGACGAATTTCCCGGGATATTCTTGAAAGAGGAAGAACCCTTGAAGGAGTGATAAATCAGTATGAAAAATTTGTCCGCCCAATGCATCTTGAATTTGTAGAACCCAGCAAAAGATATGCAGACATTATCATACCGCGCGGAGGGGAAAATGAAATTGCTCTCGATATGGTGATTGCACTGATTCAGGATAAGCTGAACCAGGAACCACCTCTTTAGAAATAATTTCTGTGAAATTCATCAAGACCTTCGAACAAAAGGTCATGCCGCACCCTGCTGCTATATTGTTCATCAATATAACGATTGATAAAAAAACCATCCCCGCCGGTCAAAAAAAGATGATAATTGCCGAATTTTTTTTGAAATTTTTTCAGAAAACCATGAATTCCTTCCATAAAAAATCCTATTGTTCCCCACTGCAGGCATGTGTCGGTTGAGTTTCCGGGCCACTCTTTCGGTATCCAGTCATCAACAACAGGCAGCATGGGTAAAAAATGCTGCACAGACATGGCAATTGAGGATAAACCCGGCATAATCACACCTCCCCTGTAGATATAGTCAGCAGTCATATAATCGATTGTGCACGCAGTTCCCGCATCAATCACTACAACCGGATAGTCAGTTGATGATACGGCACCGTAACATGCTAAAAACCTGTCAATACCCAGGGTTTTAGGAGTTTCATAATCAAGCAGATATGAAGGGATGTGGTTATGGGTAATCAGTGTAACTTTATCCCGGTCGTAACTACTGAAAATTTGATTGGTCATTCCCGGCAAAACGCTGCTCATTATCAATTCACTTTCATTTTCCAGTGAAATAAGCCAATGTTCCAGTTGCCGATACTCGCCAGACCCGCACTCGAAAATTCTTTCCCAACTTAAATCATTCTTGATGGCAGCTTTTATACTCGAGTTGCCTATATCAAGGTAAATTAATTGCATGCAAATAATTAAAATGTTTGCTACGTTTGTAAACGTAATGGTCTACAAATTCAAAAAAATATAACTAACAGTTCACTAAAAAAAATAGTAATCATGAATTTATCAGGTAAGACAGCAATCGTAACAGGTGCAAGCAGCGGAATCGGTTCTGCATTCAGCCATTCTTTAATTCAAAAAGGTGCAAATGTATATGGTTTGGCCCGTCGCCTGGATAAACTGCAAGATATCAAAGAGCAACTTGGAAACAAATTCGTGCCTGTGCAAATGGATATTACTGACACAGAAAATTTGCAATATTGGGTGGAGTCAACGTTTCACAACAAACACTCGCCGGAGATCCTTATTAATAATGCCGGTCTCGGTATTTTCGGTAATGTTGAAGATATTAGTATTGAAGAATGGAATACAATGATGCGCACAAATGTGGATGGTATTTTCTACCTGACGCGATTGATTGTACCATTGATGAAGGAGAACCCCGAACACTGTCATATCATAAATATAGCATCCGTTGCCGGCCTGATTGGCAATCCTCAAATCTCGGGATACAATGCATCTAAATTTGCTGTCAGGGGTTTCAGCGAAGCTCTTTTTAAAGAATTGCGTTATGATAAAATCAAGGTGTCGTGTATGTTCCCGGGATCGATTGCTACCGAATTTTTCGATAAAGCTGCCGGCGGAGACACACACTCAAACATGATGATGCCCGGGGATGTTGCAAACACGCTGATCCACTTGCTGGAAACACCCGATAACTACCTTATCAATGAAATAACCTTGCGGCCACTGAATCCGAAATCTCCAGATGAAGTTGTATAACAGAATATTACTTTTGGTCATTTTCCCGTTTTCAATTTTCGCCTGCTCGGAAGAGGAGCAGCCTCCTGAAAATCTGCTTCCGGAAGACACGTATATACGTTTATTGGGTGAACTTCATATTGCTCATAACCTGGGAGATTTGGAACCTGAAAACCAGGCTATGATAGATTCTGTACTCTCTGAAATATTTTCTGAATACGATACAAATGAGGAGCAATACAGGGTGAGTCATTACTATTACCAGGAAGACCTGGAAGGCCAGGTTAAAAGAGTTGAGAAACTCCAGGAGCAGCTGCGGCATGAAGCACGCGTAGTAACCACGGCTGCCGATTCAATCAAAAAAGCAATGGCAAATCAGGAAGCAGATGCCGCAGAGGATCCGCGCCAGGAATAGAGTGGAACCGGGTCGGTACTGGCTTGAATTTTACCTTCACGTATCAGCATTGAAAGCACCTTCTTTGTAAAAAAAGCAGGCCAGCCGGTCTCTTTTTTGATCTCCTGAACAGATAATTCACTGTCCGATAAAATGGATTTAATTCTCACGATCTCCTCTTTACCGATGATCCGGTCTTTATCTATATTCTTTTTTAAGCAGTTATCACAATGTCCGCATGGTTTAACATTCGATTCTCCAAAATAACGTCTCAAAAATATTTCGCGGCAGAGCTCTGTGGAGCAATACATTTGCATATACTCCAGTTTTTTCAGAATTACATTTCTGTACCCTTCAGCATCATTTTTGGAAACAGGAGGAATCACCATACGGGCATTCAGCAATTTAACCAGCGGTTCTTCTGATAACCAGTGATAACTGATTACCCTCTCATGCTCCGACAATACCCGAAGTGCTTTTCGAAGCGAGTTTTCATTCATATCGAGCTTTTCAAGGATATAGGGCAGATCCAGGTAGTAATGCTCGCGAAACGAAACAGGACCGAACAGACGCTGAAGTTTGTCTGAAAATTCACTTTTTGCTTTTTGTTTACTTTCCCGTATAAACTTCTGAACAAGATCAGACGATTTGATAAAATGGATACCGATCTGCGGAACCCTGTGCTCTGAAATTTCAAAAATATTGAGTCGTTCCAGTACATTTAATGCTGATATAACTGTTCTTTTGTTCATCTGCGATCTCTTAACGACCGACTGAATGTTAAGGGGCTCAGGTTTTTCCTGTTCATTGCTCACAGCAATTTTCAATTCATCGCAAACAGTCTTATAGGTTTTAATCAGTTCATCATGGGAAGGATAATTTTTCAGAATCCTGCTGCGGGCCAGGTCAAAATCGGAATCTTTAAAGAGCAGAACAGGAAAGCTTTTTTTTCCGTCTCGCCCGGCTCTTCCGGCCTCCTGGTAGTAAGCTTCAACGGAATAGGGAGGATTATAATGAACAACAAACCTGCAGTCCGGTTTATCAATTCCCATTCCAAATGCATTGGTCGCCACAACCACCTGAATTTTATTGCTAAGCCATTCTTGTTGTACAAGATTTCGTTCATCTCCGGTAAATCCTGCATGATAAGCCTTTGCAGTTATACCTTTCTTTTGGAAAACATCCGCCCAATGTTCGCACTCCCTGCGGGTTCCCGCATATACGATTCCGCTGCCCTTTGACACTCCTTTTTTTACAGCTTTCAGGAGCTGTTTGTTTTTCTTTTCTGTTTCGGAAACCCACCATATCAGATTATCACGCTCAAAACCGTTCGCAACAATCTCAGGATTATCAAATTCCAGGTTTTCGACAATATCATCCCTGACTTCAGGTGTAGCGGTTGCAGTTAGTGCAACCCAGCGCACTGCTTCAGGCAACTCTTCCAGCTCCTCCCGGATCAGCCTGTAGCTGGGCCGGAATTCATGACCCCACTGTGAAATACAATGGGCCTCATCTATTGCAATCAGACTGATGTTCAGGTTTGGAAGCTCTGATTTCCACAAATTGGTAGCCAGCCTCTCCGGTGCTATATAAAGCAGTTTGTACATTCCGTTTCTTGCATTTACCAGCCTCTGTTCTACCTCATAATAGGGTATCGTGCTATTTATGAATGCAGATCGAATACCATTGTTGTTTAACTGGTTCACCTGATCCTGCATTAATGCGATTAAAGGAGAAATAACCACAGTCAGGCCATCAAAAAGAGTTGCCGGAAGCTGATAACAGATCGATTTACCGCCGCCTGTCGGAAACAAAACCACAGTATCCCTGCCATCCAGAATCGATTTGATCGCCCTGTCCTGACCATCTCTGAAATCAGGATACCCCCAGTATTTCTTCAGGTTTTCACGGGCAGCTGCAAGTCCGGTCGATTGCATATTATTAATTTTAAATCCTCTGGAATTGACAGGATAATGATGATTGACATTTCAAAATACAAGTATTTTAAAACATTTTTCATCTGAGCATTAACAAACTCAAAAAAACACTTTCATTTTTGATAACAAAAGGATTTATTCATAGACGACCTTAAAAGTTTTGTACACCGAAACCAACTAACTTACTGTCGCTCAAAATACTAAAAAATAAAAAGGAAATAGTTTGAGTAAAGTGCAGTTTCGTCTTAGTGCCATGATGTTTTTGGAGTTTTTCACATGGGGTGCATGGTATACTGTTATTGCTGTTTATATGTCGTCTCACGGGATGGGAGATTTAACACACTGGCCCTTCACAGTAAATCCTGTCGCAGCCATAATGGCTCCTTTTTTTGTTGGTTTTATAGCCGACAGATATTTTGCTACTGAGAAAGTTCTTGGCATACTACATATAGCTGGTGGTATCATTATGTTTGCAACACCCCTTGCCACCGACATGCCGTTGTTATTTATTTTAATGTTGCTTGCTTACAACTTATGCTACATGCCAACTATCAGTCTTGCCAATACACTGGCCTTTCACAATATTAAAGACCAGGAAAAAGAATTTCCGGTTATACGGGTCTTCGGAACAATCGGCTGGATTGCAGCCGGTCTTGTAGTGAGTTTCGTGCTTGGGTCTTTTGTTGCTGAAGGTCTGCGGCCGGAACAAACAGCTTTACCGCTTTACCTCACTGCTGCAGCAAGTGTTGCTCTTGGCTTTTACAGTTTTACATTACCCCATACCCCTCCGCCGGCAGCCGGTCAAAAAGTATCAATCCGTGCAATTTTGGGAATCGATGCTCTAAAAGCTCTGAGCAGCCGTTCATTTAACGTATTTCTGGCCAGTTCACTGCTCATTTCAATACCGCTTGCTGCTTATTATAATTTTACACAGATCTTTCTTGAGGTAACGGAATTTGAAAATATTGCTGCCACGCAAACAATCGGACAGATGTCGGAAGTAGTTTTTATGCTCTTAATGCCTTTCTTTTTTGTTCGTCTTGGTGTTAAATGGATGCTTGGACTCGGGATGTTTGCCTGGGTTTTGCGTTATGCTATGTTTGCCCTTGGAGCACCGGATGCTATAACATGGATGATACTCGCAGGAATTGCTATCCATGGTATCTGTTATGATTTTTTCTTTGTCACCGGTCAAATTTATGTGGATATAAAAGCCCACGAGAAAATCCGCGGACAGGCACAGGGGTTGATCGTTCTTCTCACCTACGGCGGCGGAATGCTTATTGGAGCTCAAATCGCAGGTCTGACATATAACAGTTTTCTTGGAGAAAACACCGTTCTTACACTTGATCAATGGCATAATTTTTGGTGGATACCTGCTGTATTTGCCGGTGTTGTGATGGTTCTCTTTATTACCCTTTTTAAAGACAAGGTTTTGGATAAAGAATCGAAAGCAGACGATTTCAAACAGTTGTAAAAATTGTTCAAAAGTCACTATCCGCGATTGCTGCAATATATAATTGCCGGGCAATTATATCATAGACCCGGTAGTTACCTGATCTCATAACAGATTAATAAGGTATGTTTATCTTTTGTTATAACTTTGAATCCTGCAAACTGAATTTTAAACGCTGCCAGGAAAAAATATTATATGAAGTGGATAACAGTCTTCAAGGGAGCCGCACTGATTGTAATTCGTTTTCTGATAATTTTTTGCAAAAGATTTTTGCATGAAGCATCTCAGAAAAATATTGCCCCATATGGAACGCATTACCGGCGGACTGCTGATTGCCGGCGGGGCGTACGTGATTTACTATCAGATGGTTCTTTTCTGAGGGCAGAATAAAATAGTTCTGTTCAATATATTGACTGTTAAAATAGTACTATCTGAAAATTAATTAAACTGGTTTCATGCAGAAAGTTGATATATTTGAAAAAAAAGCTTCAGAGTATGACAAATGGTTTGATAAACATCGCAACCTGTTCCTCTCTGAGTTGAAAGCACTTCGAAAAGCAATACCTGAAAATAAATCCGGAATAGAAATTGGAGTCGGGACCGGCCGTTTTGCTGAAAAACTTTCGATCAAGAGGGGGCTCGATCCGTCTAAAGAGATGGCCCGCATTGCAAATGGAAAAGGAATTAAAACAGTGATTGGAAAAGCTGAAAACATGCCTTTCAAGAATAATACATTTGATTATGCAGTTATGATAACAGTAGATTGTTTTTTAGAGAACATATTGAAAGCCTTTCGGGAGGTCAATAGAATTATAAAACCAGGTGGTTCATTCATCATTGCTCTGATTGATAAAAACAGTCCTTTAGGTAAGATTTACCAGGAAAAGAAAAAGGACAACCCTTTTTATAAACATGCTTCATTTCACTCAGCAGAGGAGATTAGTGAATTATTAAATAAAGCAGGATTTAAAAATATTAAATATTGGCAAACACTTATCTCAAATTCAGATTCAAGTATAGAAGAACCTATAGAAGGTTATGGAGAAGGTGGTTTTGTAGTAATAAAGGCTTCAATGAATTAGTATATTTGGTGAAAATTGACAGATACCTTTATTTAAGTAAATGAAGAAAGACGGAAAACCACCCATCTTACAACATAAATTTTACCAGGAGTCATCAGTATTTCAGGCACAGAACCTTTTGCGGGAGGCACGGAGGCAGAAAAATATTGAGGACTGTGTAGTACCTGAGGTCTGTGTGCTTGATCCTGACGGCGATTTAGTCAGATATCTTAAAAATAATCACAGAGCGGAAAAAGATAAATGCTGGGCATGTTATCATTCAGAACTTTATACCTGGAATTTAGACGGAGAAAAAATTGGCGTTGTACCTTGTGCTGTTGGTGCTTCTTATGCCGTATTGATTGCAGAGCAACTCTTTGTGTCGGGCTGCAAATTGTTGATCAGTGTCACTTCTGCCGGAATTGTGACAGACCTGCCCATTCCCAAACAATTTGCCCTGATCATCGAGGCTGTGCGTGACGAGGGAACCAGTTATCACTATTTACCCCCGAACAAACCGTCTGTGCTTTCAGAAACACTGGCTGCAAAATTGCGATCTTATTCCAGGGAAAAAGAAAAATCATTTTTTGACGCGAAAAGCTGGACAACAGATGCGCCTTACAGAGAAACTCATTCTGCTATCAATGCCATGAAAAAAGAGCAGGTAGTTTGTGTGGAGATGGAAGCTGCCGCTTTATATGCTTATGCCGAGATGACCCAAAATGATATCATCTGCTTTGCACACCTCACTAACACCATGGCTCAGGATGAAGGTGATTTTGAAAAAGGTGAAGACTTTGGCAGCCCGGATACCATCAAGCTGATTTCTGAAATCTTAGAATTTGTGCAACCGAAAAATGAACAGAAAAAGACCTGTTAGTTTCAGGAAAAGATGGCTTTCAGGTAATCTTTGCGCATCTGTGCTATGGACGAGATACTGACACCAACCGGACAGACCGCTTCGCACTCTGCATAATTTGAGCAGTCACCAAATCCTTCTTTTTCCATCTGGTTGACCATAGCAACTACCCGTTTTTCTTTTTCAGGTTTTCCCTGGGGAAGCAGATTCAGATGTGCAATCTTTGCAGCTGTAAAGAGGTGTGCAGATGAATTGGGACATGCAGCTACGCAGGCGCCGCACCCGATGCAGGTAGCGTAGTCAAAAGCCTCTTCAGAAATATCCTTTTCAACGGGAATGATATTAGCCTCCGGTGCGGATCCTGTCTTAACAGAGATGTATCCACCGGCTTCAATGATTCGGTCGAGTGCATTACGGTCAACAACAAGATCTCTGATAACCGGAAATCCCGCAGCACGCGGCGGCTCAACAACAATGGTATCTCCGTCGTTATACATTCGCATATGAAGCTGACAAGCGGCGGTCATGTGTTTGGGTCCATGAGCTCTCCCGTTGATCACCAAATTACAGGAACCGCAGATCCCTTCACGGCAGTCATAATCAAATTCTACGGGATCTTCCCCTTTTTTGATCAGGTCTTCGTTCAGTACATCAAGCATTTCAAGAAATGACATGTGTTCACTGACATCATTCAGTGTATACTTTTCGAAATGACCTTGTGCTTCTGCGTTTTTTTGACGCCAGATCTTTAAATGTATGGTCATTGTGCTCATAGAGATAATTTCCTGTTATTTATAACTTCTTTGTTTTAATTCAACAAATTCGAATTCAAGATTTTCTTTGTGGAGTACTTCTTCGAGCTTCCCGTTTACGCCTTTATACTCCCATGCGGATACATAAGCGTAATCCTCGTCATTTCTGAGTGCTTCGCCCTCTTCAGTCTGATGCTCTTCCCGAAGATGACATCCGCAGGATTCATCCCTGTCGAGCGCATCTTCTGCCATAAGTTCAGCAAGTTCAAAGAAGTCGGCCACGCGCAATGCAAACTCAAGATATTTATTGTAGTAGTTGGCCTCTCCCGGTACACGAACGTTTTTCCAAAACTCTTCCCGGAGTGACCGTATTTCACTAATGGCTTCGTTCAATCCTTCTGCACTGCGTGAAATACCAACTTTATCCCACATGATTTTTCCAAGCTCACGATGAAATTCAATAACAGTTTTATCACCCTGAACCGATAAAATCTTATCAATTTGTTCTGTTGAATCTTTTTCAGCAACACTAAACGCCTCATGGGCTGTATCAATCTTTTCCAGGTCGGCATCAGCCAGGTAATTTCCAATGGTATAGGGAATGATAAAATAACCGTCCGACAGTCCCTGCATCAGCGCACTGGCTCCCAGGCGATTGGCACCGTGATCGGAGTAGTTGGCCTCACCAGCTACAAACAGTCCCGGGATATTACTCATAAGGTTGTAATCTACCCACAAACCACCCATGGTGTAATGAACAGCGGGGAAGATTCTCATTGGTTCTTCATAGGGATTATCATCCGTGATATTCTGATACATATCAAAGAGATTCCCGTATTTGGCTTCAATCACATCACGGCCGTCCCGTTTAATTGCATCCCTGAAATCGAGGTAAACGGCAAGACCAGTATCTCCCACACCCATTCCCTCATCGGTGACCATCTTCGCATTACGGGAAGCAACATCCCGCGGAACCAGGTTTCCGAAACTTGGATATCTCTCTTCAAGGTAATAGTACCTGTCCTCTTCCGGTATATCATTGGGATGTCTTTCATCATCCGGGTCTTTCGGCACCCATACGCGCCCGTCATTCCGGAGGCTTTCACTCATCAATGTCAGTTTCGATTGATAATCTCCTGAAACCGGTATACATGTCGGATGAATCTGAACCATACAGGGATTGGCAAAAGCAGCGCCGCGTTTATGGCAACGCCATGCTGCTGTCACATTCGAGTTCTTCGCATTGGTAGAAAGGTAGAATACATTTCCGTATCCGCCGGTACAGAGAACCACGGCATCCGCTTCCCATCTGTGAATTTTACCGTCTATCAGGTCGCGGGAAACAATTCCCCTTGCCACGCCGTCTACAACAACGAGATCAAGCATTTCATGCCGCGGATAATTCTTAATTTTTCCTGTATGAACCTGCTTCATCATAGACTGATAAGCGCCAAGAAGCAGCTGCTGACCGGTTTGTCCGCGGGCATAGAAGGTTCTTGAAACCTGTGCGCCGCCAAACGACCGGTTATCGAGCAGCCCGCCGTACTCACGGGCAAAAGGTACACCCTGAGCCACAGCCTGATCTATAATATGATTTGAATTTTGTGCAAGCCGGTAGACATTGGCTTCACGGCTTCGGTAATCTCCGCCTTTAATGGTATCATAAAAGAGTCTCCACACGCTGTCACCATCATTCGGGTAATTTTTTGCAGCGTTGATTCCGCCCTGTGCCGCGATACTGTGTGCACGACGGGCTGAATCCTGGATACAGAACGTTTTCACATTATAACCCAGTTCAGCAAGACTCGCTGCTGCTGAAGCACCGGCAAGGCCTGTTCCAACCACAATAATATTGTATTTTCGTTTATTATTGGGTGCTACCAGCTTAATGTCATTCAAGTGGTTATTCCACTTCTCCTCAAGAGGGCCGGATGGTACGTTAGATTCTAATTTCATATGTAACTGTATCCTTTTTTAAGTGATTTCAATTTCAATAGCTGATCAATGAACCTTCTCCACCCGTAAAGTAGATGTAGAGCGGGATAAACAGGAAACCAATTGCCAGCAATATGGCGATTGCAATTCCGATCGCATAAACTGAAGCAGACATTTTTTTACTTTTCATAGTCAGGGATGTAAAAGAACTCCAGACTCCGTGACCAAGATGAACCCCCAACAAAATCATTACGATGGTGTACCCAAATGCGTAAATGGGGCTTTGAAAGGTATCAATTACCAGCTGTTTGATATCGGATGCCTCTTGACCGTTAATCATTACAGTTTCCGTATCACCCAGCGCAAATGTATCGAGGTGAATGATGACGAAGATCAGAAGTACAATCCCGGTAAATGCCATGCTCCTGGAGCTGATACTTTGCTTGCTCGGGCCACCCTTGCTGCTGTAGACTTCATATTTTTGCGGACGGGCTTTTCGCTTGTTCCACCATATTGAAATGCCGATCCATGCGTGGATCAAAAATGCAAGCAATAAGCCGATACGGGCAATCCAGAGCAGTGGACCCAGGCTGTGCAGAAAAAGAGAATATTCGTTCATTGCATCAGCCTCTCCAAAAATTGCAAGATTACCCGCCAGATGTACAATCACAAATAGAAGAAGCAGTATACCTGTAATACCGGTGAGCAGCTTTCTGCCTATTTGCGAGTTTAAAGCTTCGGTGATTGATGGCATATTATTATAATCAGTTAGATTTCATTTTATCGATTTATCGCTGTACCTGATACATAACGGCAAGCAATTTTGAACAGTTCCTCATGTGGCTTAAAATTCGTCTCTTTCCCTTTAAAAAGCAAAATCAGGATGTTACCTTTTCATATATTTTCCAATTAAGAACAATTCTAAATTAAAGTTTTTATAACCCGGGATCTATCTTGTTAACAGTCAAAACAATAAGTCGTTCTGAATACAAAACCAAAAGCTCAAAGTTTTACGGTTATCTGCTGCCTGCTGCATCTGAAGATAAATTTAATCCGAAACTATACCGCTTAAAAAGCGAACATAACACCGCAACTCATCACTGTTATGCGTACAGAATCAATCCCTTCCAGCCTGAAGAGTTTGAATCGGATGACGGGGAACCTTCAGGCACTGCCGGTCAGCAGATACTGAATAGAATGAGATCCTCTGACCTTATTAACTGCGGACTGATTGTAATCAGGTACTACGGCGGTACTAAATTGGGAAAAAGCGGATTGATTGAAGCATACTCTGAGACTGCTGATAAATGTATAAGTAAAGCAGACTTTCGAAAAGTTTTCAAAATCCGGCTATTTAAAATTAGTTATACTTATGAACAGCAGACGCATGTGAATCAGTTAATTCATGCTTTTAATCTTGCTGAAGAGAACTCTGTTTACAGGGAGAAGGTTACACTCATTTTGGGTTGTGATATTGAGCGTGTATCCGGATTTCAAGAAAAACTGAACTCAATCAAACATCTATTTGAGAGTACCGACGATTTGGGAGATAGCATCAGAATTGAGTAAATACTTAAATAATATATAGAAGCATAATGATATAATGTGTCAGACCCTGTAAAAATCTGCCTATAAAACTAAATACTGAAAATCAGTCTATACATTCTTACTTTTATTCAAAAAGGATTCTAAAATAATCATATGAAAATCTATACAAAACAAGGTGACGCAGGACAAACATCTCTCTTTGGCGGCATTCGTACCGAAAAAAATGATCCCCGGATTGAAGCGTACGGCACCATAGATGAACTGAACTCTGTACTCGGCACGGTTATATCCCATCAGCCTTCTGAAACAGGACTTGAAATTCTGAATGATATCCAGCAAACATTATTCATTGTTGGAGCCGATCTCGCAACTCCGGAAGATAAAAAAGAGAGAATAGAGAGAGTCGGAAAATCGGAGATCAAGAAACTTGAAAACCGGATCGACGAGTTAGAGAAGCACCTGCCGGCCCTTAAATCTTTTATATTACCCGGCGGCACAGCAGTCGGATCTCATTTACACCTGGCACGAACCGTCTGCCGGCGTGCGGAGCGTGCTATTGTCAGCTGCAAGCAGCAAAAACCTGTGTCTGATAATCTTCTTATTTACGTAAACCGCTTGTCGGACCTGCTCTTTGTGATGGCACGCTACGAAAATTACCAGGCCGGTGAAACCGAAACACCCTGGATTCCGGCCGGTAAAAAGTGAATTCTTTCCACCTGATTCAAAATTAATAATTAAAAATTCAGAATTAATAATTGTTATATGTCACTAATGATCTCTGTATCCGGTATCCGCGGGATATTCGGCTCTCATCTCAATCCTGAAAACATTGTAACCTTTACTGCCGCCTATGGCACATGGCTGGAAGGCGGAACTGTCGTGGTGGGACGCGATACACGAATCACCGGACAAATCTGCGAAGATATCGTCTGTGCAACCCTGCAAAGCGTGGGATGCAATGTAATTAAGTTAGGGATAGCACCTACTCCAACCGTTGCGATGGCTGTACTCAATCACAATGCGAAAGGCGGAATCATTCTGACGGCCAGTCACAATCCGGGGCAGTGGAACGCCCTGAAACTGCTGAATCACAAAAGTGAATTCCTGGATTCCGGGCAGGGGGAAAAAGTTATTGAGATATCGGAATCGGGCCACTTTGCCTGGAAAGAGTATAACGAAATCGGCTCTCTCTCTTTTGATGATGAGGTGATTCCCAAACATATTGAACAGATTTTGAGCTTGCCTTACATCCACAAAGAAAAAATTTCATCTGCAAAGTTTACAGTTGCCGTGGATGCTGTAAATGGCGCCGGAAGCCTGGCACTTCCGCTCTTGTTAGAAACGCTCGGAGTTACTGTGCACAAGCTTTATTGCGAACCAACCGGCGTGTTTCCTCATAATCCTGAACCGCTGCCGGAACATCTGGGAGATATCTGCAATTTTGTAAAAGAGAATCAGTGCGATCTTGGCATTGTAACCGACCCTGACGCCGACCGGCTTGCACTGATCGACGAAAATGGCAACCTGTTTAGTGAAGAGTATACCCAGGTGGCTGCCTTCGATTTTATACTTGATAAAAAACCCGGAGCCACAGCTACCAATCTCTCCTCCTCGCGCGCTGCTGATGATATTACCCAAAGCTATAATCAGACATGTCACCGCTCGGCAGTCGGTGAAATTAATGTCGTTAAAAAGATGCAGCAAACTGGTGCGGTTATCGGCGGTGAAGGAAACGGAGGCGTCATAAACCCGGATTTGCACTACGGACGCGATGCACTCGTCGGAACCGCAATGATTCTTCAGCTGCTTGCCGAACGCAAGATCACTGCTTCAGAGTACAGGGCCTCATTACCTCATTATGAAATGAGTAAACAAAAAATCGAACTCAGTAAACTGGGAATGGAATCTGATGAGCTTTTAGAAAAGATAACAGATAAGTTTTCAGAATTTAAACCTGACACCATTGATGGTGTAAAGGTCAATTTCGAAAATGGCTGGGTTCATTTTCGGAAATCGAATACTGAACCTATTGTCAGGGTTTACTCCGAATCAAAAACAAAAAAGGAAGCCGAGCAACTCGCTCAGCGTGTACTCAGTGAATTGAAATAGATCACTGATTCAGTTTTCAGTTCTCAACAACAGGTGACTGAGTCTGTACCCTTTCAACCCGCTTTAAAAATTCTTCGGGCTTCAAAAATCCTACAACCCTGGTATCGGGCACCTCATTGCCCTGAGCGTCCAGGAAAATAATCGTGGGAACACCTGCCACATTGTATTGATTCCGGATCTCTTCCGCTTCCGGCGAATCGTAATTGGTCAGATCTACTTTCAGCCTGGCAAAACGGTCCGTCTGCGCTATCACCTCGCCGTCAGTAAATGTTATCCGATCAAGTTCAAGGCAGGGAATACACCAGTCTGCGTAGAAATCAAGCATCACTGGCTGGTTGCCCGCTGTTGCCGTTTCAACTTTTTCTTCCGAATAGGGTTCCCACTGAATGCTTTCAAGCTGTAAATTCTGCACCAGCATGAAACCGACAATCAAAGCAACAACTCCGGTAGCCCATTTAACACTTCTGAATACTTTGTTGTCATTGCTTGTTCTCTCCAGGAATCCAAGATATATGCCACCCAGAATTACAGTGACCGGAATTGCGTAATAGACATACGCGGGAAAGAAAGCAAGGCCTGCATAAAAGATTGCAGCACCAACCAAAACAACACCAAAAACCTTCTTCACCCAGACCATCCACATGCCGGATTTTGGCATTTTACTGAGCAAACCGCTGAATGTTCCGAGAATGAGATAGGGAAAGCCCAGGCCGAAAGCGAGAATAAAGAAAGTGAAAAAACCGAAAAAGGGGTCGCCCTGTTGTCCTACAAAAGCAAGAAGTGCAATGATAGGAGGTCCGATGCACGGTGCGGCAAATATTCCGACTACAAGTCCGGAAATAAAATGACCAATCACTCCGCCGGTGCTGCTTTGTGCACTTCCCAGTTTCTGAGTAAGCCAGGGTGGCAGCTGAAGCTCGTACAAACCAAACATACTCAGCGCTAAAAGAAATAACAGTAACCCGATCCCGGCGAGAACCCACGGACTTTGCAGCCAGCTTCCAAAGAGGCTTCCTGTATATGCCGCCGCCACACCCAGCGCGCTGTACATGAATACAATTCCAAAAACGTAAACGGATGCCATCGAAAATGATTTGCCGAGTGTCGAGTCCTGTGAAGCTTGTCCACCAAAAAGGGAGACCGTAACAGAAAGCATCGGATAGACACAGGGAGTCAGGTTTAGTGCAAGCCCGATAAAAAATATCCCGACAAACGCCCAGACAAACCCGCTTTCGTCAAACATCTGGGCAATTTCGTTACCGCCAGAAGTTGTACCTGCCACAACAGCCAGGTCAAAATCTTCAAAAATCTCCTGGTTAATTTCAGCTACCGGGGTGCCGCTTTCCACGATATTTACGGGTATGCTCACATCAATGTTACTCGGAGCAAGACAGACATGATCATCACACGCCTGGACTCTTAATGTACCATTCAGGCTGTATTCACCCGGTTCAAGATTTCCTGAACTCCGAAATTCTATGTAGACCGGAGTCTCCTTTTCATAAATTTTAATGGCTTCTTCTGCAAAATCGACATCCAGCATTTTCCCTTTGGGATATCGCATATCTGCAATTACAAATCCTTCCCTTGGCTCAAGATTCAATTCTGTTCCGATCAGAAAATCCTCGGTTGGCTGGTTCGCGTTGATCTTCCATCCATCCTGAATATCAAGCATCACAGCAACTTTAAAAAACTCACCTGCCGGAACTGCTTCAAACTCATTATATACTTCAAAATCCACCTTTCCCGCACTTGCGGACGGCCCGGCTTGTTGCGCGATTACCTGATTAAAGTGACCGGCAAAAAAAAGCAGTGCCAGGAAAAAATTAAAAATCAGTTGTTTATTCTGTTTAAAAGCTTGCATATGATTTTTTCTTCGGAACTCATTTGTTGCGAATAATAATAGAGCCTCAGTGCAACAAATCACCCATTATTAACAATTTCTGAATTACAGCATTACAAATTACAATTTCTGAAACACTTTAACTGTAAAAGATGTATCAAATAAACTCATTTTTTTGAATATCAAAGAGTATGTAACGAATACTTACACACTGCATGAAAATAACTGAATTCAATTGCTAAAAATTGTATCAGGTGAGTGGGTGTGGTGCAAAATTGGCAAAGTATTGTAAAATCAATATCTGATGACATCAAAAAAGCTTAATATCAGTTCCCCCTAAAGCTAATAGTAGTATTTAAACTTTGATGAACAATCACAAAACCCTTCGCGCGCCCAGGTATTTACCCGCCCAGTAATTCTCTTCCAGGTTGGAAACGGCTACACCGGTAGATGATGCAGCGTGCAGAAAGTCACCACCGTTCATAGCTATCCCAACGTGTAAATCACGTCTTGAGGTTCTGAAAAAGATTAAATCTCCCGGCCTGATTTGATTCCTGCGGATTCCTTTTCCTTCAGCAAGCTGTTTTCTTGTGTTACGCGGGAGGTCCATTCCGAAATATTCCCGGAACACAATCTGTGTAAAAGAGGAACAATCCACACCGTTAATACCGGTGCCCCCTAAAATATGCGGAGTTCCTCTCCATTCGTGATGAGCCAGCTGCAGCTGAGAGTGAACAGAGTTGGAGGACGCTGAAATAGCTGCTGCAGATGGATAACGCGTTTCACCGGAATTACCATTATTACTATTTACCGGTGTTGTTGTGCGGCTTGCTATTCCGCATCCTGATCCAAAAAGTATGAAAAGTGCGGCGGACCAGAGTATGAATACGGGGGAACGATAACAAGTCATCATTGTCTTATTTTGTTGCAGATGTTTTGCTTATTTTCAGAAAACTTAATGTAAATATCAACTTTTATGAGATTACTTGTTAATATTGATCATATTGCCACATTACGGAATGCCCGCGGTGAAGGTTTTCCCGATCCTGTTGAAGCTTCCTCCGTATGTGAAAAGGCCGGAGCTGCAGGAATTGTTTTTCATCTTCGCGGAGACAGAAGACATATCCGGGATGAGGATGTGTACCGCTTAAAAAAAACGGTTACCGGTATCCTGGATTTTGAGATGGCTGCCACTCAGGAGATGATTGAAATTTGCACAGATGTTGATCCGCATCTCTGTACTCTTGTACCGGAAGGACGTGAAGAGTTAACAACAGAAGGCGGACTCAATATGAAGCGGGTATATGATGATTTTGAAAAACGTGTTTTTCCCGCTTTTCGAAAAACGGATATTGAAATCAGCCTTTTTGTTGATCCGAATCCTGTTGATATTGAGCTCGCTGCAAAATTGGGATCAGACGCAATAGAGCTGCATACAGGCACATTTGCAAATGCCCAGTCACCTGATATTGAGCAAAAGGAGCTGAACCGCTTAAAAGAGGCAGCCGTTATGGCACATGAAGCCGGTATGCAGGTTAATGCCGGGCATGGCCTGAATCTCAACAACCTGGGGCATTTGGTTGATTCTGTACCTCACCTGAAAGACATCAGTATAGGCCATGCACTGGTTTCACAATCTCTTTTCTGGGGTCTTGATAAAACAGTAAAAGCATATATTCAAATAATGAATTCAAAATAACCAATTTTAACAGGACTTGATGACAGAACAAAAGCAACAGCACAAATCAGGATATGTGGCCATAATCGGCAAACCGAATGCAGGTAAATCCACACTGATGAATTACATTCTGGGCAGCAAGATTTCGATAACCACTCACAAAGCTCAAACCACCCGTCATCAGATTGTCGGGATCTTTTCTGATGATGATACACAAATAATATTCCTGGATACACCCGGCGTAATATCGCCAAAGTATGAGCTTCAAAAAGCAATGATGGGCTCTGTAGAACGGGCACGAAACGATGCAGACCTGATTCTCTTTATATTTGATCCCACCGACTATCACCCGACAGATGAAGTTCTGAACCTGCTTGATTCAATCAAACAGCCGGTTCTGCTTGTGGTTAACAAAATGGATATTGCAGATCGAAGGGAAGCGGAAAAAAAAGCAGAGTCTATCAGTAAAGAAATAGAGATTGCATCCATTCACTATGTATCGGCAACGGCAGGGTATGGAGTTCCCGGATTAATGGAAGATATACGCTCACGGCTTCTCCCCGGTCCGCCCTATTACCCCAAAGATATCCTCAGTGAACAACCCGTCCGGTTTTTTGTTGCTGAACTCATCCGGGAGCAGGTTTACCTGCAGTTCCAGGAAGAAATTCCATACTCGTGCAGCGTAGATGTGATCTCGTATGAGGAGTCCGACGAAATTGACAGAATCAGTGCAGACATCATCGTTAACAGAAAATCACAAAAAGGAATGCTGATCGGCAAAGGCGGTTCAGCTATCAAAAATCTCGGCATTGCAGCCAGGGAATCAATTGAGGCTTTTATTGGAAAACAGGTATTTCTTGATCTTCACGTAAAGGTCCGTGAAAAATGGCGTGAAAAAGAGAACTGGATTCGTAATCTCGGATACAAGTAAAAACAACATCAGGCTTCATAAGCCATATATAACTTAAAGCTGAAACTGCAGGTTAAAAGCCAGGCCAAGCTGATCATCAATCAGATCGTCATTGTATTGATAATTCAGGTTTACCTGATAGCTCATGATCCGGGTCAGCTGCCTGTTCAATCCCAAAATGAACCTGCTGTTATCCGGAATGTCATCCGATGCATCAAAATCAATCCGTTCCCATCTTAGCAGAAGTACAGAATCCGTTGCAGGCCGGTAGCCAAAAGTGGCATACGATGCCGTGACATCAGGTCTGCCGGCAAGCAGGAGAGCTTCAAACTCTGTATAAAGATATTCAGCCTTCACAAACCAATCTCCGGCATTAAAATCGACATCTCCGCCAATTGAATATCGTTCACCATCGAGAACAATTCCTGTGCTGTTCCCGAGAGTTTCATTTTCAGTTTCACTGTACGCACTGTTTAGAGCTATGGCAAAGGATCGGTTATTCTCCAGAGGATGGTTGTATGCTATTCTGCTTCGTAAGAAAAAACTGTTGTCTTTGTTTGTATCAACGCCCGATCCGTTATAAATACCTGCATTGTAATGAAACCTGCCGATATCTCCCATAAAGGTAACTCCAAATTCACGCCTTTTGTAAACTGTTCCCACAAGGCGTGAGCGGTCAATAAAATCCGTATCTCCCGGTGAGGGTATTTGATCCAAACTCGTAAGTGGTTTTTGGGCGCCGGCCCGGATGTGCAGAATATCATTCACGGTATAACCAATGTACGCATCAAGAAGAACCGGGTTATTCCTGAAGCCAAGCTGAAGACGATAATCGAAATTATTATCAACTTTTCCTTTAACCCCAAGCCGTGCAACACCCAAATCAAATGAACGCCCGCCGTTAAAGTCCGTATCCTCAAATGAAAAAAGGCCTACGCCTTGCAAAAGAACGTCCAGGTTTATGTACTCTCGTTGAGTGGCATCTATAATTTTCTGATCCAGAGAATCAGCTTTTGACTGACTGTAGGCCGTATTGATTTCTGAAAAAATAAAAAATAAAACAAAGACTGTTCTGTATACTTTCCCCATATATAACCTGGTTTTTTCGTGAATCAATAAATATAAAAAAAATATTAATACCCGTAATTCAAACCCAATAGATTTCGTTTCGTTTTATTTACTTTTTATCTTCATATTAAAAGACTAATCAAATAAAACCTGTACTCATATAAATGGCTAAAATTAAATTCGGTACGGATGGCTGGCGGGCTGTCATAGCAAAGGATTACACATTCAGTAACCTGGATATTATTACACAGGCCACTGCTCGCTGGATGATTGATGAAGAGGTTACCCAAAACGGGGTGGTAATTGGTTATGATGCACGTTTTTTAAGCAGGCAATTTGCCGAATACACTGCAACCATTTTTGCAGCAATGGAGGTCCCTGTACGGATTGCAGACTGCATCACACCAACGCCGGCAGTGAGCTATGCTGCGCTTCAATATGATGCTGTAGGGATTGTAATAACAGCAAGTCACAACCCTCCTGAGTACAACGGTTTTAAAATAAAAGCACCATTTGGGGGTCCCGCCAGTCCTGATCAAATCTCTGAAGTTGAAGAAAGGCTCGATCTTTACAATCCCAATCTCAGTTATGAATCTTTTTACGATTACTGCGAACTTGGCCTGATTCGGGAAATGCCGTTTACCCTGAACTACCTGGAGTTGTTAAAAAATAGCCTGGATTTGAATGCAATAAAAGAGAGCGGGATTAACATTGGTCACGATCCCATGTATGGCGCCGGCAAGGGGATTATCAAGCAGCTGCTCGGCCCGCAATGCAGGGAAATCCATGGTGAAAACAATCCCGGATTTAACGGTACCCCGCCCGAGCCGATTGAAAAAAACCTGACAGAATTTGCAAAATTTGTTCCGGATCAGAATTGTGCAATAGGAATTGCTAATGACGGAGATGCAGACCGGATTGCCATCTTTGATGAAAACGGCACCTACGTTGATTCTCACAGAATACTGAGTCTGCTGGTAAAATATCTCTACAGCGAAAAAAAACTGACCGGTTCGGTTGTAAAAACATTTTCAACAACAGACATGCTTAATAAACAGGCAGAAAAATATAGCTTACCTCTTGAGGTAACCCCTGTCGGTTTTAAGTATATAGCTGAAAAAATCATCTCCGGTAACGTGCTTGTGGGAGGTGAAGAATCAGGGGGAATTGCTGTGAAAAATCATATCCCTGAAAGAGACGGTATCTATATTGGTCTCCTGATTACCGAAATGATAATAAAATCCGGGAAAAAGCTGAGTGAGCTGGTTCAGGAACTGTTTGATGAGTTTGGGCCTCATGCCTATTTCAGAAATGACCTGCATACTGAAAACAGGAAAAAAGAAGCTATGATGGAGATGTGTACTGAGAAAAAAATAAAGGAGTTTGCCGGGTTGAAAGTTGAGGAGTGGCAATTTACGGATGGAGTAAAACACATTATGGAAGATGGTTCATGGCTGCTTGTAAGACCCTCAGGGACAGAGCCTGTTCTACGGATCTATTCAGAATCAAAATCGGCGGATCAGGCCAGGAAGCTTGTGGAGGATGCTACAAAATGGGTCAATAACCCTGAAATCCTGAAGTAACAGTGTTTTAAAATTTTAAAAAAAAACTTTTTTAGATGACCGGATCCGCAGCTTTGGACGTTTTTATCTATGCAATGATTACAGCCCTTGCAACCGGACTGGGTGCCATCCCTTTCTTCTTCCTGAAAAATATTACCCGTTCTTTCTTGGGCCTCTCCAATGCTGCTGCGTCCGGTCTTATGCTGGCTGCGAGTTTCAGTTTAATCTATGAAGGAATGGACTATAACCTGCTGATGGTGTGTGGGGGTATGGTGCTGGGCCTCGTTTTTGTTGTGATCAGTCAGCAGTTTTTAGATAAATATGATCACTTGCAATTTGCACACGAGAGTATCAAAGAGGGCCGGAAAATACTGCTCATTATTGCTGTAATGACCGTTCACTCTTTTACGGAAGGCGTAGGTGTTGGCGTCTCTTTCGGGGGAGGAGAATCACTTGGAATTTTTATTACGGCTGCCATCGCTCTTCACAATGTGCCTGAGGGGCTTGCTATCAGTCTTGTCATGGTGCCGCGCGGATCATCTCCCATAAAAGCTGCATTGTGGAGTATATTTTCAAGTCTTCCCCAGCCGGTTATGGCCGTGCCCGCCTTTCTCTTTGTTGAAATATTTGAACGCTTTTTACCGGTTGGCCTTGGGTTTGCTGCCGGTGCCATGATCTGGATGGTGGTAGCTGAACTGATACCGGATGCCCTGAAAGATACATCCGCCAATAAAACGGGCATTACAATTGTACTGGCTGTAATTGTAATGTTCCTGTTTCAGTACTTTTTGATGTAAGATTTTTTGTATTCACAGCCGCGCATAGTTCTGTTCGCTTGCTTGAAAACGAGATCATAATCTGTAACCAATTTACGGGATGAAATTATAGTTAACATTTTTTATTGGAATGGAATCCCGAACTGCGGTTTGAATAGACCCTGCAAACTGCTAATTTCTATGATAGTTTTTTTTCCAAACCAAACATCTGAAATTTTATGAAACTACCAGTAAACCAATTTGGTAAGGCGTGTTTATCTTTACTGATCATTTTTATTTTCTCGACCGTTACGCAGGCCCAGGAAAAAACCCGGTATCAAAGTGTACAGGATGCCCTGACTTCTTCAGGTCAGCTTGCCGGATCTAACGGACCTTCTAATGTAGTATGGATTGACGGGGGCGACAGATATTCCTACAGTACAACCAATCCTGATACTCGCACACGCGAAATCAGGGCTTATGATCCTGAAACCGACACTGATGAATTAATTTTCAGTGCCGCCGATCATACGTTTCCCGGCTCGGATGAAACATTCAGTTACCGTTCGTTCCAGTGGTCCAGGGATTTCAGATTCCTGGTATTTCAGACCAATTTTACCCCGCTTTACAGGTATTCCGGAACGTCCGACTATTACTACTACTCCCTGGAAGATGAAACATTTGAGTTAGTTGCTGAGAATGCTTTTACTGCTGAACTTTCTCCCGACGGACAGAAAGTAGGATATGAAAGTGACGGTAATCTCTTTATCTACGACCTCAACACAGGTGAAACAACACAACTTACGTCTGATGCTGAAGATCAACTGTTTAATGGACGTTTTGGATGGGTTTACGAAGAGGAATTTGGGAAAGTTCAAGCCTGGCACTGGTCTCACGACAGCAACTACATCGCTTACTGGCAAACTGATGAACGTGATGTTAAATTATTTGTCTCTACCGACTATGAGGGCACATATCCGGAATATGTGGAGATACCCTATCCCAAGGTTGGTTCTGAAAATCCATCCGTCAAAATTGGCGTTATCAGTATTGAATCGGGAGACCAACAGTGGATGGACCTGGATATAGGCGAAGGCTACATTCCCCGCATGTACTGGACAAGTATTCCCGGGCAACTTGGAATTGTTCATTTTAACAGGCCGCAAACGCATCTCAAACTGTTTTTCCATGATGTTGAAAGCGGAGAAGGAAGATTGGTTATGGAAGAAAAATCAGATAAGGGCTGGATTGATGTTTTCGACTTTTTTGCCGGTATTGATGATCTCTTTTTCTTTCCGGAAGATCGAGAAGAGTTTTTGTGGGTGTCCGACCGAGATGGTTGGAGCCATATCTACCGGTACGACTATGACGGAGAGCTGCTGAACATGGTTACAGAGGGTGAATGGGAAGTAACCAATGTGTTTGCTGTTGATTCCGGAAATAACCGTATTTTTTATGAGTCTACTGAAACCACCCCGCTCGAACGCCATCTTTATTCCGTAAAATTTAACGGAAAGAACAAGCAGAAAATCACGGAAGAACCGGGCCGACACTCCATCACGATGGGACCAAATGGCAAGTATTACATCGACCGCTATTCAAATGTGGATACACCGACCCAGGTTGAGCTTTGGACCACCGAAAAGGGCGGTAAAATGATCAAAAAGCTTGAAGCCAATGAAGGTGTTTCTGAATACACCCGGGAACATGTGTATGCTCCCCGCGAACTTTTCAGCTTCACTACTTCTGATGGACAAAAACTCGACGGGTATATGATCAAACCAATCGATTTTGACCCGGAAAAAGAGTATCCGCTTGTGCTTACAATTTATGGCGGACCCGGTTCCCAGGGAGTATACAACCAGTTCGAAACCAGTGGCTGGACTCAATATCTTGCACAAGAGGGATATGTGATTGCCAATGTCAACAACCGCGGCAGTGGCGGATATGGCAGGAATTTTGAAAAAATTGTATATAAGAACCTGGGAGAGTGGGAAGCAAAAGACTTTACCGAAACAGCTCTTCACCTGGCCGAAAATTCATGGATAGACAAAGACAGAATGGCAATACGCGGGCATAGTTACGGCGGGTATATGTCATCCATGACAATGGTTCTCCATCCGGATGTATTTAAAGCCGGAATTGCAGGCGCTCCACTAACTGACTGGCGCTTATACGATACAATTTATGCGGAACGATACATGGGGCTCCTGGAGGATAACGAAGAAGGATACATAAACAGCTCTGTTATGGCACATGCCGACAGTTTAAACGGACATCTTTTTGTGGCACATTCTTCAATGGATGAAAATGTACATGTTCAGAATACCATGCAGATGATAACCGCCTTTATTAATGCCGGAAAGGATGTAGATCTTCGAATATATCCGCCCGGGGCTCACGGTGTGGCATACAATATGCAGAGTTTTATCCTTCTTTATGAAACCTATACTAAATATCTGAACCGTCACCTGAAGCATAATATGGAGGGATAATTTCTTTATCGGGATGATTTTACAATCTACTGTATATCCATGTTTTAGCAACAGCTGCTGTTATGTAAAGAATGTTTTACCCGGGAAACACGAATTGATAAGTAATCATTGTCTAAATGATTATCTTTGAAACAGAATGTAAATACAACCCTCTCAAAAATTGAAAATCGTAATTGTTGGAGCCGGTGACGTCGGTTATGAATTAAGCAAAATTCTGTCTGATGAAAAACATGATGTGATCATCATGGATCGTGACAGCCGGTCACTAAAAAAAATCAGTGACAACCTGGATGTTCTTGTTCAGGAAGGCAATGCAACGTCTCCTGTTGACCTGGTACAGGCCAAAGTAAAAAATGCGGATGTGATGCTTGCTGTCACAAATATCGATGAGGTAAATATTGTCTCTTCTGTAATGGCGAAACGGCTGGGGGCAAAAACCGTAATCGCCAGGGTCCGGAATGATGAACTATCAAGACCCGATTCACCCCTTTCGCCGTCTGAACTTGGAATTGACACTTTGATTCACCCCGAACTTGCTGCTGTTCATGAGATCCGGCTTCTTTTAAAACGCGCCTCTGCGACGGATGTGGTTTCTCTTGCAGAAGACCGGATGCAGCTCATCGGTCTGCGGTTAAAAGCTTCATCCAAACTGACTGGAATGACACTCGAAGAGGTCACCAAAACAATTGATGAAATCCCGTTCAGGCTCGTTGCACTTACAAGACGCGGAAATACGGTTATTCCAAAAGGCAATAACCAGTTAAAATCGATGGATAATCTATTCATACTCTGTAAAACAGAAGATGTAGACAGCTTCATCAAACTGACCGGCCATAAAGATGAAAAGTTTGAAAATATTATGATATCGGGCGGGTCTGAGGTAGGTGAACTGCTTGCAAAAGAGCTCAGTCAGGATTCGCAAAACTGGAATATCAAGCTAATCGAGCCTGACATCGAACAAGCCAATGTAATGGCTAATGAACTTAAAAACGTGCTTGTATTAAATGGGAATCCAACAGACCCTAACCTGCTTGTAACAGAGGGAATCGCTGATATGGATGCATTTATATCTGTTACCAAAGACGAGGAGTCCAATATCATCTCCTGTTTGATGGCAAAACATCTTGAAGTTAAAAAGACCGTTGCCATCGTATCAAAACCGGAATACCTTCCGCTAAGTGAAACCATAGGCCTGGATGCAGCCATTAATGTGAAGGCTTCTGCCTCTGATGAAATCCACCGATGTATCCGTACCGGTAATATTACTACAATCAAAGCCCTGAGAGGTATTAAAGCTGAGGTATTTGAAGTAGTGGCTTCAAACAGGTGCAAAGTGATCAATAAACCTTTAAAAAAAGTCAAATTACCTGATGGCTCCATTCTTGGCGGTATCATAAAGGAAAGCGGAGAAACAGAAATTGCCACCGGTAATTCTGTTATTCACAAAGGGGATCGTGTCATTGTTTTTGCTCTTCCATATGCTATTGATAAAGTGATAGAACTGTTTCAATGATTGATTTAATGAATCAAAACAGGCACAGACCCAGAATTGATTTGACATTAATTTTTGGGTTGCTTGGCGGATTGATCTTTTTCTTTGGCCTGGCTCTTCTGCTTCCTCTCGCTGTGGCAGTGTTCTACAACGAACCTTCACAGTCTGCTTTTCTGCTCACTTCTCTTATTGCAACAGGTGGGGGCATAGGGTTATTCCTTTTATGCAGACCCACCGAAGAGTTACGGGTACGCGAGGCTTTCCTGATTGTAACACTCACATGGTTTACAGGCGCTTTGATTGGCGCGTTTCCATTTTACCTGTCCGGAGTTCTTGAGTCATTCTCAGATTCATTTTTTGAATCGATGAGCGGGCTTACAACTACCGGGGCTACCATTTTAGGAGGTGTAACAAGTGATGGGATACAGAACCCTGCAATCGAAGAGCTTGATAAAAGTTTGCTTTTCTGGCGCTCTCTTTTGCACTGGCTGGGCGGAATGGGAATCATTGTGTTGACACTGGCACTGTTGCCCCTGCTCGGAATCGGGGGAATGCAGTTATACAAAGCTGAATATTCAGGAAC
Organism: uncultured Balneolaceae bacterium; assembly: GCA_964449075.1. Taxonomy (GTDB): domain Bacteria; phylum Bacteroidota; class Rhodothermia; order Balneolales; family Balneolaceae; genus CAYVBJ01. Next base: position 71,034 of record CAYVBJ010000003.1, read on the forward strand.
TACTTCTGATAAGATAACACCACGCGTTCAAAACACCGCCAAATTATTATGGTCAATTTACGTAGGATTCACTGTACTTCAGACATTATTGCTTTGGCTTCACCCGTCTATGGATTGGTTTGAGGCGGTCAATCATGCATTTTCAACCATGGCTACTGGCGGATTTTCTACAAAGAATCTCTCCATAGCCGCGTATGATTCCGTATACATTGATGTTGTTATAATCATTTTCATGTTCATCGCAGGTATTAACTTTGCTATGCACTTCAAATTATTTTCAGGAGATTTCACCACCTTTTTTTCTGACAGGGAAATCCGGTTCTATACACTTCTAACTATGCTTTTCATTCTGTTTATCAGTGGCGGCCTTTGGTTATCCTCTTCATACACCCTAGGTGAAGCTTTGCGTTTTGGTTCATTTCAGGTTGTCTCTATTGTGACCACGACCGGATTTGGCACAGATGATTACACCCTCTGGATGCCATTTACATCATTCCTGTTATTCCTGCTTTTTTTTACAGGCGGATGTGCAGGCTCAACTGGCGGCGGAATTAAAATGATCCGGATTCTGATTATTTTGAAAAATGTTATCAGTGAAATAAAGCAAACCATTCATCCACAGGCTGTAATACCACTCAGAATAGGAAATAAAATTGTTGATCAGCCCATCCTCAGAACCATTCTTGGTTTTTTTGTAATGTATTTAATTGTTTTTCTATCGGGTACAGTGATTATGACATTCTTCGGTTTCGACTTTCTTTCAGCAGCCGGGGCAAGTATTGCTTCTCTGGGTAATATCGGTCCTGCATGGGGAGAATTCGGGCCTGTTGACAACTATGCGGTTGTACCTTATACCGGTAAATGGATTCTTTCTTTCCTGATGCTGACCGGAAGGCTGGAACTATTTACTGTAATAGTCCTTTTTTCAAGTTACTTCTGGAGGCATTGAGTGTTTATTAAAGGTAGGTTTATCTTTTTCCCTGCACAGATATATTGAAATCTACCCGGAAAAGTATTCATTAAATTTTTGCTCGCCTTCAGTTTTGCCGATGAGTATCAACTCCTCTCCTTTTTTCAGATTTTTAGACGGTGCGGGGTTGACATCTACCTCACCCTCACCAATAACTGCAATTACACTGCATCCGGTAATTTGACGAATATTTGAATCTATCAGGCTTTTTCCGGCCAGTTTTTCGCCTACTTTTTGGTCAAAAACATTCAGTCCCTCTGCAATCATCAGTACTTCTCCCTTCTCAATCGAGTTATAAAATATATTTGCACCCATAGAAGCATAACTCATAACAAAATCTGCCCCTGCTCTGTGCAGGGTATTAATATTTTTTTCATATGTGGCCCGGCTGATTATTTGCATATCAGGATTTAGCTGCCGGCAGTAAATTGTTAGATAGATATTGATATCATCCTGGTTTGTTGTCACCAGGACAGAATGTGCATTATCAATTCCGGCCTTTTTTAACGTATTTATATCTGCAGCATCACCTAAAATAAATGTATCATCATCAAGTGGAACCCGGCCCGGATCTTTTTCGACAATTCTGTAATTGATTCCGCGCTCACTTAACGCTTTTGCAGCGCCCCTTCCCACTCTTCCTGATCCAATTATAATAACGGGATGATCCGAAACATGATAAATACTCAGCACTTCATCATAGCGCCGTAACTGTTCAACTGTTCCTGCCAATACAAGAACGGTTTCGTTTTTTAGCTCAATATCAGGTTTTGGGAGAATAAAGTTACCTCTCTCCCATATACCTACAATATTCACTCCTATCTTCTCCCTCAGCCCGCTTTCTTCGATCGTTTTTCCAATAATCGGGGTCTCCTGTACTGTGGCTTCACCTATTACTACCTTGTCAAGATGTCCGATTACGTGCACGCGGGCATTTCCTCCAAGTGTTCTCCTGGCAAGCGACCGGCCGAGCATATCTCCAAGCTGAATTACCTGGTTCGCTCCTGCCATTTTCAATATATCAATAGAATCTGCAGAGTTAGCCGTGCATACAACACGAGGATGATCTGAATACTCACGAACAGTAAAAGCCACATTGGTGTTCGACATATCAGTACCTGTAGCTGCAACAAGTGAGCAATTTTTTACCCTCAATTTTCTATACGTTTCCAAATCATCGACACTCCCAAGCACCATATTATACCCTTCATCAGACATATCGAGTGCTGTTTGCAAGTCTTCTTCCAGAACTACGTACTCAATATCATACGTCTTCAACTTTTTGATCAGGGCAGCAGTTACAGCATCAAAGTTTGTTATGATAACATGATCTCTTGTTGATTCAGGCAGTTCTCGCGGCGCCCGGGCCTGATTTTGGGCTCTCAGCCAGGGAGCATAAAAGAATTCTATGAAGGTAAAGGGAAGCATCACGAGCAGATAGAGTACACCCGAAAAAAGCACAACCATTGAAAAAGCCCGTCCCAAATCCGAAGAGAAGACAATATCACCAAATCCAAGTGTTGTCATCGTTACCAGGGTCCAGTAAAATCCTGTCAGCCAGGAAAATTCATCGCCTCTTCCCTCGTACTCCATAATGTAGTGAAAGAGTACCCCGTACACGATAAACATAATTACCAATATGGAGAGAAATTTAAATAACTTGCGAATATTTGTTTTTGTCCGGGCACTACTAAAAAAATAGGCCATTTGTGAAGACATGTATTTCATGCAAAATCCCCTTCAGATGTTCTGTTTAAATCTTAATTATTAGAATTTGGTATATATTCTCATGTTTCAGTCTTAAAAATAATCATTTTCAGCAGATTCTCAGACATAGACCCTGTCTATAAATACAGGCAATCTTCTTTATTATTCAGTAACTTCAAAGTCGTTTTTCCCTGATGAATTGTAACTTTCTGCAAGCCCATAGACATTGTTACGAACCTGCTTTCTATTTCTGATCTTTATATCTGCACAGATACCCGGACTCAAAGCCCAAAACCCCGGTCAGCTTTATCCAATACCGCAGCTTTATATAGATTGCAGCACGTGTGATATTACAAATATTCGTACAAACATCACATTTGTAAATTATGCTTTAAATCCTGGGGAAGCTGATATAGAGCTCAGAATTGAAAATCTTCGCATATCAGGGGGTGGCCGTGAGTTCAGGTTATATTTTACCGGTTTAAACCAATTTGAAGGTATACGTGATACACTTAAATATATATCTCCGGGCGGCGAACCAGATAACGAAAGGCGGTCGGGCCTTAACAGGAGAATCAAAATTGGACTGATTCCATATGTGAGCAAAACAGTTGCTGTGAATTCACTTGATATATTTTATGGGGAGGAAGCTGATGAAGAAAAAGCAGAAGATGTCCCGGTAGAGGCAGATGATGAAGCGGAAGAGGAAAAAGATCCTTGGGACAATTGGCTGTTTGATATGAATCTGAGAGGTTCACTTAGCGGAGAACGTACAAGAAGAAACTTTGCAACATTCGGCAGTTTTGAAGCGGAAAATATTACGGAGGAGCATAAAATACGAATGCGCATTCGCGGAGAAGATATTCGCAACAGAATTGAAACCCCCGGGGGCACACGCAATGTAAACCGAAGCTGGGGTGATCTTACGGGAACGCAGGTTTTTACCCTCAATGACCACGCCGCCATCGGGTTCTTTCAGAGAATGAGTTTCTCCACTTTTAACAATATTCAGTTTAATATTGAGGCATCTCCTGCTTTCGAGTTTAACTTTTTTTCTTACGCAGGTTACTCTAAACAACGACTGTTGCTACGCTACAGGGTAACCCCTTCATTCCGGGTTTATGACGGACGAACCATCTTCAATAAAACCAATGAGTTTATAGGCCAGCAAAATCTAACACTGGATTTCAGAATTGACAGGTCGTGGGGCCGGTTTCAAACCGGGCTGAGCGGATCGCAATTTTTTCACGATATCTCACTGAATCGGTTTGAAATTGAAAATACTATCAGGTTTAACGTATTCCGGGGTCTTTCCGTCAGCATCAGCGGCAGGTACTCATCCATTAATGATCAGATTGCTATATTGGCGGGAGATGTTACTGAAGAAGAAGCACTGCTTGACCTGCGTCGCCGTGCAACATCCGAAGCGTATGGGGTTTCGATCGGCTTGTCTTATACATTCGGAGCACTTTCAAGCAATGCAACAAACCGCCGTTTTTAAACCCTTTTACCCATCTGTTATATTTTTGTGATTACATATTAAGCATCATAGCAGTACATTGATACAGATTTAAAACTTCAATACGTATTTCTATGAGAAACCTGATACCTCTCCTGTTAATTTTATTAATCGGCTGTGAACAGGCGATTGAACCTGATAACGCCAATATTCCGGACAGTGCAGCTGATGTTACACCTCTGCTGGTTGGTATGCAAATTCCGGAAATCGAACTGAAGGATACAAAAAATAAGACTGTTTCACTCAACAGCGAAATAAGCAAAAAACCAACAGCTATAATTTATTACAGGGGCGGATGGTGCCCGTATTGCAATAAGCAGCTTGCCGGGCTCCGGGAAATTGAGGACGAACTTTATGATCTTGGAATCAAAATGCTTGCCATAAGCCCGGACAGCCCTGAATTTTTATCTGAAACACTTGCTGAACATGAAATCAGTTATCATTTGCTGTCTGATCAAAAAATGGAAGGTGCGAAAAAAATGGGGATCGCTTTTCGTGTAGACCAGGAGACAGCCGACAGATACAAAGAGAACGGCCTGGATCTTAATGAGCGTTCAGGCCAGGATCACCTGCTTCTTCCTGTACCCTCGGTTTTTCTTGTTGACACAGAGGGGAAGATACATTTTCAATATGTAAACCCCGATTACAAGGTTCGCATAAGCGGAAATTTACTACTGGCTGCTGCCAAAGAGCTTATGGAAAGCCAGGTGGCCGCTTCGATGTAAAGGAACTTTACGTACGAAGATATTTTCACCGATTTTTAATATCAAGACTTTTGCCGCGCTCCCGGCCTTCTGTTACTGCCAGTTGTCCACAGCCTGCATCGATATCATCTCCCCTGCTTCGGCGCACCGTTGCAGTTACATCATGATGAATCAGCGTTCTCATGAAGTTGTCGAGACGATCTTCTTTAGCCCTTTTTAATTCAACCCCGTCAACACTGTTATACATGATGATATTAACCTTTGAAGGTACCCAGTGAGCAATTTTTGCCAGCTTCTTTGCGTCCGTTACCGAGTCATTAAATTGGTTAAATAAAAGATATTCGTAGGTCAGCGGTTTTTTTTGCTTGTGAAAATAGTATTTAACTGCTTCTTCAAGTTTTTCAAGATTCATAGACTGGTTTACAGGCATTATTTTATCTCTTTTTTCATCATCTGCAGCGTGCAGTGATATGGCCAGGTTGAATGGCTGATATTCATCGGCGAGTCTCTTTATCTGTTTGGTAAGACCAACGGTTGAAACAGTTATGCGTCTTGGCGAAATTTCCAGGCCAAGCGGATCGGATAAAATGGAAGCTGACTCTGTAACTGCATTGTAGTTATGCAGTGGTTCACCCATCCCCATGTATACAATATTGGTAATACCTTTTCCGAATTCACGCTCTGCATACTCATTAATTATCTGGACCTGGTCGATGATCTCACCATGATTAAGATTTTTGTAGAAACCCATTTTACCGGTTGCACAAAAAGAACAGCCGAACACACATCCCACCTGGGATGATACGCACACAGTGAGACGATTAACCGCACCATCCGGATAAAAGTCAGGGATTAAAACTGCTTCAATTTTATCATCGCTTTCATCATCGAGACTGAACAGGAATTTGGTTGTGCCATCTGCAGATTTTTGCTGCCTGTGAATCGATATTTTTTTTACGACACAAATGTCATCGAGGTGCGAGCGTAAATCTTTGGAAAGGTTTGTCATCTCTTCAAAACCGGAAACACCTTTTTGATAAAGCCATTGAAAGATTTGATCGACACGATAACTGTGCAGACCAAGTTCACTGCAAAAATTTTGCAGCTCTTGCCTGTTTAATGATTTCAGATCTGTTTTATTCGTCACTTCAGATTTGATTTTATTCATAACTTTAAAGATAAGAAGAATTCATCAGGGATAAGAATCAGTTCATTAACTCTGTTATTTTTCACTATATAACGGCTCTGGAAGAGCAAGATCTCACTAGTAACTCTTCTTACCTGCAAGTTGTTGTTTCTCTAATGAATCAGATTCAGCATTCTTCCAAACCGGGGTGCAAACCGGTCTTTATCCCATGAAAAATAGATAATACTTGCCTTTCCTACTATATGATCATCCGGAACAAATCCCCAGTAACGGCTGTCTTCACTGTCATCCCGGTTATCTCCCATCATAAAATAGTAGTTTTTCTGAATGGTGTACTGATTAGTTTCTACGCCGTTTATAAAGAAATTATCTCCCGTTTTTTGCACACTGTTTCTCTCATATCTTTCAAGGATATCCTGGTAGAGATGCCAGTTATCATCCGTCAGGGTAATTTCCTGGCCTTCATAAGGAATGGTTATTTCTGGTATCCTGTCGTGGTTGGTAAATCCGCTGGAAAAATTAAAACCTCTTCTCCCAAATTCATTAAAGTTTTCAGGCAAAACAAAAAGCTCAATATTTTCTATTTCTGCCCAATTTTTCATCTCCTCTGCCACTTCTCTTGTCATATTGATTATATGAACAGATTCATTACCACTCTGTACAATTTGAGCACCGGCTTCCCGCACTTTTGCCCTGCTGAGGCGGATTCTCTCCCGAACTTCTACCCGGTGATGGTACATCAGAGTTTCAAACTGTTCTGCCTGTTCACCGTTTATGTACAATATCTTTTCTCTTACTTCCAGACGGTCGCCCGGCATACCCACAGCACGTTTAATATAATTCGTTTTTGCGGATATCGGAGCCACGTCAATCGGATAATTAAAAACAACTATCTCATTGCGTTCAACCTCTTCTAAACCCGGTATTCTGAACCAGGGCAAATTAACGCCCGGCATGTAAATATCCGTAAATGGAACAGACAGCGTCATTGGAGTTCGTGCTCCGTACGCCAATTTTGAAACAAGCAGAAAGTCACCGGTAAGAAGAGTCTTCTCCATCGAAGGCGTTGGAATACGATACGCTCCAAAAAAGAATGTTCTTAAAATCAGGGCAGCTATTGCAGCCCATACCAACGCGTCAAGCCATTCCCGCGCCCAGTGCTTTGCCTTTGTATTTGCTTCTTTTCTTTTTTCAGACCTGCGGCTGCTGATCTTTTTTTCAGAGGAGTCCTTTTCTTCTTTCGTCAATTTATTTATTAGTCATTTAGTTAAAACTGGAAGGTCTGTTAATTGCTTCACGTGTAAATTCACCGTCTTTGTATTCAACAGAATACCACTGATCACGCTCAGGTGAGAAAAAATAGTCACTGTATTCAGCCATTTCATCATTCCCGTTCATCAATAATTTGGTTAATGTACGTTTTACCTGGGGGTATAAATCCACAAATCTGCTTGCCCCTACATAAACCAACCCATTTTCAAAGGGTCCGTCCAGGTCAAGTATCATCATAGGCATCTGATCATCAATAACAAACCAGTATTCAAACTGTACAGCTTTTCCAGGTCGAAAATTACTGTTGTTAATGAGGTCTCCGATATCCTGTGTCGGTTCCCCGAATGCTGCCTGCAGCCTTGCCCTTAGCTCTATTGTCGGTATCCTGTCGATCGTAGTGGGATTGTATAATCCCTGGCCGGTCCATTTAATATCGTTAAATCTTTTTTGAAATTCAGCACGGTCTGCCTTTTCGATTTTAACAATTTCAGGTTCCTCAAACTGGGCAAGTGAAACGCCGGTAAGAGTGAAAACCAAAACTACTGTTATAATAATTTTTCGAATCATATGTTTTTACCTTTCGTCTTCATCCATTGATAATACAGCAAGAAAAGCCTCCTGTGGTATATCCACACTGCCTACTTGCTTCATTCGTTTTTTCCCTTCTTTTTGCTTCTCAATCAATTTTCTTTTCCGACTGATATCACCGCCATAACACTTGGCAGTTACATCCTTTCGCAATGCACGTACTGTATCGCGGGCAATTACCCTCGCCCCGATTGCAGCCTGAACAGCAACTTCAAACTGTTGCCGCGGGATTAACTCCTTCAATTTAGAGCAAACTTTTCTGCCTTGCTCATAGGCCTTATCGCGATGGGTTATACTTGACAAAGCATCAACCGGTTCCCCGTTTAAAAGAATATCGAGCCTTACCAGGTCCCCTTTCCGATAATCAAGAAGTTCATAATCCAGCGATGCATATCCCCTGGTTCCGCTCTTCAGTTTATCATAGAAATCAAATACAACTTCAGCCATCGGTAATTCATACGTAATTTCGACCCGATTATTTTGCATAAAATGCTGATTCACGTAAATTCCCCGCCGGTCCTGGCAGAGTGTCATAATGGGGCCTATGTAATCAGCCGGTGTAATGATGCTTGCTTTGATATATGGTTCCCAAACATTTTCAACATTTCCTATATCCGGCATTTCACTCGGATTTTCAACAATTTTCTTTTCCCCTTCACTGGTATCCACCTCATACTTAACATTCGGAACCGTGGTGATAATATCGATATTGAATTCACGGTCCAGCCTCTCTTGCACAATCTCCATATGAAGCAAGCCCAGAAAACCGGCTCTGAAACCAAAACCGAGCGCTTTCGAAGTTTCGGGCTGATAGGTTAGTGACGCATCATTGAGCTGCAGTTTTTCAAGTGCTGCCCTGAGATCTTCAAACTCTTCCGAATTCGTCGGAAACATACCGCTGAAAACCATCGGCTTCACATCCTTATAACCGGGAACGGGTGAATCGGCAGGATTATTTTGAAGCGTGATCGTATCACCCACCCGCGCATCCTGCAGGGTTTTTACACTTCCAATTACATACCCGACATCCCCTGCTTCAAGTTTTTCACACGGTTCCTTTTTCAGCTTCAGAAATCCTATCTCTTCAGCATCATACTTTTTATCGGTTGCCATAAATAAAATCGGGTCACCTTTCCGCAGAACACCTTCCATTACACGAATATAGGCAATGGACCCCCGATAGGTATTGAAAATTGAATCAAAAATAAGTGCCTTCAGCGGTTTTTCCGTATTTCGTGTCGGGCCCGGGATACGTTCAACAATGGCCTCCAGCATCTCTTCCACTCCCTCACCGGTTTTACCGGAAACATGCAGAATTTCTTCATGATCACAGCCGATTAAATCCACGATCTGCTGTCCCACTCCCTCAATATCAGCACCCGGCAGATCAATTTTATTCAACACCGGTATTATCTCCAGGTTTTGATCAATCGCCTGGTAGAGGTTGGATATGGTTTGTGCTTCTATTCCCTGGGCTGCATCTACAATCAGAAGTGCGCCTTCACATGCCTTCAAAGCGCGCGACACCTCATAGGCAAAATCCACATGCCCGGGTGTATCAATCAGGTTGAATGTATAAATTTCATTTTTATTCCGCTTGTACTCCATCCGTATAGCATGACTCTTGATTGTAATTCCCCGCTCCCTTTCAAGATCCATATCATCCAGAACCTGCTCCTGCATCTCCCTTTCACTGATTGTACCTGTTCGCTCTAACAGACGATCAGCCAGTGTGGATTTACCATGGTCGATGTGAGCAATTATGCAAAAGTTGCGGATACTATTCATTGATTGGTTTTTATTCTAAAAAATAACAAGCTTTAAATATACAAAGATGAAACGCCCCTTGCATTTAAATCTTGCATCGAATTCCGGAAAATTGTCGATGTTTCAAATTATACCAATTCTAAAGAGACACAAAAATTTCCTTTTCATTTACAGTATCTAAAGTTATCCTTCAATGAGAAAACATCTTTCTGAAAACAAGATTTTTTTTCTTGTAAAAACAGTCACAGATAATTAGTACAAACCATTACTATGAAGATTTCGATTCGGCTCTTTTCCCTTCTGCTTTTATTCTTTTTGAATTCAACCGTCTCTGCACAGGTTCAATCTTTTGAGGAATCAGTGGGTCATAAAAGCGGAGAACGCATCACCCAAAATTACCAGGTGGTTCAATACCTCAGCTACCTCGAACAGGCATCCGACCGTGTTGTGATTCGGGAACTCGGAACTACCTTTAATAATAAAAAACAACTTGTGGCAATTGTCACCCACCCAGACAATCATGCTCGTCTTGATGAAATCAGGATAAATGCCTTGCGTCTTGATGATGCCCGGGAAACACTCCGGGAACAGGCAGATCAAATTATTGAAAATCAGCCTGTTATTCTCTATCTCGCAGGATCTATTCACGGGTTTGAGCTGTCGGGTTCTGAAGGGGTTCTGCGCTTGCTTGAACATTTTACTACTTCAAATGACCCGGAAACGATGGAGCAGTTACGAAACACGGTTCTTATTCTGGATCCTGTCATCAACCCCGATGGAAGGGACGCCTTTGCCCATTTTAATCATGAACATAAAGGGAGAACGGCCAATCCGAAAAATATACACTGGAGTAACGATTTTACATCCTGGGATGCTCTTAAGTACCGGACAGGTCATTACTATTTCGACCTAAACCGCGACTGGTTTGCGCATACACATCCCGAGACCCGCAACCGCGCTGCATTTCTCCGCGAGTGGCGGCCCCAGGCCAGTGTGGATGCACATGAAATGGGATCTGAAAGAGAATTTTATCTGGATCCTCCTACCGATCCTGTTTCACCCTGGTTTCCTTCTTACGCAAGCAAATGGTTCCGGGAATACGGAAAGGCTCATGCAGGAGGTTTTGACCTTGAAAATATTGAATATACAACAGGGGAGATCTTCAACTTTTTCTATCCCGCCTATTTTACATCTTACATGACCTACCAGGGTTCCGTTGGTATGCTCTATGAACAGGGTTCAAGCCGCGGATTTGCACTGGAACTCTCTGATGGTACAGTGCGTACTCTGTCAGATGCTGCCTTTAATCAATTTGCCGCGTTGAGATCGATGGTCCGAATGTCTTCAGAACGCCGGGAGGAAATATTGAGCGACTATTACAGCGCAAGCCTTGAATCTGTTGAAAAAACAGAGGGCGGGGCTGTTCGCTACCTCATAAAAAATGAGGGAGATCCGCATCATGTCACTGAAACCGTTAATCTCTTGATTAGAAACGGAATCGAAGTCCATAGATTAAATTCAGAAACAGAATTTCGGAATGTATCAGACCGAGAGGGCAATCCTGTCGGAAACCAATCATTCGGTCCGGGCACCTACCTGGTAGTAGCTTCTCAGCCGAGGATGCGCTTTATCCGCATGCTGCTGGAACCGCATATCCAAATACCGGAGGAATTCCTGGCAGAGGCGCGTGAACGGGTTAACCGCGGTGAAAACCCAAGATTTTATGATATCACCTCCTGGTCGCTGCCGCTCATGTTTAATTTACAGGGATTCAGCACATCCGACAGCAAGGCACCCGACGCTGCACTTATAGCCGAAAAGGTAATTAATAAAGGCGGTGCTCCCTCCCGAAAGGCAACCTATGCCTATTTGATTGATGGCAGCCAGTCAGCAATGTTATCTGCCGTTCATCCGCTTCGCGAACATGGAATTCGGCTGCATATTCTTTACAAGCCAACACAGGTAAATGGCAAGTCATTCAGCTCCGGAACCCTGGTTGTAAGAACAGATGGTAATGAAGATCAGGTGCATACCATTGTTTCTGAACTCGCAGAAAAATATCGCCTCCGCGTAGATCCTGTTGATTCGGGTTTGTCGGATCCAGGTTTTCCGCCGCTTGGATCTATCGAAGGAAACCGGGTTCAGAAACCAAAAATAGCTATTCTGGGTGATCATCCCGTGAATGCCTACTCCTTTGGCTGGGCATGGCACAAGCTGGATCAGCAATATGAAATACCTCACACGATCATCCGGCCGGGAGCTATTGGAAACAGCTCTATCTCAGATTTCAATGTGCTGATCATGCCGGAAATCAGAGATTTTTCTGAAATGGACAAAGCTCTGGGTGAAAACGGAATTGAGCGAATTAAACAGTGGGTGCAGGACGGCGGATCACTGGTTACACTGAGTACTGCAACTGAATATTCCAGGAAAAATCTTGAGCTATCAACCCTGGTATCGTGGTACGAGAAAGAAGAAAATGAAAAGAAACAAAAGATCACAGTCCCAGGAGCTTTTTTCAGTATTGATACTGATTCTGAATCCTGGTTAAACTCGGGTTATTCGTTTACTCCACCAATGCTTATAAACTCAGACCGGCTTTATGAAGCAGCAGATGAACCGCCTATGCCCTCTAAACGTATTGCCGTAAAAGTATCCGAAAACGAAAATGCCAGGATATCAGGGCATGCATGGCAAGAAAATCTTGAAAGGCTTCCGGGAAGCGTACTTGTTTACGAAGAACGTATTGGATCAGGACGTATCATTAATTTTACCGAAGACACAAACTTCCGGGGTTACTGGCGTGGTGCGGATCGTCTCTTCCTGAACGCAGTTGTTCTGAGCCCGGGCGCCCCCTGAATATCACGCGATTGCCGAACAGAATGAGCGATCCGAAACCGTTCATTCTGTTCAAAAAATTACGCAATCTTTTCCGAAAACAGGTCTATTCACTTTTTATAATATTGCAAATTATCTGTTTGGATAGAGAAACCTCTCTGCCAGGTCTTGCTATGACTCTGAAGTCGGGCTAAGGAATTCAACATGAAAGCGAAACGTCTCTCCTTCGAGAGTCATGGTATCGTATATCTCTCTCACGAGATTAAAAACAACGTCTGTTTTTCCCTTAATACTGGTGGACAAAAAATTTACATCCACTTCAACATCATGCTGAGCAACAAATTCAATCAGATCCTGTACTTTTTCTTTCGGATGTTCAGTGTAGAGAGGTATATAAGTAAGCTGTGCAACTGTCGTCATTCTGTAATTTTATTTTTTTTGTAACCTTTGTTAATCAAGTGAGTCTTAAATATATGAAACATCCTTGAAGGATTTCGACTATAAAATTACATAACTCCAAATAAATAACAGATAGTAATGATCATGAGATATTTAAAACCTTTTATTTTACTTTTTTCAATTCCTTTTTTATTTCTGTCATGCGATAGTTCTTCCACGATCGACAATGATTCAGCTACCGGAACACTCCGTGTGTCACTGACCGATGCCCCCGGCGATTTCGAAGCTGTATATATTGATATTCAGGAAGTGAAAGTACATCGAAGCAGCGACGCTGAGGAAGGCGACGGCGAATGGATTGTCATAAATGACGAACCGGTGCGCGTAGACCTTCTGGATTTAGTGAATGGAAAGCTGGACGTTCTCGGTGAGACTGAACTTGCAGCTGGTAACTATCAGCAGCTCAGGCTTGTTCTCGGAAATAACAATGAAATTATTGTCGGCGGAGAAACAATTCAGCTTGACACCCCAAGCGCTCAGCAGTCGGGGTTGAAACTAAATCTCAATGTCTCGATCGAAGGCGGCGAAATTTTCAACCTCCTGCTCGACTTTGATGCCTCCAGGTCCATTGTGAAAGCGGGCGCATCTGGAAAATTTATTCTGAAGCCTGTTCTGCGCGCCGTAGAACTCGAGGAAGCTGGTACAATCACCGGCGAAATCACGCCTGCTGAGTCTCTTGCTTGGGTTTATGCAATTGCGGATGAGGATACAGTGGCCGGTACGAAAGCAAACGAAGAAACGGGCTCATTTACAATTATCGGATTGCCGTCCGGCACGTACCAGGTTTCTGCAGAGCCATCGGCAGATGGGTTTGGAAGTGCTGTTGTTCCAGGTGTTTCAGTCGCTTCACGTGACACAACCGATGTCGGAACTATTCAACTTGAAGTAACTGAAACCACTGATTCCGAATAATAAAACAGAGCCACTGGTTCAAATTCTTAAAGCCTCCGGATTTTATTTGGAGGCTTTTTTTATGCCTGCTATTTCTATTGGAATTACATCAGGGAAAAGCCTTATATTTTAGTGATGTTATTACACTCTTTTCATATCAATCATCAAACCGGACATATCAAAGTCCATCACGGGCATCATACGCATTAACACTGCATGTCATCTTTCCCTCAACTGCCCGATTTATTAAACAACCATTTTAATTTTACGAAAAAATCTAATGAGAACTCTTGATTCTACTACCTCCTTACGTATTGCCGTTCAGAAAAGCGGACGATTAACAGATAAAACCCTCACTTTGCTTGAAGGTATCGGTTTTAAATTTGACGATTATAAAAGAAGCCTCCTGGTAAAATGCCGCAACTTTGATGTTGAACTACTGCTCATCCGCGACGATGATATACCTGAATACGTAGAGGATGGCGTTTGCGATCTCGGTTTTGTGGGGGCCAATGTAGCCGCCGAAGACGAAGCCGATATTACCATCCTGCGGGGATTGGATTACGGTGTCTGTCATCTTGCATTAGCTGCTCCCAAAAACGGCTCTATCAAAAAAGTGGCTGATTTTGCCGGCAAAAAAATTGCTACAAGCTATCCTGTTATTACTGCAAACTACTTTCGTGAAAAAAATATGCCCGTGGAAATTATAACCCTGTCAGGATCAGTGGAAATAGCACCGCGTCTTGAAATAGCAGATGCAATCAGTGATCTTGTCTCAACAGGAAATACCCTGAAAGCAAATGGCCTGGTTGAGATTGAAAGCATTTTTAATTCAGAAACTCAGCTGGTAAAAACAAATAAACCGCTTTCAGATGGAAAACAGGATTTAATCGATAAAATCCTGCAGCGAATAGAAGGCCATCAGCTGGCTGAACGCAGCAGGTATATCATGATGAATGCTCCGAAGGCATCTGTTCCGAAAATAAAGCAAATTATACCTTCGCTAAAGAGTCCAACAGTTATGCCGCTTGCAGATAACGGAACGGTAGCAATCCACACCGTTGTTCCGCTTGCAACATTTTGGGAAGTGATGGAACAGCTAAAAGAGGCTGGAGCATCAGGCATTGTTATGCTGCCAATTGAAAGTATGATATTGTGATTACCGCTTACCTCAGAGCTGATAAATACCTGGTAAGAGAATCTTTTAAATAACTATGAGATAATCATTTTATAATTATGGATATAAAAACTGTTGATTTAAATAAGTTATCTGAGGATGATATAGAGCTACTCTGCAGACGGCCTAAAATGGATTTTGCCTCTATCTTCGGACAGGTTCAGCCTGTTCTGGATGACATCGAAAAAGAGGGGGATACCGCTCTCAAAAGGTACACCAGGAAGTTTGATAATGTTGAACTTGATAGCAACACCGTCAACCCGGATGATCTGAATCCTGAACTAACCGATGCCCAAAAAGATGCCATTGACCTGGCCATGAGTAATGTATTCAGGTTTCACAGAGAACAGTCGACCTTTGATTCTGAAACCGAAACCATGCCGGGTGTGATTTGCTCGCGGGTGGAACGTGCGATAGAACGTGTTGGCCTCTATATACCGGGCGGTTCAGCCCCGCTTCCGTCCACAGCTATCATGCTAAGCGTTCCGGCGATGGTGGCGGGATGCAAAACCATTGTATTTGCAACTCCGCCTGACTCAGATGGAAATATTCCCGATTCCATCGCTTACATTGCTCAAAAAACAGGAGCAAAAACAATTGTTAAAGCCGGCGGTGCACAAGCTATCGCTGCAATGGCATTTGGGACCGAAACTATTCCAAAAGTGGACAAATTATACGGCCCGGGTAATCAATATGTAACTGCCGCTAAAATGCTTTTGCAAAACAGCGATGCCATGGTTAGTATTGATCTTCCGGCAGGACCTTCCGAGGTGCTGGTTATTGCAGACAGTTTCGCTGATCCTGAATACGTTGCCGTAGATCTGCTTTCCCAGGCTGAACACGGGCCTGACAGCCAGGTGGTGCTTATAACTGACTCCAATTCTTTATTTGAGCAGGTAAAAAAGGAGATCAAAAAGCATCTGGTGGATTTGCCGCGAAAAAATATTGCCGAAAAAGCACTTAAAAACAGTTTCTTTGTACTGGCTGATAATCTGGAAAGAGCGATCGGTTTTTCAAATCAATATGCGCCTGAACATTTGATTATCAATTGTAAAAACTCAGAAACCCTGGTCGATCAGATCCAAAATGCCGGATCTGTTTTTTTGGGGCCTCTCACGCCCGAAAGTGCAGGAGACTATGCTTCTGGCACCAATCACACACTTCCCACCTATGGATATGCACGTATGTACAGCGGTGTGTCGCTCTCTTCTTTTCAAAAATTTATCACCATGCAGCAACTTACAGAGGAGGGATTGCAAAATATTGGTCCGGCAGTAGAAACACTTGCCGAAATGGAAGGACTCCACGCTCACAAACGGGCTGTTTCGGTTCGTCTCAATAAACTAAAAAACAGATAAAGAAAATCAGCTGATGCCAATTCAAATTGATATCAATTCGTTTGTACGTCCCAATATCAGAAAGCTGAATCCCTACCGCAGTGCGAGAGATGATTTCAGCGAAGGGATATTGCTTGATGCGAATGAAAACAGTTTTGGGGCACCTATAAAAAATGATCTGTCCCTGCACCGATATCCCGACCCTGTTCACAACACGCTCCGCAAAAAAATAGCTGATAACCGCCAGGTTGATATTGAAAATATTTTCCTTGGGGTTGGCAGCGACGAGCCGATCGACCTGCTGATGCGAATTTTTTGCGAACCCGGATCCGACTCCATTCTGATTACGCCTCCTACCTACGGTATGTATAGAGTTGCCGCTAAAATCAACAATCTTGGTTGTAAAGAGGTTTCACTTTCTGAAAAATTCCAGCTTCGCACTGATGAAGTGATTCAGAGTGCTGATCACAATACGAAACTTCTCTACCTCTGTTCACCCAATAATCCTACTGCCAATGACCTGAAACGTACGGATGTGCTTAAAGTGCTGGAACAATTTCCCGGTATTGTTGTGATAGATGAGGCCTATATAGATTTCAGCCGCCAGGAGTCGATGGCAGCAATGGTACAGCAATATCCGAATCTTGTTGTTCTCCAAACGTTTTCAAAAGCATTCGGACTTGCCGGAATCCGTCTGGGTGTAGCAATTTCCAACCCGGCAATAATCGGTTATATGCTTAAAATAAAGGCACCTTATAACATCAATAAATTAACTATTGAAAAAGCTTTGGAAGCTTATAGTCATCTTGATCTTATAAAATTCAATATAGACAAAATCCGGGAAGAGCGGGAAATTTTGATAAATGAACTGGAATATTGTCCGCCTGTTGAACGTGTGCATCCATCTGATGCAAATTTTATACTTTTTAAAATAAGCCGTTCAAAAGAGATATATCAGAAACTGGCAGCAAAAGGTGTGATAGTCCGTTACAGGGGTAATGAACCTCACTGTGATGATTGCCTTCGTGTAACAGTCGGCACACCTGACGAAAACGATAAATTTTTACGCACTCTAAAAGATATAATTTCATGAAAATCTGGATCCGGCCCGATGCCCTGACGGGTGGCCAAAAAAAAATTCTCCAGCCCGGAGCTTTGTACTCAATTAAAAGATTATCTGAGCAGGATATCGAATTTAACTCTGAGCGAACCGAATTGAGCCGGGAACAGCTTATCCTGCTTGAAAATGAACGTATTGAATTATCGTCTTTTACTGAAAAAGAAGCGGATGCACATATTCTTGCAAGTAGTGATTTAACCGGCCTTGAACTCAGAAGCGGCGAACAATTGATTGCGTCGGGAAATGAATGGATTGATCTCTGCCTCTCCTATCTTTTTCCGGTTCGCACTGCTCAAATAGAGAGAAAAACCGCTGAAACTGATATCAAAGTAGTGGTAAATCTGGATGGATCAGGTAAATCTGATATCCAGACCGGGTTAAATTTTTTCGATCATATGCTCGACCAGGTAGCCCGCCACGGTTTGCTGGATTTAACGATTCATTGTAAAGGTGACCTCCGGGTCGATGAACACCATACAATAGAAGATACGGCTATTGCCCTGGGGCAGGCGCTTCATCTTGCACTACAATCCGACAAATCGGGAATCCAGCGTTATGGCTTTGTGCTTCCCATGGATGAAGCCAGGTCAACGGTTGCCATAGACCTTTCTAACCGGCCTTTTTTAAGATGGGAGGTTCCGCTGAAAAGAGAATATATCGGTGATTTCCCAACTGAAATGGCAGAACATTTTTTTTATACGCTGGCAATGAACGTTAAAGCTACCCTGCATGTTAACGCGTCAGGAAAAAACGAACATCATATTATTGAGTCCATTTTTAAATGCTTTGCAAAATCTCTGCGCTTTGCCATAAGCAGAAACGAACGCATAAAGAATATTTTGCCAAGTACTAAAGGAATGTTGTGAAATGGAATTTAATTCTCCGTGATGTTCAAAGCAATTTAAAGCAGTTTTAGATCCAAATATGATAGGCATAATAAAGTACCAGGCAGGAAACCTTGCATCCGTGGCAAATGCGCTCGATAGATTAAACGCAGACTACATGATTACGGATGACAAACAAAGACTTGAAGAAATGGATGCCGTAATCTTCCCCGGTGTTGGTCATGCAGCAGCAGCAATGGACGATTTACGGTCTCGCGATCTGGATATGTGGCTGATTAATACAAGTAAACCTGTATTGGGTATTTGCCTGGGAATGCAGCTGCTCTTCGACTCTTCGGAAGAAGGAAATTCCGATACGCTCGGTATTATTCCGGGGACATTAAAGAAATTTGATTCCAAAGCAGGAAAAGTGCCACACATGGGATGGAACTCTTTCTGTAAAACGAGGGATCATCCACTTCTTTCAGGTTTGAATTCGGAACACTATATGTACTATGTACACAGTTACTTTGCCCCGGTTACAAATGATACTCTTGCCACAGCCTGTTATTCAAATGAATTTGCATCAGTGGTGGGGAAAGACAACTACCTGGGTGTTCAGTTTCATCCTGAAAAATCGGGAGTTGCAGGATCTCTTCTTCTTCAAAACTTTCTTACCATTATAAAATCAGCTACTTCTATTTAACAGGGAAGAAAATACAAAACCACACAATGCTCTCAGCCTGATTTTGTCAAATAGGATAGCAAGATCTTACGTGGCAACAGTGGTGCTTGATGTATCTTTATATGAGCTGTTTTTTTCACTTAAGAGTTTTTTATAACAGGCAAACAAATTCTGAAAATGTTCATCAACAGAGTAAATTTTATTCTCAGCTGCCCTTTTACAAGCTGCTTTCATCTGGGAATAATTTCTTTCAATAATTTTTTCCATTGCATCACTTAAATCCTGTTCATTCCCGGTTTTATAGACTTCAGAATAACTTGAATCCGATAAATCAACGGCCCCACCTGTTTTTGGCACTACAATGGGCAATCCGCTGCAAATAGCTTCAGCCACCACAAGTCCAAATGTCTCCGCTGAAGAACCATGTACATAGTAATCAGAACTTGCCATAGCATTTGCAAGTTCATCTCTGTTGGACGTAAAACCCATCAGTTTCAGATGGTTCACATCCTTTGCTTTCTGCTGAATCCATTTCCGCAACGGGCCATCACCAAAAATCAGTAACCCTGCATTGTGTTTCTGGGATATTTTTTTGAATCCATCAATAATTGTGCTCAGTCTTTTTTCCGGATGATATCGGCTAACACAGATAAACAGACTTGCATCTTGATTCAGATTTAACTCGTTCAAGAAACGTGAACGCAGCTCAGGATCCCGTCTTTTAGGTGAAAAGAAATCTTTATCAATTCCAAAAGGCACGCTTACAGGGTTATTTAAATTGAATTTTTCAAGTCGGTGGGCAAGCCATTTCCCACTGACAATAGTGGCATCATACCGGTTACTCAACATTTGTAAATAGCGCCAGAAAAAACCAAAAAAGGAATCTATTTTACTGAATGACATCAGATTGCCTAAAAACGTCTGCGGATACACCGCCACCGGATCTACATGAAACACGAATGTTTTTAAAGCATTACCCTTCCATTTCGATACAAAATAGCCCCCTGTCCAGGGCGATGAGCCTTCAACAATATCCGGGTTCTCTTTGTCTAAGATTCTGAACACTTCTTTTTTGCGCCACAAAAGATAGTACCTGTTATCAAAAGGCATCGTGGGGCTTTTGACCCATATAACTCTTCCGCCGTTTCTCTCCTCTTCTCCTGACTCGGGGCCGGGCGCTATAATAACAATTTCATGTCCGTGCTTGGCTCCGGCTTCGAGTTTACTGTTTATATAGGTTTTAACTCCTCCGCCCTGATCGGAATAAAATTCTGCAACATCTACAATCTTCATAATCTAATTAAAATATGACCAGGGAATGAAAGTACTTTTTTGATACCTGATATACTTTTAAATGCAATTCTTTTGGTGAAAAATAACGATTTTGGAATGAATATATAACAATTTTTTAAAATGGCTTCTCTTATAAGAAGAGATCTGACTATGATCAGGACTCCATTGCGTCATTCCTAAAGCTGTGATTTCAGATAAATATCATCGAAATCATTTTTAGCCCTGGTCTTCGTACTGCTGGCATCACTGAATATCAAAATAGCAAGCGGACGCTCGGGAGGATTTTCTCCATACAGATCTTGATAATCCTTGACAATATTTCTTTCAAATGTATGCCACTCACCAAGTCCATCTTTACCGCTCCTCAGAACAAGAATCTGCTGATTACCAAAAAGGTTCGTTGGATTCGATCCCACTTCAAGAGTGGAGCTCCATGTATACCGAACAGAACGCGGAATTTTCTGAAACAGAATTCTTTTCATCTCCCATACCACATAGATACTTGCAACCGCATCATTTAATGAATTTTTATCCTCGCGTGCACCCTCAGGCAAAA
This sequence comes from uncultured Balneolaceae bacterium, assembly GCA_964449075.1. Classification (GTDB taxonomy): domain Bacteria; phylum Bacteroidota; class Rhodothermia; order Balneolales; family Balneolaceae; genus CAYVBJ01. The sequence continues at coordinate 91,888 of CAYVBJ010000003.1, forward strand.
TATGGGGTCTCCATTTCCATGAAAGAATTGAATAATCATAAATGTTGAGTCCTTCCACCTTTTTCAGCGGAAAATTCAGATGCTTTGGACGATTACCGTCGTATCTTAAAAATTTGTTACCGTCCTCTTCCAGAACTTCCCATTTATATTTCTTTCTTTCCTCTTCATCAAATTCAAGTGTCGACACTTCAGCTATCTGGTCAAACCATTTGGAGGGAAGAGTCCCCACTTCATCATCTTCAAAATTATCTATTAATAAAACGCCATCCCTTATTTCAGGCAGAGACGTGTGCGGCTCCTGTGAATAAGCCGATACTGAAAATAAGATATTAAGGATGAATAAAGAGATTATAAAAGGTTTCATAGATTTTTTGTTTTAGCTAACGGATAACAGCCGGTTATCGTCTAATTTATTAAACAGGTTATTTTCATCCTTGTTCCGGCAAATAAAATAAGACGCTGAACTCTATCAAAAAAATCTTCTCCGGCATTAATCTTTCCAAAAGAAAAACTCTTAACCCGCATTTCTCACAGAGATTTTATTGAATATTTCATAATCTATTGTAAGATAAGAAGTTGGGTCAATATTTGAGTCCTTTAAAAAATAACAGGTTGTTTTCGGCGAACTTTATCCCTCAGCTGCGTTGAAGGTAAAATGGCTTGCTCAACGTACCCATGTACGTTTCCGCCACCATTTTACCTTCGCCTTGCTGAGGAAAAAATTTCTTGGTGAGAAATGCGGGTTAATTATCCTGGCAGGGGAAGCATGCTCTCAATTTTTACATTTTTATTAACATTAATTTAACATAAGCATTCAGCCAGTTCTTGTTTATAGCTCTTATATTGTTGTTTTTATTAGTTTTAAATATTGTTAATAATTTAATAATATCAAAATCATATTTCTGGCACGGTGGTTGCATTTACTGAAATTAATATTATCTTAATATTAGCTTAACATATCATTACAGCGAGAGGTGCAATAATGGACAGAGAATTAATTACATTTGAACAATTTTACAAATTGGGATTCGATCATCTGCTTTTTAAGAAAGTGATGGGATTAAAAAAGCCTAAATTAAGAGAGAAGCTATTCTATTTAACTTTAATTTCGGTTATGCTTTTTATCGGCATTCTGATTTGATCGTAAAAAAAGTACAGGTATCCCGCCATTCCGATCGTTAAATCGTACAAAGATCACACTTTAGCATTACCCTGCAATAAACTTAAAAGTTTTCTTTCTTGGGTCATTATATGTCCTTATATTATCAGTCTTTACAATATTTAGGAATAAGACAGACAACAAAATGCCTAAAATGAAATCGAACAGTGGTGCTAAAAAGCGTTTTAAGGTTACCGGCAGCGGTAAGATTAAACGTAAAAAAGCTTTTAAGAGCCACATTTTGACCAAAAAATCCAGCAAAAGGAAGCGCAATCTCGGCAAAGATACACTGGTTGACAAAACCAATGAAAAAGCCATAAAACAATTGCTCCCCTACAGCTGACATAATTCATAACAATTAAACGTTACCAAAATGCCACGATCACGAAATCTGGTGGCTTCCCGTCGCCGTCGCCGTAAAATTTTAAAACAGGCGAAAGGTTACTGGGGCAGACGAAAAAACGTTTATACAGTTGCTAAAAACGCGGTTGAGAAAGGTCTTCTCTATCAATACCGCGATCGAAAAGTCCGCAAACGCGAATTTCGAAAGCTCTGGATAGTTCGTATAAACGCTGCTTCCCGGCTCAACGGAACCACCTACTCAAATCTTATTCACGGATTAAAACAGAACAATATTGAAATTAACAGGAAAATGCTCGCAGACATTGCAGTACATGATCCTGATACTTTCGCTGCAATTGTAAAAGAAGCAGTAAATTAATCCGGACTTTTTTACCTTAACCGGCAAGCCTTAAATGGATTGTCGGTTTTTTTTTGACTGTTATTACTTGAATCATCGGTCTATCTGCACGATTAGTAAGCTTTTCAGCTGATGTTTTTTGATTCAAATCATCTGTTTCTGAACTCTTATGAATAATTATAATGCAATTTCGGGTACTTGTGTAACCGCCGTTGGAATGCCGGGGTTTTAAAGCCAAACATAATTTCGCAAGAAAACGATTTTTTACTTTATGATTGATAAAATAGAATCTTTAAAAAAAGAAATTGAAAAAGCTGTTATTGAAGACGAAAATAGTCTTGAACAGTTCAGGCTGAAATATCTGTCACGCAATGGTGAAATTCAGAATATGTTTGGTCTGATGGGAAAAGTACCCAAAAGTGAAAGAGCTTCTGTTGGAAAAGCGATGAATGAAGTTAAAAATCTTGCCAAAAATAAATATGAAACATCAAAACAGAAACTTTCTGAATCAGTCGAGGCAACGTTTTCTGCTAAAAACGATATCACATTACCGGTATCCCCCTCTTATACAGGCTCTCTGCATCCCCTTACAAGAACCTTAAACCAGATCAAGCAGATATTTCTCAGGCTTGGTTTTTCTATTGCAGACGGACCTGAAATTGAAGATGATTTTCACAATTTCACGGCTTTGAATTTCCCCGAAGATCATCCCGCCCGCGACATGCAGGATACTTTCTTTATAAGAAAATCAGATCACGACGAAGAACAGGATCTTGTTTTGAGGACTCATACTTCACCCGTACAAATACGATTGTTAAAAGAACAAGATCCGCCTCTGAGAGCAATCATGCCCGGTCGTGTTTACAGAAATGAAGCAGTAACAGCTAAATCTTATTTTCAGTTTAACCAGGTTGAAGGGCTTTATGTAGATAAGCGCGTGACCCTTGGCGACCTTATTGAAACTCTCGTTATGTTCGCAAAGTTAATGTATGGCAGTGATGTGAAGTATCGTGTTCGTCCTTCCTTTTTCCCGTTTACTGAACCCAGTATGGAAATGGATATCTGGTGGGGATCCGAAAAAGAAGGAAAGTGGCTCGAAATTCTAGGTGCCGGAATGGTTGATCCAAATGTATTCGATGCTGTTGGTGTGGATTCGGAAGATTTTACCGGTTTTGCTTTTGGTATGGGCGTTGACCGGATCTGTATGCTTCGCTACGGAATTAATGATATCCGGACTCTCTATGAAAATGACATCCGGTTTCTTCAGCAATTCAAGTAACCTTTTTAAAACATATAAATAAATCCCTTATCGCAATTTCAGCCAACTATGAAAATTTCTTACAACTGGCTTAAACAGTATCTTGATTTTGACCTTTCAGCAGAACAAACTGCCGATAAATTAACTCTCCTCGGTCTTGAAGTAGAAGAGTTAGAGAATACCGGGATAAACTTTGAAAAATTTGTCGTCGGTGAAGTTCTCGATGTTAAAGATCATCCGAATGCAGACCGTCTGAAGTTGTGTAAAGTTAACCAGGGCGACAAAGAGGTACAGATTGTCTGCGGTGCAGATAATGTAGCCGGTGGACAGAAAGTTCCGGTGGCAACAGTTGGCGCAACTCTGCCCTCCCCTCTGCCTGACGGCTCATCTCTTACAATTAAAAAAATGAAACTCCGTGGAGAAGTCTCTGAAGGAATGATTTGTGCAGAAGATGAACTCGGCCTTGGAGATGATCATTCCGGGATCATGGTTCTGGATGAATCCCTTGAACCCGGTACCCCGCTCGAAGATGTACTTGGCACGGAAAAAGATACTCTGTTTGAAATAGGCTTAACACCGAACCGCCCGGATGCAGCTTGTCATATTGGTGTTGCCCGGGACTTATCTGCCGTCGTTAAAAATGAGCTTAATACTCCATACAAAGATCTTGAAAAACCGGTTAAAAACCTGGATGACAAAATTAGTATTACCATTGAAGATGCAGACAAATGTCACCGATACACAGCAATGATGGTAGATAATATTAAGATCACCGACTCCCCTTCCTGGCTTCAGAACCGGTTGCGTTCAATCGGCCTGCGCCCAATAAATAATGTTGTGGATGTTACAAACTTTGTTATGCACGAAATCGGTCAGCCACTGCACGCCTTCGATTATCACAAAATTGCGGGTAAAAAGATTATCGTTAAGTCATTTGAAAAAAATCAAAATTTCACTACGCTGGATGGTATAGAACGTGAAGTCCCGAAAGATTCGCTTTTTATTTGTGACGGAAGCGGGCCGGTTGCAATTGCAGGTGTAATGGGTGGTGAGAATTCTGAAGTTTCAGGTGATACTAAAACCGTGCTGATTGAGAGTGCATGGTTTGATCCCTCCTCCATCAGAAAAACATCGAAAGCACTCGCTCTTCAAACTGACAGCTCTTATCGTTTCGAAAGAGAAATTGACCCGAATATGCAACGAAAAGCAGCTGAACGTGCTGCTGAGCTGATAGCTGAACTTGGTGAGGGAACAGTTATTGATGGCTGTACTGATGTCCACACGGTTAAAACAGAGGCACCCGAAGTAGTTCTTCGCACATCCAGGGTAAACCATCTTCTCGGCACTGAACTTAGCCAGCCTGAAATCTCTGAGATACTCGGCCGCCTGGAGATTATTACTGAAAAACAAGACGAGGATAAGCTTATCTCTACTATCCCTACATTCAGACCTGATATTAAACGGGAAGTAGATTTGATTGAAGAGGTGGGCCGCATCATTGATTATAACTCAGTGCCTGTACCTGATAAGGTCTCATTTGCATCTCCGGAACCATTAAGTGACTGGGAGCTCTTTAATCAGAAATTAAGTACCATTGCAAGGAATCTCTCTTTTAAGGAAATAACAACAAATTCACTGCTTTCATCTCAGGAGGCAAATCTATTTTCCGGTGAAAAGGAACAGGTAAAAACATTAAACCCGGTGTCGCAGGAAAGTACAACACTGAGAACATCACTATTACCCGGTTTTTTGAAATCTGTTCAGTTCAATCTGAACAGAAATGTCTCTTCTCTTCGTTTTTTTGAAATAGGACACACCTATAAATATGATAAAGAGGGAACGTGGATCCGGGGCATAAAAGAACACAGCCATATTTTAATGGGCATCTGTGGTTTCAAAACTCATGAAAACTGGAAAAATGATGCAGAGTTGTTTGATGTTTTTGATTTAAAATCTGACCTGGATGCATTCTTTTCAGAACTCGAAATCTCCAAAAGAGTAGAGGAACAATCTCCAGATAATTATTCACTCCGGTATTACCTGGATAATCTGTTAATAGCTGAGCTGAAAAAAATTCCTGAAGATATTTTAAATAAATTTGATATAGAACTTCCCGTTTTTACAGTTGAAGCGGATATCACTGAACTATTTAATTCCGGAGTTTACCGAACTGCTGATCACTATATACCTGTTTCCAAATACCCTCCGTTTGAATTTGATGCTGCTTTCATTATCGATCAGAATGTCCGCGCCGGTGATGTAACAAAAAAAATTATTGAAGCCGCAGGGGAACAATTGAAAAATACAGAGGTATTTGATGTCTACGAAGGAGAAAATCTTGGAAAAAATAAAAAAAGTATTGCTTTTCGGCTTACTTTTTTAGATCGTAATAAGACTCTGAATATCAAAGATGTAGAGCCTGTAGTTCAAAAAATTGTTCAGGCTTTGAAAAATGAGTTCGGTGCAAAACTGCGATCCTAAAAATTTTATGGCTCATGACTGAATCCGAAATACAAAGAGAAAAATTCCGTCAGCTTCTTGAACAGATAAAGACTCATGTTCAAACGATAAAAAAGAAAAATCGTGAACTGACCCGGGAAAACATGCGTTTGCGAAATAAACTGGAAGAGTTGCAAAAAGGACAAAGTGATATCTTTTCTGCCATCAGTGAATCTGAACGCATAGCGATGAGACATAAAGTGAATGGCCTGATTGAAAAAATAGACAACCATCTTGAAAGCTGACCTGCCTATGCAATCCATCAAAGTAAATATACTCGGTAAGCAGATACCTCTGAAGGTAAATGATGATGAACTGGAAAATATGAAAATGATTTCCCGTTACGTCGACGAAAAGTTCAAAACTTACAGAAATGAACTCACTAATCAGCCGGATAGTATCGTGATGATTTTAGCCGCACTGAGTATTGCTGAAGAGCTATTTGAAACGAGAAGATTACAGGAATCCTCGAAGGAAAATGAAGAAAAAATATTTGAGGCTGTAAACAACGAAATTGAAAAACTGATTGAAGAGTTATAAGTTTTTCGGCGGCGGTATCTTTGTGGGATTTGCCATCTTTCTTTCACCGGCTGAACTGAAAATCCGAAAAATCCTGTAACTAATTTTTACGAATTTCAGCTAATTTTTTGAATAGCTCTTTCTCTTTTTCAGTCAGATTTTCAGGAATACTGATATTTATTTTTACATAAAAATCACCCTTCTTTCCGTTATTCATCTCAGGCATGCCCAGCTCTTTTAACCGAAACAGTTTACCTCCCGGGGTTCCCTCCGGAATAGTCAGTTTAATTTTACCGCTTAGTGTCGGAACATAGGTTTCGCCTCCAAGAACAGCCGTATAGAGATCCAGCGGTTGATTATAGTAAATATCTTTTCCTTTGAGCTGATATCCTTCTTCTTCTCTTATATTTACTCTCAAATAGAGATCTCCTCTCTGTCCGCCTTTATGCTGAGGTTTTGCACCCTTACCCTTCAATTTGAGTTTTTTTCCACTCTTAATTCCAGCAGGGATTTTTACTTTAACCAGCTCCCCGTCAATTCTGAACTGTTTTGTAACACCTTGATATGCCTCTTTCAAAGAGATCGTTATACTTGCTTCCTGATCACGGGTGGCACTCATATCAGCACCACGGTCTCGTGGCGAAGTTCTTCTCTGCTGCTGTTGCTGCCGGGCTCCTGCAAATGGATCTCCCCCACCAAAAATCGTCTCAAAAAAACTTGAAAAGGAATTTCCGGTACCTCCACCGGCTCCTCCCTGTCCTTTGCCAAATATATCTTCAAAATTTATATTGGTTCGGTATTGTTTGCCTGATCCTGAATATTGGTCCCAGTTAAAGTCACGTGCACTTCCACCACTCTGCTGATATCTTTTCCAGTCTTTACCAACTTTATCGTATAGTTTTCTTTTTTCGGGATCTTTTAAAACCTCGTACGCCTCTCCAAGCTCTTTAAACTTCTCTTCAGCAGAGGGATCATCCGGGTTCTTGTCAGGGTGATATTTTGCTGCAAGTTTTCTGTATTTCTTCTTTATCTCATCCTGAGAAGCGCTTCTGTCAACGCCCAGTATGTTATAATAATCTTTATAGTTCATAATCATTAACTGTAATTCACTTATATATGCAGCAAAAGTAATGCCATTACAAAAGTTACGGTGAAATTGACATTATAACATGCAATCTGGCAAAATGCCTGTATTAAATACAGTAAATGTACTTTTTGCATCCTGCCAGTGAGGTATTTATACATGAAAATCGCTCCGTTTCCATAAAAAAATGCCGGACTGGAAACCAGACCGGCATTTTAGTGTTGAAAAGAATAGAATTATTTTTTACTGAATTTCAAAGGCTACAAACATATTCTGTCCCTGCCGGTTAATTCTGAGCAGTGCAACATCTTCACCCTCGGATCTCAGCCTGTTCATAACTTCGATAAATTCATCTGAAGAGCTGATGTTCTGATCACCTACCCTGGTTATTACATCACCTCGCCGCAGTCCCTGGTTATAGGCAGGGCTCGTTTGCTGTATTTCGGTTACAACAACTCCGCTTACATTTCGATCAAGGTTCAGCTGTCTGCGGAGAGTGTTCGTCAGATCTTGTACCCGGAAACCTATTGATTCTTCAAACCCTTCTCTTGTATCCTGGGTAGTTGGTGTTTCTGTTCCTTCTGTTGGTAATTCTCCAAGTTCCACTGAAACAGTTTGAATGTCACCATCTCTGAATATTTCAAGAGTAACTTCCTCTCCGGGACTCTTACTAGCAATATTGACCCGGAATGATCTCCAGTCGCGTACTTCTTTACCGTCCGCTTTTAAAATTACATCTCCATCCTGCAGACCAGCCTGGTCAGCAGGTCCTCCATTTTGGACAGATCCGATCACAACTCCATAGTTTCGGTCAAGGTCAAGTGCCCTGGCCATCGTTTTATCAACCATTGCTCCAAATTGAATTCCAAGGTAACCTCTGACTACCCTGCCCTCCGAAATCAGCTGCTCCATAATGGATCTTGCCATATCAACTGGAATTGCAAATCCGATTCCCATATTGCCACCCGATTGACTTGCGATGGCAGTATTGATTCCGATAAGTTCTCCGTTCAGATTAATTAATGCGCCGCCTGAATTACCGGGATTAATCGCAGCATCGGTTTGAATAAAACTCTCGTACCCCTGACCCTGTGCGATGATTCCTATGGACCTGTTCTTTGCTGATACAATTCCCATCGAGACTGAATGAGCGAGGCCTTTGTCGAGAGGACTGCCGATTGCAAGAACAAGTTCCCCAACCTGTAAATCTTCACTATTTCCAAGAGTTATCGCTGATAAATCATGATCGGAGTCTACTTTTAAAACTGCCATATCAGTAGCTTCATCGCTTCCTACTATCTCTGCACTGATTTCTTCATCATCAAACGTCATTACATTTATTTCATCTGCATCTCTGATGACATGATAATTTGTTATAATGTATCCCTCATCGGATACAATAACGCCAGAGCCGAGTCCTCTTCTCTGATATTCTCTCTCCTCATTAAATCTGGGATCGTCAAAGAAAAGTGATAACGGTGAACGCTGTTGCATTGTCACTGTCTGCCTGGTTGTAATGGTAACAACAGTCGGATTGGTTCTGTCAGCAATATTAACAATCGCACTGTTAAATTCACTCAGTGGGTTAGATTGCTCAGAATCTAGCTGAATGGTTTTTGATTCGGCCGCCATTTCGGGAGGATTCTGATTTTCCGAAGAAACCTGGTTCATATCGCTTGTGTATTGTATACCTAAAAACAGAGATATACCGGCAATGATTAAAAATATATATCTTGAAAAGTTAGTCATGAATCTGTCCTGTTTTAATTTTTTGTTGATCTAAACAGTCTGTTCGTAATTGTGTTAATCAAGGATCAATCAAATTTTGATTCTTTTTTAACTTATTTGAAGCAATCCTATTGTTTAATTTTACAGCTTTTTAATAGAAGTCCGGAGTTGCAGTTCAAAGCAAACTCCGGCGCTAACTAACCTGCTATCTTAGTCAGGGGAATTTTAAATTAATTATTTAATAGATATCTGCTTTTTCACTTTATCTTCGCTTTTGTCGATAGTGATATTTAGTACACCATCTTTATACGTTGCGTCAATGCTCTCTTCATTAACATTATCGGGAAGCTGCAGACTTCTGCTAAATGATCCGTATTCTGTTTCGATACGGTGAAATTTTCTTCCGTCATCTTCTTTTTTGACAGTACGTTCACCACTGATATTCAGCATTCCGTTTTCGATATTCACAGAAATATCTTCTTTCTTTATGCCGGGTAGTAAGACTTCAATGATAAACTCATTCTTCGTTTCTGAAACATCAATCCTCGGAACAAACGTCTCTCGTCTGGCGGAGACAAAATCAGTAAAGAAGTCATCCATTATGTCTGAAAAACGTTTTCCCGCAATATCTGTTTCGGGTCGATTAAATCTTACAAGTGTCATATTGTATCCTCCATCATATATGTTTTATTTCAATTATGATCACTTTTAAAAAAGCAACATATATGCCAATTTGTTTTTTTTAAACTGTAACTGTCATTCTTGAAGCCTGAAGTTGCTTTTTTTACAGTATTCCAAATGTAACTGTCCCCTTGTCACAAGCTAAAAGCCAAACTGTCCTTTACTGTATGAAAAGTTGACTGTTTCACTTTTATAAACAAATATGCCGAAGCTGCAGTTCAATGCAACTCCGGCGCTAACTAACCTGTTCTCTACGTCAGGTTCTTTGGGGAAACTGTTTCGAAATGTGAAATACCAGGGTATTTTTGATTTCACGATTTATGAATATGCCGAAGCTGCAGTTCAATACAAGCTCCGGCTCTAACTAACCTGTTCTCTACGTCAGGATCTTTGGGGAACTGTTTCGAAATGTGAAATACCAGGGTATTTTTGATTTTCAATCTTGCGAATATGCCGAAGCTGTAGTTCAATACAAGCTCCGGCTCTAACTAACTAACCTGTTCTCTACGTCAGGATCTTTGGGAAACTGTTTCGAAAGGTGAAATACACGGGTATTTTCGATTCCACGATTTGTGAATATGCCGAAGCTGCGGTTCAATGCAAGCTTCGGCGCTAACTAACCTGTTCTCTACGTCAGGGTTTTGGGGAAACTGTTTAATTCTTTTATATCTGCTTTAATAACGTCTGAAAATTGATTTAAGTACCTTTGTAAAATTTCATTCATTTCATTTCGGACTAAGAGAAAACTAACGGATGTAATACATGAAAAAATCCATCTATTCTCTTAGATACCGCTGCAGATTCCAATTCTTTTTTTTAACGCCTCTACTTTACTATCAGTGGTTATAACGCAGAGAACAGGCGTAAGATTGTGCAGTATTTCATTTGGATATTCTGAGATGTACTTTATCAGCAATTTGTCTTCTCTCAAAACCGGTTCAAATAGTCCTGGCTCTATGTACTTTTACTGCTTGGATTCCCCGGTTGCAGAATATAACTACTTTGATGTTAAACGCTTCTCCTTGAAATTAACTGTAGCTCTTATTCCACTCTTTGGCTACAAGAAAAGCCATTTCCAGGCTCTGTTCATAATTGAGTCTTGGATCACAATATGTTTCATAATTGTGACTTAGGCCATCCTCATTTAAGCCATTGGCCCCTCCAACACATTCGGTTACATTGTCACCTGTCATCTCAAGATGAACACCCCCGAGATAGCTCGCTTCAGATCTGTGAATGGCAAATGTTTCCCTGATTTCACTAAGTATATCGTTAAATCTTCTAGATTTCATATTTTTGCCGGTGGTAAATGTATTTCCATGCATTGGGTCGCAACTCCAGACCACAGGAAAACCCTCTCGCTTTATCGCCCTTATGAAATGTGGTAATTGAGCAGCTACATTTTCAGCTCCGAAACGGCTGATTAAAACTATTTTTCCGGCTTCATGTGTCGGATTTAAAATTTCAATCAGTTTCAGTGTTTCATCGAGATCAATTGGCGGACCGATTTTTATACCTATCGGGTTTTTTATACCTCGCAAGTACTCCACATGAGCACCATTGAGATTCCTGGTTCTGTTACCAAGCCAAACCATGTGAGCAGATAAGTTAAACCAGCCCTGCTTGCGCGGTACCTGGCGTGTTTGCGCCGACTCATAATAAAGATTTAAAGCTTCATGCGAAGTATACATGTCTACTTTATGGAGAGTATTGAACTGGTTCGGCATAATAGACTCCATAAAATTTACTGCTTTATGGATTGAATTAACCATCGCTTCATACTCCATGTAGTACTCATTATTCCGCATGAAATCGAGTTCCCACTGCTCCGGGTAGTGTAAATCTGCAAATCCCTCATCTGCAAGTGCTCTCAAAAAATTAAGTGTTAATCCTGCTTTCTTAAACGCTTCGAGCATGCGCTCCGGGTCGGGAGTTCTTGCTTTTTTATTCGGCTCAAAGCTGTTCATTAAATCACCCCGGTAATTCAATATTTGTTCACCATCCACCTCTTCATAATCGCTGGACCTTGGCTTCGCATACTGACCTGCAATACGACCAACACGCACTACCGGGATACTCATTTCATGAACCAGGATAAAACTCATCTGAAGCATAACCTTCAGCAAATTTACTATTTTGGGGGAATTACAGGCATCAAACGTTTCTGCACAATCACCTCCCTGGAGCAAAAATGACTTGCCTGAAGCTACATCAGCAAGCTTCTCTTTTAAAACATCAACTTCCCATGAGGTAATAAGCGGAGGCAGGTTTCGCAGCTCATCATACACTCTCTGCAACTGTTCCGTGTCCGGGTAAGGCGGTAACTGTGATATTTTTTTGTCCCGGTTCCATGAGAGCGGGTGCCATTCCCCGGTTGATAAACCGGATGATATTTTTAATTCGTTGGAAGTTTTGGGCGATTCAGACATTCTTGTTACTTAAATTTCGAAAAGATTTCAAAATACCAATATAATATTACTAAAACATCTTTTTATATATGTGAACGCTTGTAACGGCGTACCTGCCAGTAAATTATTATGTAAAAACAGCTAGTCTGGCAGTTAATTATCTGAATGGTATTCTGTTATTTACAGTTTAGTTATGTATCAGTTCACAACTTAATTGCTTATATTGCAAGGTTTAATTTTCACCCACTAATCTTCTTCCATTTGCAGTCAAATATTATAATTCGCGGCGCCCGGGAACACAATCTGAAAAGTATTGATATTGATATTCCCCGGGATAAACTGGTTGTTCTGACCGGATTATCGGGTTCAGGGAAATCCTCTCTTGCATTCGATACCATATATGCGGAAGGTCAGCGAAGGTTCCTGGAATCCTTATCAGCATATGCACGTCAGTTTATGGGCATGATGGAGCGCCCGGATGTTGATTTTATAGACGGGCTCTCACCTGTCATATCAATTGACCAGAAAACGACCAACCGTAATCCAAGATCAACAGTTGGTACTGTTACTGAAATCTATGATTTCATGCGTTTATTGTTTGCAAGAGCGGCTATCCCGTATTCCTATATCTCCGGCAATAAGATGGAAAAACAAACATCCGACCAGGTTGTATCAAACATCTTACGTTTCGAACCGGGGACCAAAGCATACTGTTTTGCACCGGTTGTCAGAGGAAGAAAGGGGCACTACCGCGAACTTTTTGAACAGATGCAGAAACAGGGATTTATCAAAGCACGTGTTGACGGTGAGCTTATTGACCTGGAAGGCGAAATTAAACTTGACCGGTATAAAACACATAATATTGATATTGTCATTGATCGGTTTATTATCAGTCCCAAAAGTGAAAAAAGAATATCTGACAGTGTCAGGCTGGCTCTTGACATGGCTGACGGCAACCTGATTCTTGGATTGCAAAATGATGATGGCACACTTGAAGACCGTGTGTACTCAAAAAACCTTTTCGACCCGGAGAGCGGTCTCTCCTATGAAGATCCTGCTCCCAATCTTTTTTCTTTCAATTCTCCATATGGAGCGTGTAAAAAATGTAACGGTTTGGGTTATCAATACGATGTAAGCAGAAAACTGGTTATTCCCAATCCTGACCAATCCATTAATGAAGAAGGTATTCGTTTTTTGGGTGAACCACGGGATATATTTGTTTTCAAACAACTGAAATCCGTGCTTGATACTCTGAACCTTGATTTCGACACACCCCTGAGGAAATTCAGCGATGAAGCTCTGGATATTCTTTTCGACGGCGGCGGTGATCGCAAATATGATGTCAGTTATGATTTTAAAAGCAATAATTTAACCTATAAACACAAGTTTAGCGGTCTGTCGGAAATAATCCGGGATCAGTTTCAAAACAGCAAATCAAATAAACAAAGGGATAAAGCCCGTTCATATCTCGCAAAAGTAACCTGCGACAGATGCGGAGGCGGAAGATTGAAAAGAGAAGCTCTTTCTTACAAAATTGACGGTTTTTCAATTGATGACTTTGTTCAGCAGGATATTGGTTCACTCAGAAAAACAATTGCTAAATTGAATCTGAATGAACGACAGCGAGCAATCGGCGGCCAGGTACTTAAGGAAATAATCGACCGCCTGGATTTCCTGCTGAATGTTGGTCTCAACTATCTTACCCTGAACAGGGAAGCACAAACACTCAGCGGCGGCGAAGCGCAGCGGATACGGCTGGCAACCCAAATCGGAACACAGCTGGTGGGAGTGTTATATATTCTGGACGAACCCAGTATCGGACTTCACCAGAGGGATAATATAAAGCTCCTTAAATCACTTGAACTGCTCAGAGATCTCGGGAATACGGTTATAGTAGTTGAACATGACAGAGAGACAATCGAACACGCCGACTATGTTATAGACCTGGGTCCGGGAGCAGGAACCGAAGGCGGCTACATTGTCACAAAAGGAAAACCCGGTGAACTTGACAAATCGGCGCTTACAACAAAATTCCTCATAAATGAAGTAGCTGTACCCTACAATGCCGACAGAAGAAGCGGTTCGGGAAAAAATCTGACCGTAAATAACTGTAAGGGACATAACCTGGATAATGTTAATCTGAAGATTCCCTTAGGCACCTTTATTTGTGTAACCGGGGTCAGCGGAAGCGGAAAAAGTTCGTTAATTAATCAAACACTCGAACCGATTCTCTCAAATCACTTTTACAATTCAAAATCAGTTCCCCTGCCCTACGACTCTGTACAGGGACTTGATCATCTTGACAAAGTGATTTCAATAGATCAGAGTCCCATTGGCCGTACTCCACGATCAAACCCCGGTACCTACACAAAGGTATTTGATATGATTCGTTCACTCTTTGCCGAATTGCCGGAATCCAAAATAAGAGGATATGACCAGGGACGCTTCAGTTTTAATGTGAAGGGCGGCAGATGTGAAAGCTGTAAAGGAGACGGCGTCAGGAAAATTGAGATGAATTTTTTGCCGGATGTATATGTAACCTGTGAAAATTGCAACGGGAAACGTTACAATCGAGAAACACTTGAAATATATTATAAGGGAAAAACCATTTCAGATATACTTGAAATGCCGGTTAGTGAAGCTCACAATTTTTTTGATTCTGTACCCGGGATTAAACGAAAACTGGATACACTTGAATCCGTAGGCCTGGGTTACCTGACGCTGGGGCAATCCAGCACTACTTTAAGCGGGGGCGAAGCACAGCGTATTAAACTGGCAAGAGAGTTGTCAAAAATTGGCACAGGAGATACTCTGTACATCATGGATGAACCCACAACAGGTCTCCATTTTCAGGATGTTAAAATGCTTGTTGATGTAATTCAGAAGCTCGTTGATAAAGGAAATACAGTTATTGTGATTGAACACAACCTGGATCTCGTAAAAGCATGCGATTGGGTTATCGACCTTGGTCCGGAAGGTGGTGATAGCGGTGGAAAAATTATTTTTGAGGGAACACCCGAAGAAATATCGGACAATAAATACAGTTACACCGGGCGTTATCTGAAAGATGAATTGAACAGACAAAATTCCGTAAACAAGGTTGAAAATGTAACCGGATAATATGTTTGTAAACCGACCAGAATCTGCATATTTTTTGAGACTATGAAAATGGTTCGAAATATACATATCCAGAGATGGATCCTGTTGGTGCTCTTGGCAGGATTTGCAGGGCAGTTTACATTATCACTTTCTGCGCCGGCTAAAAAAGCTTCTTTTGCAAGCTGGCTGAATTACAATGTTGTTTCCGGTGATGACTATCAAGAGCTTTTTCTGAAAAATGAAATAAAGATTCTTTCAAGTGAAGCCGATGATTTCAGCGGCCTGGTTCAGGTTGCTTCCCGTTTTGTACTTGAAAACAAAGATAAGTTTCAAATACCCCTGAATAGCCAAAACGGGGATGATCAAAAAAATAGCAATAATATTAAATCCTGGTTAATTGATCAGTGGACTCAATTCCAAAAAAATATGTCTGGCCAGGACGCTTTAAAGTACGAAACCAATCATCTCTACCCCCGGTGGCTTAACCAGGCCTTTAATTTTGTTAAAAAGATTTTTACCGATCTTGCAGAAATTTTCTTCAACAGTACTAAAGAATCGCTGTTGCATGATATCACAATCACTCAAATTTCGCCAATCCCCTTCTTAAGCGGCATATCTATAAATGCTCCTTAATAAACTTTCTCTCTATCCAACTCTTTTCAACCAGGCTGATCATTGATAAATCAGTCACTTTCTCAATTTTTTTAATTAATAACTCTATTTTATAATTACTATGAAAGGACAAAATAACGGTTTTAAAATCGGTACAATTGTACTTTTTCTTGGCCTTACACTCTGGTACCTTTTCCCTACAGTTCAGTTAATGCTGGAACAAAATTACATGGAAAGCATGACCGAGTCGGAGCGTGCACAGTACGTGGAGGAAAACCGGGAAAAAATGCAAAGCTTAAAAGACAGGGCTTTGTCACTGGGCCTTGACCTTCAGGGCGGAATGTATGTAACACTTGAAGTGGGAACCCGGCAATTACTGGAAGAACTTGCCGGAGACCTTGCTGATGAAACTCTTCGTGAATCTCTGAAGGTTGCAGAAGAACGGGCATTTGAAGAGCGGACAGATTTTGTTTCTGAATTTATAGCAGAGTTTGAATCCAGAGATCCCGATGCACGACTCAGCAGATATTACCGGTCGGATGATGAAAATATTACCCGGCGTTCAACCAATGCTGAGGTAGAAGAGTATCTTAGAAATCAGCGTGATTCGGCCGTTAACAGGGCTATTGAAATTATCAGAACGAGGGTTGACAGGTTTGGAGTAACAGAACCCTCCATTCTAAAGCAGGGAAATAACCGTATTGTAGTAGAACTCCCCGGTGTGGATGACGAAGAGAGAGTCCGCAACCTTTTGAAAGGGACAGCTCGACTGGAGTTCAGAATGACGGCAGAACCTGAGGAGATAAACAGTGCCAAAGAACGAATCTTTAGTTACTATGATCAGACTACAGATACCGCCATGGCAGATACAATGGAGGCATCAGAAACAGAGCCACAAAATCCTCTGCTTGAAGCTCTGAATCCGCAGGGCAGAAATCAATATGTATTCGGGTATGCCTCGGGGGTTGATACTGCCAGGGTGAATGAGCTTATGGCCCGTGAAGAAGTTCAGCAGCTGATTCCTCGTAATACTACCTTTCTTTGGTCTGCCAATGCATTTGCTGAAGACCAGGGGTTTGAATTTTTTGAGTTAATCGGTGTACGGAGTCAGATTGAGCTTACCGGGGATGTAATATCAGAAGCAAGAGTTGCTTTTGATCCAACCACTAACCGGCCTGAAGTCTCTATGACAATGAACAGTGAAGGCGCTCGAATCTGGGCAAGACTGACAGGGGCAAACATCGGTAAACCGGTGGCTATTGTCCTGGATGGATACGTATTCTCCTACCCGACTGTACAGACAAAAATCAATAACGGGCGCTCTTCAATCACGGGACTGGATGGCGTAAGAGAAGCCGAAGATCTTGTAAATATTTTGCTCTCAGGTGCACTGCCTGCACCGCTCGATATTATACAGGAACGAACTGTAGGGGCAACTCTCGGTGAAGCATCTATCCAGGCCGGATTTTATTCCACCCTGTTCGGATTAATTGTAGTTGCAATGTTTATGATCGCATACTACAGAACAGGCGGAGGAATTGCCGACCTTGCATTGATTTTAAATATAATTTTTATACTTGGTATACTGGCTGCCTTCAAAGCAACACTTACACTGCCCGGAATCGCCGGTATCGTACTCACAATCGGTATGGCTGTTGATGCCAACGTATTGATTTTTGACCGGATCAGAGAGGAAATGAGAGGTGGCAAAACATTGCGAGCTGCAATTGATAACGGCTATTCGAATGCAATGAGTGCCATTGTTGATGCAAATGTTACAACATTTTTTGTGGCTGTTATCCTCTATAGTTTCGGAGTAGGTCCGATTAAAGGATTTGCCGTAACACTGATGGCCGGAATTGCAGCTTCGCTATTCAGCGCTATTGTTATCACCCGGGTTATTATTGACTACCTGACCCGTGAAAAAACAGCTGAAGTAAGCTTCGGTTAATCAATAATTACAAACATTTTAAAGACACATAATTATGAGATGGTTTGAAACTCCAAGTTTTGATTTTATACGGGCACACAATATTGCCTACTTTTTCTCCGGTACTTTAATTATCGGATCACTGATTGCCATTTTTGGCATGGGGCTTAACTACGGAATCGATTTCAGAGGCGGTAAAGAGTTCGTACTCGAATTTCAGGAACCCGTTGATGTAGTACAGGTCAGATCTGTTCTCGCTGACCCTTTAGGTACAGCACCAGAAGTAAAGAAATTCGGATCCGACCGGGATCTCCTGATTCGTACGGATGCCGAAGGTGAAATCAGTGAAGTACAGTCTACCTTGCTGGCCTCACTCTCCGAAAATTTTCCGGGTAATTCTGCAACAGTTATCAAAACAGATATTGTAGGGCCCCGGTTTGCTGAAGATCTGAAAATTGCAGCTATGAACTCTATTATATTCGCAGTTGCTGTTGTTTTTATCTACATTTTGATCAGGTTTAAAGGATGGTATTACTCCGCGGGTGCAGTTGCAGCCCTGGTTCATGATGTAATTATTGTGCTTGGAATATTCACAGTAATGGGTGAAATTGCACCATTCAATGTGACCATTGACCAGGCCTTAATTGCAGCATTCCTGACCATTGTGGGATATTCACTGAATGATACCGTGGTAGTTTTTGACAGAATTCGTGAAAACTCTATTATATACAAAACAATGGATTTCAGGGATATGATCAATAAAAGCCTGAATGATACACTAAGCCGAACAGTAATTACCTCAGTTACTACCTTGTTTGTAGTAACCGTGCTGTTTATCTTCGGAGGAGAGGTATTAAAAGGATTTTCCTTTGCTCTGGTAATTGGAGTGATACTGGGTACATACAGTTCACTGTTTGTTGCAAGTTCATTAGTCGTAGAATTGGAAAAGCGGGCAATGAAGGCAAAATCCAAATAACAGTTACACAGTTACATTAACTTAAATCAACTAACTCTATGAGCTTCGATATATCAGAACGATACAACTGCGTTGTAATAGAATTGAAAGGAAATATCATGGGTGGCCCGGATGCGGTTAGCCTGAATGAGAAACTGCACGAACTGATTGAGCAGGGTAAAACCAATATTGTGGTTAACCTGAGTAAAGTTAAGTTTATGAATTCTTCAGGCCTGGGAATGCTTATAGGCGCTCTTACTACCATGAGGAAAGCAGGTGGTGATTTAAGAATTGCCAATGCAACTGACAAAATTGAGAGTCTGCTGGTTATCACAAAACTGATTACAGTATTTAAACACTACAAATCACTGGATGCAGCTATCAAATCGTTTGAAGAAGAAGATTAAACTAACCTGAAATTTAAAACGGACAGGAGGTGTTTTGCACCTCCTTTTTTTTGGAATCTATGGCAGTAAGAATAATAATAGGTGCTCAGTGGGGTGATGAAGGCAAAGGAAAAATAGTAGATCTGCTAAGCTCAGATGTAGAGTTTGTTGTCAGATACCAGGGCGGTGCAAACGCCGGGCACACCATCAAATTTGATGATCAAAAAGTTGTGTTACATCTTGTACCCTCCGGAATTTTCAATGGCAAGGCATCTTGTGTGATTGGCAATGGCGTTGTGATCGATCCTGTAGCACTCCGGGAAGAGATCGAAACGATTGAGGATATGGGGATTGATCTGACAGACAGATTATTCATTAGTGAATCGGCTCATATAATCCTTCACTATCACAAACTGCTCGATCAGCTAAAAGAAAAAAACCGTGGCGAAGATGCCATAGGAACAACAGGAAGAGGAATTGGTCCCGCCTACGTCAGCAAAATATCCCGGGTTGGCATACGAGCAGGCGACTTGCTAAATGAAACTGCACTGAAAAGGAAAATTGAAAGCAATCTCGCCGATATTAATGAGGCACTGATTCATATTTATAATGAAACACCCGTTGAGGTCGATTTTATATATAATGAAATCAGAGATTCCGTAAATCGTATCATACCTTACATTTGCAACTCAACCAATCTTCTGCATGATGCTCTCAAAAGCAGTAAATCTGTTCTGCTTGAAGGAGCCCAGGGAAGCCTGCTGGATGTAGACCATGGAACCTATCCATATGTAACATCCTCATCGCCAACTGCCGGCGGAGCATGCACCGGGAGCGGAATTCCGCCTATGGCAATTAGCAATGTAACCGGAATCACCAAGGCTTACTGTACCAGGGTTGGCAACGGGCCATTCCCGACCGAACTTTTCGATGAAGATGGGGACAAACTGAGAAAAAACGGTCAGGAATTCGGAGCAACCACGGGCCGTCCCCGCCGTTGCGGCTGGCTCGACCTGGTAGCTTTAAAATATGCAGTTCGTCTCAACGGTATAAATGAACTTGCCCTGACCAAGATGGACGTTCTGGACAGTTTTAAGACAATTAAACTCTGCACAGCCTATAAAATTGACAATGAAATCACTGATATTTTCCCCAGCAGTATTGAGAAGCTTGAACAGATTGAACCAGTGTACAAATCTTTTGATGGATGGAATAAAAATATCAATGAAATAGATTCTTTCGAAGATTTACCCCAAAAAGCACTGGAATATATTGATTTCATCGAATCTTATATCGGGGTCTCTTTTAAACTGGTGTCAACAGGCCCAAAACGATCCGAAACGATCCTGAGATCCTGAATGAACCCGGCCTTAAATTTCATATCCAAAAAAATATATGAGTGAATCCGGCCATTTTATTATCACCTATCACATTACCGGTAATAGCCTTGAAGAAGCTGAAGACAAAGCCGGCAAACTCTGTGTAGAGCAAACTGTAGAAATGCCGGTTGAAGCTGTTCCCGGCCGAATTCAGACAGGATACTTATCCAAAATAGATTCCATTATTGAAATTGATGAAAATCGATTTGAACTAATTGTAAAGTGTCCGCTACCTTCTGCCGGAACAGAAATTTCACAATTCATCAATATTGTTTATGGGAATATATCACTGACACCCGGAATAAAACTGATGAATATTGACTGGACCAGCCTGACTGATAATGTTCAGGGTCCAAATTTCGGCATTGCCGGCATACGTGAAAACCTGAATATTTTCGGCCGGGCTTTGAGCTGCACAGCTTTAAAACCGATCGGGCTCACGACAAATGAACTGGCTGATCTCTGCTACAAATTTGCACTTAGCGGTTTAGATATTATCAAAGATGATCACGGGCTTTCGAACCAGGAATCATCCCCTTTTGAGGAACGGGTTGAAGCTTGCTGCCGTGCTGTTGATCGTGCAGCACAAAAAACCGGCAAAAAAACAGTCTACTATCCAAATATTACGTCAGATTCAGAAGAAATTTTTGATCGATTTGAATTTGCTAAAAGGGAAGGCGCCGGAGGTGTTCTGATAGCCCCTCAAATCACGGGACTCACCACAATGCATGCGCTTGCAAGGAGAAGAGAACTTCCGGTTATGGCACACCCCTCTTTCACCGGCAGCTATTTAATCAATTCGGAAAGTGGCATAGATGCCGGGTTTTACTACGGTTCTTTCTGGAGGGCATTGGGTGCAGATTCGGTGATCTTCACCAATGCTCACGGGCGATTTAATTTCACTGAGAATGAAGTTCTATCGATAGCCCATCATGCACGTGATGAATCGCAGCCGTTCCAAACTTCTCTTCCAACTCCCGGCGGCGGCATTGATCGCAACAGTGTAAGAAAATGGCTTGATTTTTACGGAATTGATACTCTCTTTTTAATAGGAGGAAGTTTATATATCCATCCTGAAGGATTGCAAACCGCTGCAAGGGAATTTCAAAATAAACTTGAAAGCAATGACTGATCAATCCCGGGTTATCAAAAACAAAAATTTTGAGTGGGAATCCGCTGAACGAAAAGTTTATAAAACAGACACGGATAATTTCAGGGATATCCACCGCTATTCTCTTTTGGGGGAAGCAGAAAAAGATCTCAACTTTCAAACCCGCTACTTTGAAATACAGCCGGGCGGATACTCCTCACTTGAAAAACACCGCCATCCCCATTCAGTAATTATTATCCGGGGCAAGGGATCTGTTATACTCGATAATCAAATTACGGGAGTTCAGTTGCACGACGTTGTCTATATTTCGCCGGAAACCATCCACCAATTCCATGCTGACAAAAATGAAGCCCTGGGTTTTATCTGCGTTGTTGACCGGTACAGGGATAAGCCCGTTATACCGGATGACGAGACAATAAACGAACAAATTATATCCAAAAAGGTTCGTGATAAGATCAGAAAATAGACTTGTTGAAAAAGTAACCTATTCCGAACAGCTCCAGTAAAACATTTCTTACTCTGTGGCCATCGATTCCGGGTACAGACCAGGCAGATAGTAGCCAATTGCTTTTGGCGGTATATTAAATTTCACCGGTGCCTTATGGTTTTCAGAAATCAATAGTTTTTCATCAAGCAGGCGGCTCAGCAATGATCTGGCTGTTCGTTCACCAAGGCCCGTAATTCGTTTTGCCTCACCGCGTGGCAGTGAGCCCCGAAGCATAACCTCGGTGAGAATATATTTTGCCTCCTCTCTAAGCGGTTCAGAGTCAGTCAGTATCTCCTTTGATCTCAATTCTGCATAACCGGCAATTCTTTTTTGAAGACGGCCGGTATCAAGCAGACCTTTCATGAACGCAATTTCTTTCAGGCAGGAGGTAACAAAAAACCTGCAGAATTCCCTGATTCCAAAATTATTCAAATCATTTTTTGCCAGACCTGTTTTGACTGAAAGATCAAGAGTACCGCGGTATTCATCTTTATTTCCGGATATCATCCTTGAAAGCGAAAACAGCCCCATTGCATCCAATCCTGTCAATTTGAAGAATGACATTGTATAAAACTGTGAAATAATATCAAATGCCTCCTGAACCGGTAGTATGAGCTGAAGGCGAGAGTGAGATGCAATTGAAGCAAGCAGACATTTCTCGCCGGTTATATTTTTAAAATCATACGCTTTGGCAAATTCTTTTACCGAATACTCCGGCTGAACACCGCTATATTCAGTATCATCCTCTGAAATCACTCCCGGAGTGATTCTCTTCGACCGGTAATTATTTGCAGGTTTGATTCTTAAAAACTCTTCAGGCACATGTGAATAAAATACACTGTGCATCCACTCAAGGTACTCCGGCGACGATATATTCAGGGATTCTTCCGTAAGAAGACGAATGTTGATCTGCTTCTGTGTATAAATATAGGAGTAACTCCATTCCTGAAGGGCTCTTTTACCCGGATTATCAGAAAAATCTTTCTTAGCAGCCTGCTCAATATCCATCGGACGAATATGATGCCCGGCTACCAGGTTTGCATGATAAGCGGATACCCTTTGAATGATATCTGATACAGATCTGCGTGTCTCTTTTTTTAAAGTACTGCCCAGAGCTGTCGATTCCCTGAGAAACTCAATAAGAAGATCAGACAGTTCAGAATCAGCCGGAGGAAAAAATAGTGAATTTACTTTCAATTTGATCTGAAATATATTTCGCTAGTAAATGCCGGTTAATTTACCAGACTTATAAGATTTTATTTATTTGATAATAAATGAATTATCATTATATAACAAAAAATTATTTCGAAATTTTGCCGGTATTTTTTCCGGTTAATTTTCCATTTTATTCAGGATCTGAGGCGTGGGTTTCATTCCACTAACTGGACCGGATATTGATCCGGATATTAAACCGGATGTCGTGGGTTGTTCGCTCAAACGTCCGGGATGATTTGGGGTTTACTTTCGTAAAACTGTATTCAAAATTCGATTGAACTGTACTTGAAAATCTGTATCCCAGGGATAATGACCCGTTAAAACGTGTCTGACCCGTAGGGGGCCTGGGGCTAAAATCAAATGAATCAGGATTCCTGGAGATTGTTTCTGCATCTCCGGTCGACAGTGCACGATCCAGATCCGCATCAAGTAAAAACCGCTGCTCAATATCTTCAATTAAATTTCCACTGAGGCTGATATCCAGGTTGCTCGAGCTTCTTCTGAACAGAGGCATTCTGAAATTTCTGACCGTATATGCAAATTGAAACTTCAAGCCATTAGAAGTGCGCTCGGTTACCTGTGAATTGGACAGGGATAAACTGGTTAATTTGCTGCTTTCGTATCCAATTTGAGTCCGGATATTACTGTCCCACGTAATATTCAGCTGAACCAGCGGTGAGAATCTCTGTTCGATATTTATCGAGTTTGGTTCTATTTCAAATCTTTCATCAATAAGTGTGAAATTTCCAATCCGCCGTTCCGGCAAAGGGCCGGCATTGTTCTGAAAATTCCAGCCAAGCCGGTATCGCCCTGTGTAACCATGCGTTACAGTTGCCCGCTGCATGCTTTGCCCGATAAACGGAATCAGATTTTCAACACCGGTCCAGTTAATTCTCCAGTTCGGCAGTGGAAAAGGTGTAAAACCTCTGTCTCCGACCGCACCACTGCTAACATTCAGATAGGATTTCCGGAAATCTTCCTGAAGCGTCACCTTGTTCAGAACCGCCCGGCCGTCATTAACTGGTTCTATAACATTCTCATTTGCACTCATCCCGTTGAATGCCGTTTGCAACTGCCTTTTGAAAAACTCTTCGTAACCACCGCCAAAAGACCAGACACTTGATGTTATAGATCCTGATGCGGATCTGACCTCAGACAACGTATTATCCGTTTCGAGAGTTATGGACTGATTTACCCTCTCATCCCACTGTGTATTCCATGTCAGATCGATGGTAAAATTCTCAAATGGATTTAGTTTGGTGCTTACATTCAGATTATCGGAGAATGTGTTATTGGATGGTATCTGAATTGCTGATTCTCCATTAATATTTTCAATTAACTGATCACGTGAAATGCCATCTGATAGCCCAAGGCGAAAACCGAAGTCGGGCGCAAATGAATCGCTGCTTATCAGGTCCCTGAATTGAGACCCGCCCGCAAAACCAGCCTGTGAAGCAGTTTGGGAGTTGTTATAGCTTATATCGATCGATCTCATACTAAACATTGCCAGAATCAGCTTTCTGCCGTAATAAATGAATTCATCACCAACAGAACGGGAATTTTCATCCGATGTATCTTCTTCATTATTTTGCGAATCACCCCCTCTGCTGCGACTCCTGCTCTCTTCTTCATCATCAGCCACCAGGGTATTATAAAAAGGAATTCTTCCAAACAGATCTTCGATATCCATTCGAAGGGTGTGATCGAGACGGAAATTATTTGATACCCTTGCGCCTAATTCAGAACCAATGGGTGAATTTTCCC
Source organism: uncultured Balneolaceae bacterium (assembly GCA_964449075.1). GTDB lineage: Bacteria > Bacteroidota > Rhodothermia > Balneolales > Balneolaceae > CAYVBJ01. Next base: position 116,862 of record CAYVBJ010000003.1, read on the forward strand.
ATCGGAATCCGCCACCATAGCGGGCGGAATAATTTATCCAGCTGGCAAATCCGATTGTATTCAAACGTGGCTGCCAGCTTGCTGTATAATCTTCCTGGTAATTATTTCTACGCGAGCTTAAAGAGTCAAAAACCAGGTCTTTGAATACGCCAAACGTTGGAACAGGTTCGAAAGCGGTACTGTCGGCCCCGCTTAAACCGGCATCCCTGATTGCAGATCGTCCCAGATCAAATGTTCCTCTTGCCTGAAAACTGGTAGTAATTGAACGGGTAAAATTATAGCCAAATCCAAAGTTCGTTGCATAGGTAAAATTGTGGGTCTGCCTGAGCGGCACCTCTTCTTCCGTCTCATCAATTCTTCTTTTCCTCTCTTCAAATGTACGTGCAGTGCTGATTGAGGTCGATACATTGTTCGGCATGTAACCAAGCTGTAACCCGGATGCTGTTTTCAAAATGGGCACTCCCTCGAGGAAACTGAGAGGCCGTAAAAATTTTACATTCCTGAAATTCAGATTGTACCTGACAGTGGTATTGAAACTCCAGTTGTCTTCAAACCTGTATTCAGGATTACGACCGTTTCCTGTATTGTAAACGTAGTTAATGGTAACATTGTCGAGTGTGTATTTTAGAAATCTGCTTCCGGAGTTCTGTTTTGAAAGGTTGGATAAGTTTACCGAAAAGGATTCCCTGAAAGTTTGAACTTCCCTGATTCGCTGGTCAATCAGAGCGCTTTTTTCATCATCATTCAAATCCTGCCTTGATCGAACCGCATTTTTAAAATCGTCAAGCCTGATATCACCCTGGTTCGGAAGGTATTTAGGTGTAGAGGTTGATCTTCTCATTGACATAGAAAGTGGAATATTCCAGCCATAACGCTCGGGAATAAATTTATGCAGATTCATATTGGTGCTTAAATCATAAGCAAACTCATTATCTACTCTTCGCTGACCCAGTTGCGAATCAAGAGAACCGAATCCCTGGGTTTGCCTCAGAATATTGCTGTTAAATGTGGCAAAATCAGCCAGTTTAAATGAAGCTTTGGCATTCGCTGCCCATCCTTTTTCGTTATCAAATCCTGAAACACGCAATTCATTTAGCCAGATATCAGCATCAAGCAGTGGTACACCGGGACCTGATGGATTATTGAGATCGAACGGATTTCTGATACCAAGGCCCAGTTGAGAAACCCTTCCTAAAGACGGGTTTCCTTTTATGGCAACAACAGCCCCCGGAACTGCATTTTCCAAAATATCATTGCGCTCATATACAACTGAAATATCATCAGGTCCTTCTTGATCCCTGAGCTGTTTTAACTGGTTAAATACAGCAAGCAAAATATTTACACTGTTTTCACCGGGCAGCCAAACCTGCTCTGCCTCTTCCTGTAGTTGCGCCTGATTTGTAATATCAAATGGCTGAAATGGAAAGTTCCTGTTGGATGGTGTAACAGGCTGGCGGTATTCGTAATAGTTATTCTCTATATCATTACCCATCCTGATTACCAGCTCAACATCTTCCCGGTTTTCATACCCCTCACCGTGGACAAACATTCGTAAATTTGAATAGTTTAGAAGATTCAGACCACCGGGATATACCCTCTTCACCATCTGCAATGAGTTTGAACTGAGATTTTCTACCTCGAGTGCAATAGACTGCTCATTCTGGAGAGATTGCAGCTGAGTGCCCCTGTTCTCTGCACGAATTACACCTTCCGGAATTCTGTAGGGAAAAGGCTCCCTGTTCGCATTTTCCTCAATATTGACAGTACTGACCCTGATACTTGCATTTGGATCACTTTCTGTATTGATTGTTTCATCCTGTCTCCACTGGCTTCCAACAAATTCAAAAGTTGCAAACCGGACAGTAAAAGGTTTTTCATACCCCGACATCCAAAGACGGACATAGGAAATGTTTTGAAAGTCATTGATATCACCGAATTTTCTCTTAAACTCTTCGAGTGGTATACGAACCTGGAACCAGCGGTTTTCCTGGGTGGAACCCGGAACCCTGTCTACAATAAATGTTCCGGGGCTTCCGATCTCAAGAGTCGAAAAATCAGCCGGGTTTAAATCAACCTCATACTGAAAATATGCATTTGTCTGGTTTACAACTGCAGGGTTAACCAATCCTTCGGTGTCGGGACGGTTGGTAATTGCCCTTTTCTCACCTTGAGTTACAGGTGTATTTCCATCGGTAAATCCAAGAAGCCTGTGAAATCGCTCATGAAGCGGAAGATTATCCACCTGCGACTCTGCGTAAAATATATAGTCATCATTCGAAGGATCGTCCGCGATTTCTCTGAACTCTACACTTTCCTCACCATACAGAAGCCGCATCTGCTCAACAAAATCTATGAATATTGACTGCTCATTAAAATTACTGATACCAGCACTGTTTGGCATACCATCAAGTCCTACATCTTCAATATCACGGTTTTGATTAGAAAACTGGCCTTCGGGTGGCGGAGGGTTTGCAGGAATGACAGATCTTGGATTAGTAGCCCTGTCCAGGATCAATGTTTCCGGATTCAGTGCAAGACCATCTTCAGAGTTTAGCTGCGAATTTGGAATCACATCTTCTGAAATAAGACCTACATCAATGTACATTTTACCATCGTAGGCCTCAATATCGGCAGCATTTGGTTCTGCACCCCCGGGTAAAACAGGCTGAAACCAAAATTCAAGAAATTCTATATTATTTTGTGAAAAATCTTCCTGGCCCGATGGAATTACGGTTGTCATTCCGCCCCATGTATTTTCCGGTTCATTTTCGAGGAGGTTCCGCAAGTCCATGTTGTAATTATATGGTCCCCTTTCAGCCGGGGCATAATGAACATCCAGGGTATTAATTATTTCTTCCTGGGGGTTATTCGTCTCCCGGCCCGGGAATACGTCTTGCACCTGCACAGGCAACGATTCCGGGGTAAACTGAACCCCTCCAAGAATAGAAGAGATATTTCTGGGAATGGTATACCACGATAATTTTGACCGTAAATCAGATCTGTCTATTCTCGACTGAAGATTCGCAGCAGGATTTCCCGGAAAATCATCTTCCTCGAAAAATCCAATGTCCGGCTCAAAACCGGGTACTGTCGCCGGCGCAGTTGCCAGTGACCACCTGGTGGCATTTAAAAGACTCACCTTAATATTGGAACCCTCAAAATCATCGATAAATGAGAGTCCGGCTTCTTCATCTGAAAAGAGTTCGTTATTGTCAACAGCCCTGCTCACCGCCCTGGTTTCTGCAACACCAGGTCTCAGCTGTGCAAACTCACCGCTGAATGATATTTCAGAGCGTTCTTTTGTTTGCAGCAATGGTAATGCGTCGAGTGCGCGTGTAATGAAAGGAGTATTGAACCGCGCATTTGCATCCAATCCCAAAACAGAGTTATTTATAGGTTCCTCATTGATACGTATTTTATCATCAAGCGGTCGCTCGTTAAAGCGGAAATAGGTGGCGCCAATATTAAAATTTTTATTCACTTCATATTCTGCTCTGATACCTGTAAAAGTTTTCTGCTGAATAGAAGTAAAGGCCTGGTTTTCATATTCAATTCGGATATCCTGTCCGGGTGCCAGGTACCTGTCATTTAAAATAGTAATGCTTCCAAAAGAATAATCAACCTGGAAATCAATATCTTCCTGGAGTTCCACACCGTTTGCAAAGACCCGAACTGACCCGGGAACCAATGCTATTCCAAGCGTGTAGTTTTCCTGAACTCCCCCCTTCGAAATACCATCAATTCTGTAAAATTCATTCTCAGAGCTTTGTGCTGCATTTCGCTGCCGTTCTGTGTATAATTCATTAAATGAAAGCCTGTTTATTGTTTCATTATCAACTCCCGATTCAGAGAGTACCTGCTCAATTCTTTCAGCAAATGGTTCCAGATACGGAAATACAATGGTTCCGTTCATTGGGTTTAATGTACCTGTACCAAAGTCAATCTGATTATCCGGATTCACTGCACCCTGGGTATCCACGCGGTCAAGTCCTAAATCCTGCAGTAGTGTTGAGGACCGACCGGGAAGCCTGTTTTGTGCCAGGTTGCCTTCTGTGAAAAGAAGTTCAATTTCAAGATTCTCCCTTGTAATATTGGTTGTCCCGATGGAATAGATATTCCGCATAGTTAGTGGAAAAACTTTATGATCGGTGGCCACATTCCGGGGACGCAGCATTTTTAAAAATATTCTGTCGCTTCCTCCCTGGTTTAATTCACCAACCTCAATAACATTTCCATTACCGTCAAGCCAGGTAAACGAAACAGCCAAAACTTCCCGCGAACTCAAAGCTCTTCGAAGAGATATATAGCCTGAGACTTTGTTTATCGTGTAATCTTCTCCTTCCCGCAGAAGCTCGAAGAATCCCTCTTCAAAGTTTGTTGATTCTACTACCCCGATATCCGATGGCGAGATTCCATCCTGCGGATTACGAAATTGATTTAACACATCCGTATCAAACAGGTCTGATTCATTTGTGGGAGGATTAAAGGTGCCACCGGGATTTTCATTTACACCAAGATTAGCTAATGCAACTGCTTTTCTGGATCCTTCTTCAGCCTGGCTTCGTTCCGGAAGTATCCACACTTCCACATCAGCAATCTGCAGAGTTTGCGTTAACTGCTGCGGATTAGCCACACTGTTCTCAAATTCCTGGCGTGTAAAAAAGTCCAGGAAAAAATGTTTATCATCCTCGTAATCAACCGGTTTTATATTGATTTGCTGCTCCTGCGAACCGCCCGACAATGTTTCTACGTTTGTTTCACCGTCCTGCTGAGACAAAACAGTTGTAAACCTGAGCGGACCGAATTCTACAATTGACTTTACCCCGAAAAGTGCCCCGCTCCCTCTTACAAGGGAATTACCGGTCTGCATAGAAACATTCCCCAGTTCAATTCTTTTTATGATCTCGTCATCGTACCCCTCATATGCAATACTCAGCCTGTTTTGAAAATCAAATGCTCTCTCAGTATCCCAATCGGTCTGGATCGTAAGCTTATCCCCAATGGTACCTTGAATATTCAATTGGAGACTTTGATCAAATGTGGGGTCAACGCGCGTCTGCTGATCGGGTGGCAATGAAGGGTCTGCAGTGTTCTGAATACTTGCGCCCACATTCATAGAAGCAACGCCGTTAACTCTTAAATTCACTTCCGGTTTTCCAAAGAGTGTAGTGAATGCAGACTGCCGTCCGCCTGGAACAGATATCCTGAAATCAAGCAGTCCCCTCTGCTCTTCGCGTGCCTGTGCTGCCTCTTCGATAAGGGACTTCCAGTTCTCCCGAACGTCATTTTCTCTGCTTGCCAGTTTATACTCTTCAAATGAGTATCCTGCAGGATACGCAGACTCAATTCCGTGTATTGTTCTTACAACCCTGAATCCTCCTTCATCTCTGCGTGCTCGTTCTGTTTTTTCAACCGGCAATGACAGGTAGTAAAGTGCGGGAATTTTTGGAAGAAATGCTCTTGAAACGCGGTTACCGGTTACCGGCGGAAATGTTCTGTAAAATTCAGAAGAGAGTGAATCCGAATCTCCGGATCTTTCACTCTCACGTTCATCAAACTCATACCCTTCTCTGTAATCAATGTCATATTCGTCAAATAAACTTAGCGGCTGAACATATCTTTCAAAATCATATATTTCTTTGGGTGTCTGCGGTTCCAGTGAAAAATAGTATTTTCGAACTTTCGCGTAAGAAATATCAGATCGGGAAGTATCTGCAACAGAAAAATGCCTTATCATCGGCAACAGTGATTTTGCCTTAATGACCGGAATCTGTTCCTTTTTTTTGGTTTGAGCTGAAATATGATCAGGAAATAAAATTCCTGTCAGAATTAAAGAAAACCCAAAGAACAGAAATATTGAATTTTTACAACGCTGGATGCTTCTCACGAATTTCAATAAATTTAGGCCTGCATAATGCTTGAATCACAGATAATGCATATCATGATAGCATTGTGCCGGCATTCAATGATCTTGTCAATTTAATTTTGATTAACAATAGACGTTGTAACCTTGGGACGATAGGCAAAAATTTATTTTACTGCACTGGTTGGATATTCAATATCACTGATAATAAAGGTTTATTGAGTCTGTTGAAAGTATAAACAGGCTATTTTTAGATTTCAGAGTATTAATTAACTGTTAGTAAAGATAGAAACATGTTGTAATTTGTTACACAAATGATAAATAAAATTCAAAAAGACCTGTTAAAAAAGCATATAGGCCCATTTCTGTTTTGCTTTTTTACCGTAATGTTTATTCTTCTGATGCAATTTTTGATCTTGCATACGGATAAACTGGTAGGCAAGGGTTTACCCATTTTTGTAGTTATCGAATTGATATTAAACAATTTGGCATATATGGTTGTTCTTGCAGCTCCGATGGCTGTTTTGGTTGCAACCCTAATGGCATTCGGAAAATTTTCGGAGTGGAATGAGCTAAATGCACTGCGGGCTGCTGGAATTAATCCTATTAAATTAATTCTGCCTGTCTTATTTGCCGCAGTTGCCCTTTCACTGGCGCTTACCTATTTTTCCAATAATGTATTACCTGAGTCCAATCATAAGGCACGTTCACTTTTTATAGATATCAGAATGAAAAAACCCGGTTTTGATTTAAAACCCGGTGTTTTTTATGATGGTATTGAGGGTTATACCTTTTTAGTGCGTGAAAAAAAACCTGAATCTGATACACTTAACGATATTACACTGTTTCAGTCACCGTCTGAAAACAAGTATCGTGCCTATATTAAAGCTCAAAGCGGCTGGCTTGAATCCCCCGACGAACAAACACTTACTCTTTTTTTGAAAAATGGTTCTATTTTAAGGAACGTACCAAGCGTTAAAAGAGGCACTGAAACTCTTGAATTATCGGAATTCAGTAAATACCGAATTAGTTTTGATCTTTCAAACCTGGCATTTTCCCGTTCGAATCCTGAGCAGAGAAGCAGAAATGACCGTACGATGAGTGCCCAGGCTATGCTGGCTGTTGTGGATACATTGCGAACTGAGAAAGAGAAGGAGTACCAGTCTCTTTTAAATAAACCAACAGGAAAGGCTAATCCCATAACGGAAGACGGACCACCCCGCGTTTACCTTCCGGCAACAGTAAGAAGTGATTCATTAAATCCCGTTAAGACAGAATTTAAGGCTTTAAACATGGCTCAAAACCCGTCTGAACAGCAGCAAATAATAAATCAGACCGTTTCCAATTTTGACCGTTATAAGTCTGACATTGAAAGTTCACTTGCCAACATGAATCATAAGGATTTTCGTATTGCTGAATTTTTGGTTGAGGTACATAAAAAATTCTCAATTCCTTTTACCTGTATCGTATTTGTGCTACTGGGTGCACCTATCGGCATTATGAGTAAAAAAGGGAACCTTGGCATAGCAGCCGTTATCAGTGCAGTTATACTTACCTTCTATTTTATTGCAATTATACAGGGCGAAAAGTGGGCCGACCGGCTATTCATTTCGCCTTCAATCGGTATGTGGGGCATTAACATTCTATACGGTGTAATTGGATTGTTTCTGACACTGCAGGTCTCAACATCATTCAGAATACAGAATCTTTGGCAGCGCAGCTAAAATGAAAAAGATAGACAGGTATATTTTATTCAGATTGTTTACGATCACACTATTCGTGCTTTTGGTTCTCATATGTATTTTCATTTTAATCGATTTTTCTGAAAATAGTGATGATTTTGCAGATAAAGGAGCTACAATGTCTCAAATCTGGAACCAGTATTACCTGAACTATATACCTGAGATGATGCGTCTCGTGAGCCCTGTAGCAGTTTTGGTTGCATGCCTGTTCTTAACCGGTCAAATGACAGAGCGACTGGAAATCGTTGCGCTGAAAGCCGCCGGTGTAAGTCTCTACCGCCTGATTATACCATACATAGTGTTTGGTGTAGTGATAGCACTATCAATCAGCTACCTTGATGCCAATGTAATACCCAAGGCAAATGCAGAGCGTATAGATTTTGAAAAAACCTATTTATCCAAAAGGGGAGATCGAATTGATCGTGGCGGGCTTTACAGACAGGAATCGGAGAATACGATTTTTAACGTAAATTTTTTTGATCCCGGAACCAATACAGCTTACAGAACCATGCTGGTTCAGTTTGAAGATGACCAAGTACAAAAAATTATAACGGCTAACCGTATGAAATGGAATGATTCTACAAATGTATGGCAGATGCAATCATTTGTAGAACGGATTTTTCACGAAGATGGGATGACCAGAAAAATGGAAGCCGAGCTGGATACCGTTTTCAATGTACAGCCAAGAGACCTTGCCCGCAGAACATCAGATATATACCAGCTGACATATGCTGAAGCAATGCAATATATCGATTCAATGGAACGAATCGGCGCTGGCGGAATAAATCTCCCTTTGGTGCAGCTTTACAGCAGAATGGCCTACCCAATCTCAATTGTTGTAGTCTGTTTTATCGGTTTTTCAATCGCAACTGAGAGACGCGCCGGCGGAAAAGGATTTTACATAGCAGCAGGTCTGGCTATCAGTTTTATCTACCTGGCCATGATGAAAGTTATAGAACCATTTGGGTCTACAGGTGCAATTGTTCCGCATATCGCTGCTATTATCCCTCATACACTGTTTTTTCTGACAGGTATAATCTTGCTATTGTTTGCCAAAAAGTAACCTGCTCCTCCGGTTACCTGCATAACTCTATTCGTTATGCTTCAGGTGTTGGACCGCGATAATTAAATGGCACATCAAACTTATCTTTTGAGGTAATAGAACCATGTTCATCTTCATAGCGGCGAATATTTTCATTTAGTGCATTGGCAAGCCGTTTTGCATGGTCGGGTGTTAAAATCATTCGTTTTACCACACGGGCTTTTTTAACACCCGGCATTACCGAAAGGAAATCAAGTACAAACTCTGATGGAGAGTGTGTGATCATTACCAGGTTCGAATAGGTTCCCTGTGCCTCATCTTCCTTGAGTTCAATTTCGAGCTTTTTACCTTTAGGTCCTTTTTGCTGGTTTTGCATTTTTTCGTTTAGACTTTATTCATTGTTACCGTTTAAAAATCCCTTTTTTCTCATCCAATCGTCATTAAAAATCTTGGATATATACCGGGTCCCGCTGTCCGGTAAAATCACAACCATAAGATCATCCTTGTCTGTTTTGTTATTTCTCGCGTATTCAAGTGCGCCATATACTGCTGCTCCGCAAGACCCGCCTACAAAAAGGCCTTCCTCACGGGCCAGTTTTCTTGTCGTGATCAATGAGTTCTTATCATTAACCTGCACCACATCATCAATTACATCAAAATCGATATTCTCAGGTATAATATCTTCGCCGATGCCTTCAGTAACATACGGTTTAACAACACTTTTATCGAATTCACCGGTTTCAAAATAGTGCTTGTAAACAGAGCCGACGCTGTCAATACCTATCACCTTTATATCCGGATTTTGTTCCTTTAAGTAGCGGGCTGTGCCCGTGATAGTGCCACCGGTTCCCATTCCCGCTACATAGTGTGTTATTTTTCCTTCTGTTTGTTCCCAAATCTCAGGGCCGGTTGTTTCGTAGTGTGCTTCTGTATTACTCAGGTTATCATACTGATTGGGATAATATGAGTTTGGAATTTCCTCACTCAAACGTTTAGCTACAGAATAATAACTTCTGGGGTCATCAGGCTCAACATCGGTAGGACATATTTTCACTTCAGCACCCATCGCTCTCATCAAATCCACTTTAGATTTACTTTGCTTGTCTGTTGTCGTAAAAATACATTTATAACCTCTTACGATTGCTACAAGAGCAAGTCCCAGACCGGTATTCCCGGAAGTGCCTTCGATGATTGTGCCTCCCGGTTTTATAAGACCTTTTTTCTCAGCTACATCAATCATTTTAACGGCTATCCGATCCTTTATACTTTGACCGGGATTAAAATATTCCACCTTCGCGGCCATGGTCAGGGGTAAATCACCGGTTATTTTATTAAGTCTCACTATTGGAGTATTCCCGATAGTTTCAATGATAGACGAATAAATCATAAATTAATTTAAAATGTTAAAAATATAATACTGAATCATATCAGCCGTGAATATACCAAAAATAGGTGCTCCTTTCTGAATGATTTTTTGCGATTTTAATAAGTTTTTTTCTACTTTATCGGTCAACTAACCGGAAATCTTTGCAAATGAACTACTACCTGCTACGGCTTTTGATTGGAATTATTTTGTTTCTTCCAACCTATTATGATGCTACGAATGAAAAATCTGACAGGAATAACTGGCTTGATTTAACTAATGCAGATATTGTACGGGTTCTCATATTTTCAGACATTTCATCCAATAATCTTTTTATTGACACTCGTGATGAATCTCTGAAGATTTACACAAAAAATAACACTTTTACCATCCAAAACCGATTCAAACCCCTTGTAATCCAAAGATCCGGAAATTTAGTAGAGATCCCGGGTCTTGACATACCAATTGAGTCGGAACTGCTAACCATTGGAAGTTCGAACGGTCAAATCAATTTTCTGAGTTCGGAATTCGGAAAAAAATCGTATAGAGGGACTATTGAATTAAGTGTTTCGCCGAACACAGGAAAGTTACAGGTAATTAACCAGGTTCCTCTTGAAGATTATATTTCATCTGTAGCAGGTAGCGAAATGAATTTTGATAGTCCTGAAGCTTTAAAAGCCCAGGCTGTTGTTTCGAGGTCGTACGCCTTATGGAGTATTCAGTCTAACAGATTTAAAAAATATGATATTACAGACAATGAAATGAACCAGGTATATCTTGGATTAAATGTAGTAAAACAAGTTCATAAGGAGGCTGTGAACAGTACCCGCGGTGAAATTCTTACCTGGAACAGCAAACTGGTTTTAGCAGCGTATTCCAGTACCTGTGGCGGTGTAACCAATCCAAACGAAACTGTCTGGAAAGGTAAATCTCTTCCTTACCTGCGTTCCGTAAATGACAGAGCAAGCTGCTCAATTTCGCCACATTTTAAATGGAAATACTCTATAAATAAAAAAACACTTTTTGAACAAATTACCAGGGAGTACAACTTCACACCTTCAACCATCCATTTAAAAACGGGTGACCACAACCGGGTTCTGGCAGTTCTTTTGACAGATGCTAACAGTCGTGAGTTCGCCCTCACAGGAAATGATTTCAGACTATTTGTGAATAAACATTTTGGCATATATTCAATTAAAAGCTCCAGGTTTACCTTACACGGTAGCAACAATACCATTGAATTTCGCGGATCCGGCCTCGGCCACGGGGTAGGACTCTGTCAGTACGGTGCTCTGGGTTTTGCTAAAGCAGGATGGGATTATAAAAGAATATTAAATTTTTACTTTAACAATGTAAAAGTCGTAGATTTCAACCGTATAGAAAATCAAAAAATTGCCTTAGCAAATTAATTCACATCATGTTTCTTGAACAAAAAAAACCCAAAGATTACGATTGCGGATACAATCTCGATTTAATGATTGCCGCTATACCGAGAATTGAAAATCAGAAAGAGCGCATTGATTATGCAAAAAGAGTTGTTGGGCTGATTAAGCAGAGCCACCCCAACTGGGTAGATGATAACGGCCAGAGCAAACTTGCATGGGATTACTTTTTTGAACTTGCCGAATTTAATCCTGAAGAGTATGGCATCCAGAACCCTTTCGATAATGGCCGTATTGATGATGCCCGTTAAACAGGAATATAATTACAGTTTGTAACTTTTATTGAGATACAGGTAAAGGCTGTACAAACTTCTTCCTCTTGTGCAAAGTCTTGTATTCTTTTTCAAGGATACTGAAAATCAATTTATTCCTGTATTCATTTTCTTTCATCACGTGATTCCTCAACTCTCCCTCCTTCCTGAAACCCGCTTTCTTCAAAACCCGTATCCAGGTTTCATTAAAATCAAATGAAGTTGCTCCCACTTTATGCATTTTCAAATCATTGAAACAGTATCGGAGAATTAATTCGAGACTTTTCTTTCCGTATCCTTTGCCCCTTTTATTCTTATCTCCTATTGTGCAGCTTACAAAACAGCGTTTATTATGATAATCAATGCCGTAAATATCAATTACACCAATAACTTTATGATCATGCAGATCAACTATTTCAAACAGTTCACTATTTCTTTTGGGATTTTCAATTATTGCTTTCATTCTTGATAAAAATGAATCAAAGCTCTCAAACCTATGAGGATACTCTGAATCGTAATATGTAATTTCCCTGTCATTGTTCCACTGGTAGTGTTTTCTAACATTTTCAAGTTTGAAAGGCTGCAAATTAATCATGCCATTTTTCCCCGTTTTTTTATCCTGTTTAGTCACTCTTTTCGTTTTAGTCACCGTATTTATTCTGTCTGAAAAATATTTTTCAAATTTTTATTGCTTGAAATTTTCAAAAAACAGATGCTCAAAAAAAATAGAATTTTCTTAAAAACCGGTCGCTGATGATTTCACTATCTTTCTGCCTTACTAATATTTCTGTTACTTTCCTCTCATTATTCAGCTTAACACCTCATTACGTAAAACAATTTTTAATCAAATTTGTAATAAGGGTGCAAGCCTGGTTGTTAGAAAACCTTGACATTTGAATTCCCATAAATCTTTGGGAATGATTAATTTTCAATTTAAATTGAAAGTATTGAAATAATGTATTTTCATGAGTACAAAATTAACAAACAGCACATACCCCGATACACTGGATGTTCTTGAAAACGAGACCTTTACCCGTTTTCTATCCGATGAGTTCCGTAAGCTGAAGGGGAATTCACCAGTTGAGTATATTTCAGTATCACTTCCTGTTCCTGCTGCTGATCCCCTGGCTGTTCTTGAGCAGCTTCCCGATAAAAACCAGATATATTTTTGGGATAATCCCGAACAATCGGTATCAATAGCTGCTTCGGGTGCTTCGGTTACTTTAAAGGCAACCGGTAAAAATCGATTTGATGATATTAAGCAGCAGTCTAAAGATATTACAAAAAAAATTGCTGCTTATTCGGTTGTCGATCACTCGCTTGCCGGCCCGCTTTTTGTCGGTGGATATTCTTTCAGTAATCATAATATTGGCAAAACATGGAAAAACTTTGGAGCAGCACGGTTTGTTTTACCTGAGTGGCTGCTGGTACAATCTGGGCACCTTCATCTTCTTACAGTCATAATTTCAGTTAAAGATGTCAGTATTGAAGAACTCTACCAGAAACTGATCGAGCAGGTAACCGATTTCCTCTTTTATGCAGGCAATGATAATTTAGAAATACCAGACAGAGCCTCTGACTCTTCCATATCTGTTGATAATTTACCAATGGCTTATGAACAGTGGCAAAAATCTGTTAATGATGCCAAAAATCTCATTCACCAGGGGCGTTTTCAAAAAATTGTTTTAGCCAGAGAGCTTTCAGTACGTTCTGAAAACAGAATTTCACCAACGTTGCTGATGCATAATCTTCGAAGTAAATTTCCTACCTGTTATAACTTTATGATTTCCGAACCTGACGGAGCCACATTTATCGGAGCTACACCTGAACGGCTGGCTTCTTTTCACCACGGAAGGATACTCACTGAAGGCCTTGCCGGAAGCATATCCAGGGGCAACAGTGCAAGTGAAGATGCAATTCTTGCCAATAACCTGATGAGAAGTTCGAAAGACAGATCAGAACACGAGTTTGTAGTGCAGGCAATTCATGACACACTGCGGCCCATTAGTTACCGGGTTGAACATCCCGACAAGCCACAGATAAAAAAATTGGAGAATGTGCAGCATCTTTATACACCTATTACAGCCACTACACATGAACAGGTTCAGATCCATGAGCTTATTGATGAGCTCCACCCTACTCCCGCGGTGGGCGGATACCCTGCGAGCAAATCACTTCCATATCTGACGGATCTTGAGAATATTCACCGCGGATGGTATGCAGGTCCCGTTGGATGGTTTAATTTAAATGCCTGCGGTGAGTTTGTAGTTGCCATCAGAAGCGCACTGCTTGAAAATAAAAAAGCTATACTATATGCAGGTTGCGGCATTGTCAAAGATTCTGACCCTGAAAATGAGTGGAAGGAGACAGTATTGAAATTCGCACCTGTATTGACAGCATTAAAAAAGTCAGAAATAAATGACGACTGACCATCTGTCAAACATGTCAGTGCTTATACGCTCGTTTTTTGAAAACGGAGTGCGACATGCCGTGGTGTCTCCCGGCTCCCGTTCTACACCCATAGCACTAGCTCTTGCCATACATAAAGGTATACGAAAACTGAATGTTATTGATGAAAGAAGTGCAGGTTTCATTGCACTTGGCATCGGCAAACAGACCGCTGTTCCCGCTCTGCTCGTTTGTACCTCTGGCACAGCTGCAGCAAATTACATGCCCGCTGTAATTGAAGCAAAGCAGAGTGGTGTTCCGATGATTGTTTTATCTGCAGACAGGCCTCCGCATCTGAGAGGCACAGGAAGTTCACAAACTATAGATCAGATAAAACTATATGGTGATCAGACCATTTTTTTCCATGAAATTGGCGAACTGAGGAGTGAACCTGATGACCTGAAAAGACTGGTGCTCCTGGCCCGGCAATCTGTTCATGATTCTGTTTTTTACGGCGGTGCAGCACATCTGAATGCAGCTTTTCGAAAGCCACTTGAACCGACTGAATCCGAACTGGAAGAACAGGAGAACATCAGTTTAAAATCTGTTTCTGAGACTCTCTCGCCTGTTTCGAAAAACAATGTCACCTGGAAACCGGATAGCGAACTTGAAGACCTTTTGAACAGCAGTGACTTCCCCCTGATCATCGCGGGACCGATGAACCCTCATCAGCGCCTGGATCATTTGCTCTGCACGCTATCAGAAAAAAAGAAAATACCCGTAATTGCCGAACCGGGATCCGGAATTCTTGCCAAGGATTTTCAGATTCATAATTTTGAGCAGCTTCTACGAAACAACATCCCTGAAAAGCTTCATAAACCAGACTGCATCATCCGCTTCGCTGATCAGCCTTTTACCAAATCTGTACTCACGGCTCTTTCCGGGTGGTATGATGTTCCTGTGATTCACTTTTCAGCGCGGAACAGCTGGCAAGATCATTCCATGAATATCAAAAAAAGGGTCACCATCGAACCGGGTACAATTCCGGATCTTGAGGGCATCAGTCCCGGCAGATCAGGCAATTGGCTCTCCCTCTGGAAAGAATTTGACCTGCAGGCGGAAACAAAACTCAACCGCGCGATTGCTGACACCGATTCTCTTACAGACGGGCACATTTTTCACCATTTTTCATCACAAATCTCAGAGAACTGGAATGTTATGATCTCCAACTCCTTTCCCGTACGGGATATGGCCCTGTTCGGAAAATCACCTTCGGGAGCACATGTAAACAGAGGCGCCGCAGGTATAGATGGCATCGTTTCCACTGCTATCGGGATAAGTCATTCGTCTGATAAACCAACCTGCTGTTTTGTAGGTGATATCGCTTTTTTACATGATTCAAATGCACTGCTCTCTCTTAGAAGTGTAAAAAACCCGGTTGTAATAGTTGTAATTAACAATGGCGGAGGCACCATATTCCGGATGCTTCCTGTTCACAAACATAAAAACTACTATTCAGATTACTTTGAAACTCCGCAGCAAATAAAAATAGAGCAGCTGGCTGAAGCTCATTCCATCCGATACCGGAAAATAGATTCGATACAGAAACTTAAAAATACGGATATTAGCAGGTATGAAAATGGAGCGGTAATTTATGAAGTTCAGACAGATGCAGATGCGTCTATGATACTGCGCAAGAAGTTGTGGGAGGCCTGAATTTTTCTTGTATTTTATTTCTGAATTCTCATAACTCAAAAACCGGAAAATGAAATTGTTTGCCAGCGGCGTTTTTTATCATCTTGAAATTCATCAAAACAGAAAAGGAATTCCCTATCTTTTTTTGATGCATGGATTTATGGGGTCAGGTTCTGTATTAAGTGAATTGATTGATAATATTCGTGATTTCTGCAACCCGGTTACCATTGATCTGCTTGGGCACGGAGATACAGAAGGCTCTGATAAACCCGGACGTTACAGCCATAATCAACAGGTTTCAGATCTCAGTTCTATTTTAGACCGGCTGGCTTTCGATGATCTATATATTTACGCTTATAGCATGGGAGGGCGTCTTGCATTACATTTGGTCATGAAATACCAAAAATTGTGCAAGGGCCTGATACTGGAAAGTACAGGATGCGGTATTGAAGATAATGCCTCCCGGAATGAGAGAAAAGGTGTTGATGAAAAGCGGGCAATAGAAATAAAAAAGGATTTTGATTCCTTTGTTCAGAAATGGAACCGGAACTCACTGTTTCAGAGCTCCTCCGCAAAAAACTCTGACAACTACCTAAAGCACCTCGGTAAACAGGTTCCGGAATATATGGCAGCGAGTCTGAAGGGATTCGGAAGCGGGGTAATGCCCCCGGTTTGTAATATGCTGGAGAAAATTCATACTCCCTGCCTGCTTTTAGCGGGTTCTGAAGATCAGAAATACAGGTTGCAAATGTCACAAATGAAGAAAATCATACCTGAAGCTGAATTGACTGTTATCGAAGAGGCCGGCCACAGGGCCCATTTTGACCAGCCAAAAAAAATAGCAAAAATAATTCAATCTTTTTTATCATAATCATTCTATGTATCCGGTAAAGAAAAGTTTCGGATGCATTTAAATTCAACAACTGAAAATCATGAATTGGAAAACTGTCAAAGATTACCAGGATATCACTTACAAAAAACTCAGCGGTGTAGCCCGAATCGCATTTAACAGACCCGAGGTTCGCAACGCATTCCGGCCAAAAACCCTGTATGAGCTCGAGGAGGCCCTGATTGATGCCCGTGAAGATACGACCATTGGTGTGATACTTCTCACCGGTGAAGGACCTGCCAAAGATGGCGGCTATGCATTTTGCTCGGGAGGTGACCAAAAAGTGCGTGGAGCCCGCGGTTACGAAGGAGAAGACGGTATCCAGCGGCTGAATGTTCTCGATATTCAGCGATTGATTCGTTTTATGAGTAAAGTTGTAATTTGTGTTGTCCCCGGCTGGGCTGTTGGAGGCGGACACAGTCTGCATGTGGTCTGTGATCTTACACTGGCCAGCAGAGAACATGCAATTTTTAAGCAAACAGATGCAGATGTTGCCAGTTTCGACGGCGGATACGGATCGGCGCTTTTAGCAAAGCAGGTTGGACAAAAAAGGGCACGTGAAATTTTCTTTTTAGGGCGTAACTATTCAGCCCGGGAAGCCTTTGAGATGGGAATGGTGAATGAAGTTGTTGCGCATGATGCACTTGAAGACACCGCATACGAGTGGGCGCAAGAGATATTGGCAAAAAGCCCAACAGCCATCCGGATGATCAAGTTCGCCTTCAACCTCACGGACGACGGCATGACCGGTCAGCAGGTATTTTCTGGCGAGGCCACACGCCTTGCCTATATGACAGAGGAAGCCGAGGAAGGACGCAATGCCTTCCTGGAAAAAAGAAAACCTGATTACAAAAAGTTTCCCTGGCTATCACTCTGAACAAGTTTGCAGTTTATACAGACTCTGCCTGCAGTGTTCTTTCAATAACACGCTTCTGAATATCGGAGGGAACCTGCGAATATTCCGCGAATCTTCGTGTGTAGGTTGCACTGCCCTGTGTCATTGATTTAAGCTTTGTGGAGTAGTGATCAAGCTCATCCAGGGGAACACGTGCTTTTACCTTTTGAATGGTTCCCTCGGAGTCCATGCCCTGAATCTGGCCTCTCCTGGAACTCAAATCACTCATTACATCTCCCATATATGCAGCAGGAACCGTAATTTCAACATCATAAATCGGCTCCAGCAATTTTGGAGAGGCTTTCATAAATCCATCTTTGAATGCCATAAGAGCAGCCGTTTTAAAAGCGGCCTCATTAGAATCAACCGAGTGCATTGAGCCATCGTAAACAGATACCCGGATATCGCGGACCCTGCAGCCGCTCATGGGGCCATTTTCCATTTTTTCCATAATACCTTTTATGATGGCCGGCATAAACCTGTTATCGATCACCCCGCCGACAATGCAGTTCTGGAAAACCAGTTTACCGCCCCAATCCAGATCAAAATTCTGTACATCCCGAACTGAAAAATCCTCTGTATTTGGAATGCCTTCATACCAGGGTTCAATCAGCATATAAACTTCTGCGAATTGACCTGCTCCGCCCGATTGTTTTTTATGTTTGTAATGAGCTTTTTGAGCTTTGGTAATTGTCTCACGATAAGGGATTCTCGGGGGTTCAAATTCCACATTCAAATGAAATCTGTTTACCAGCTGCTGTAAAAGAACTGTAAGATGTTCTTCGCCCTGTCCGTGTAAGATGATCTGTCCCAGCTCCCTGCTGTGCTCAACCCGGAGAGCTTTATCTTCTTTTTCAAGCTGATGCAGTGCATTTGCAAGTTTATCCTCATCACCTTCTTTAACAAGCCTGATAGCCGACCTGATATTAGAAACCGGCTGTTCAGGTTTGGCAAGTTGCAGATCTTCATATTTTTCAGCAAGGGTATCACCGGCTTCCGCTTCTTTTAATTTAACCGTAACACCAATATCACCGGCTTCTGTTCGGCTTACATCCACTCTTTTATTTCCCTGGGGTACAAAAAGACTACTGATTCGGGAAGAATTAGATGTGCGTTTATTTTCAAGATCCTGGCCAACAGCCAGTGATCCGCCGGTAACTTTAAAGTAACTCAGCTCACCCACATGATCTTCAGAGTATGATTTAAAAATATATGCCGAAGAAGTCGCTTCAGTATCAATTTTATGTTCCCCGTCATCTTCAGTTTTCATAGGAACCGAATTCAGAGGTGATGGCAATACATTGCCAATAAAACCCATTATTCGTCCTGATCCCATATTTCTTGAAGCACAACAGCAAAACAGCGGAAATATTTCTCTGTTCAGAACGGCTTGCTGCAACCCGTCTCTCATCTGATATTCATCCAGTTCACCATTTTCAAAATAGAGATCCATCAGGGATTCGTCATTTTCGGCAATTGATTCCACAAGTTCATTGTGCAAGAGTTCGGCTTGTGCCTTTTGAGATTCCGGAATCGGAAGTTTATCAGGTCTTCCGCCATCTTCCGGGAATTCATACATCGTCATTTTCAGAACATCTATGATTGCATGAAAATCTTCACCTTCGCTATACGGAAACTGGAGAACAGCAATTCCTCTTCCGAATCTCTCCCTGGCCATATCTATTGCACTTTGAAAGTCAGATTGCTCCGAATCCAGTTTATTCACAACAATAATGGCTGGTAAATTAATTTCTTCTGCACTTTTCCACAGCGATTCGGTTCCAACCTCAACACCGTACTCACTGTTTAAAACAAACAATCCGCAATCCGAAACATGCATTGGCTCAACCACTTCACCGGCAAAATCGGTTGTGCCGGGAGTATCAAATAGATTGATTTTTGTACCTCTCCAATCCAGGTGCGTGAGCGATGAAAAAACAGATTTTTGTTTTTCTTTTTCAATAAAATTGAAATCGGAAACCGTGTTTTCGTCCTGAATACTTCCTCTTCTTTTTATTGTGCCTGATTCATACAGCATCGTTTCTGTTAGGGTTGTTTTTCCTGAGCCTGCATGTCCCAACAGACAGATATTTCTAATTTTTTCCGGTGTATATACTTTCATTTTATAACTCCTGTCACGGTTTACACTTTAGTTTATATCAAGTTACCTTTGGCAATAAATATATATTTATATCTTCATTTTACAAGTTCCGGATGCAATTCATTTTTTTCAAATCTGTCATAATTTTCAATACAAATTTAAAAAATCAAAATTTCTTTCCATCGCAATTTTATAAATCGACAGATTCGCTTTGAATTCCTGACCTTTATATGTAACCACTTTTTAATAAAGATTTAAAATTTTCCTGAAACTTATTTCATGATTCTAATTAATAAGAATGTATTTTGAAAGCAATATGAAAAATATACTTTTACTTCAAACAGGTGGTACCATTGCAATGCACCTGAATCAATCTCAAACAGAACTTGATCAGGACAAATGGTCGAGCTTACTTCAAAAAGAAGTACCGGAATTATTTTCGATTGCTGACGTTCATATTGAAAAAATTTTTTTTAATGACAGCTCAGATATCAACCACACACACTGGCGTAAATTATCCAATTATATCTATAATAACTATGGCGCTTATGACGGGTTTGTAATTCTGCACGGCACCGATACCATGGCCTATACGGCTTCTGCACTCTCATTTTCTCTTCGTAACCTGAAAAAACCTGTGATACTAACCGGCAGCCAGGTACCTCTTAGTAATATCCGGAGCGATGCCAGACGAAACCTGGTAAATTCGATTGAATTTGCCACCCATCGAATACCTGAAGTTGCTATCTGTTTTAATGATCATCTGTTCAGAGGAAATCGCAGTACAAAAATGAGTATCGGTGATTTTGACGCATTCACCTCACCAAATTTTAGTCACCTTGCTGAAATTGGCCTCGATATTGAATTCTATCATCAATGGGAGATTTCGGATGACCCGTTAGTTAATCAGCCTTTTTTTGATGATGCTCTTTGCCTGGTAAAACTATACCCGGGGTTGAATCCCGTGCAACTGGATTGTTTAGATCTTTCGATGCTGAAAGCCGTTGTTCTTGAAGCATTTGGTACCGGAAATTTTCCGCTGATTGGAAAATATAGTCTGTTGCCATTTATAAAAGCTTGCAGAAACGCCGGAGTGCATGTGATCATTACATCTCAGGCTCCTTACGATTCAGTAAATCTTTCACAGTACAGAAGCGGCCGCGAAGCCATGCGATTGGGCGTTTTAAGTGCCGGTGACATGACAATTGAATCCACCATAACCAAAATTATGTATTTATTAGGCTGCAGACTTGCGGATGATCAATTCATTGAGCAATTTACTTCAAATATATCCGGGGAACGAAGCCGATAATTTACTATGTACTTTGTATTTGATGTAGAAACCATACCAGATTTTGAATTTTTGCGAAATGTACTGAATGATACTGATTCGGAGGAGGATGCCCTGTTACTCTCAGCTTCCGAACAGCTGACATATAATAAAAGCGGGTTTCTCCCTCCAATGTATCACAGAATGATTTCTTGGGTCGGCCTCTGGATAGATAATATCGGGAAGCCGCTTCAAAAAGTTGCATGGTCAGGTGAAGATGAAAAGACAGGTCTTGATAAGCTTTTTAAGTCACTTCTCACGTATAAAGACTTTGGCCTGATTCATCACAACGGTCGGGGCTTTGATCTCCCTCTTTTAACATACAGGGCAATGAAGCACAATATTCAGATGCCATTACGGCTTAGTCACCACGACATCAGGTACAGATTCAGCCGTTCAAATATAGACCTGATGGACGAATTCAGTAACTACGGCGCAAGTTCATACCCAAAATTAAAACACCTAGGGTACCTGATTGACATCCCGTTTAAGCAGACGGGAGAAGGAAATGAAGTGCTTGCTATGTACAGGAATGGTCAACTTCAGCAAATCGAAAAATACTGTTACGAGGATGTTATGGCTACATACATCATTTGGCTTCGCATGAAATACACTGTAGGTGATATTGCTGAAGATGAATTTGAGAATTTGAATGAAAGAGCCGTCAATAAACTAAAGGAAATTCAATCATCAGAAATTGATAAATAATTATAAAGATTGATAATTATTTAATATATTTTATTCGCAGATAGTTTAATTATCTGTAGTTAAATAACAATTACACAACAATACACGTCGAATAACAGGTTTTAAAATAAGAAGAGACGCAACCCAGCAACTCCATTATTTACAATTCTCGCACTCGATGTTTTTAAATACAATATAGTTTATGCAATACGGTAAAATAAAATGGTTCGATGCCGAAAAAGGTTTTGGATTTATCGAACCCGATGACGGAAGTAAAGATGTTTTTGTACATCGCAACAATGTAGAGAACCTTGGTTTTGAAGAAGGGCTTAGAGACGGCGAAGAAGTTGAATTCTCCGTGGAAGAGACACCAAAAGGATTAAGTGCACAGGAAGTAAGGCGTGTAGGCTGATTTTCTGAAAAATTTTTTCTTTTAAAGCCGCATGATATCATGCGGCTTTTTTTGTTTAAAAGATAAATACTTTCTTTTCGATCTGTCTTTTTTTAGATGGAAAACACCTGCTGATAGAAAAACTAAACAATTCTCTCCGGATCACTGTAATCAGGAATTTCACCCCGGTAGCCAAATATTCGCTTGATCCATTTCACAACATTTTCAGACTGATTTTTGATATACCACTGGTCTGCAGCTCTTCTGGCACCAAGTCCATATGTTGGATAGGGATGGATGGTATCAGCAAAATTTCGAAGGCTGACGCCGTTTTTCATCGCCAGTGCATATTGCGAAATTAATTCGCCCGCATGTGCACCTAAAACGGAAACACCCAAAATTTTGCCATTCCATTTTTTGGCATAAATTTTAATCCAGCCGGTTGATTTGCCATCTGTTATGGCCCTGTCAATTTTTGAAAAAGGAAACCGGTACACCTGGTACTGTACTCCTGCTTCGTCAAGTTCTTTGGCAGTAGCACCTACATGACCAAGTTCAGGATCGGTAAAAGTTGTCCAGGGAACATGATCCTTATCAATCTTCATTGGAAACTTGATTAGTGAATTTGTGACTGCAACCTTCGCCATATGCTCACTCATATGTGTAAACTGGTATCTTCCGGTGATATCACCGACACCATAAATATGTTTTACATTGGTTCGGCATTTATCATCCACTTCCACACCTCTGCCGGAATATTTTACACCGGCGGCATCCAGATTCAAAGAGTCGACATTTGCACGGCGCCCGGTTGCTACAAGAAGATCTGTGCCCTCAAGCGATTTGCTTTTATTATTCTGAGTCAAATTGATCTTAATACCATCTTTGGTTTTCTCAACACTATCAACACCGCACTCCATATGGTAGTGAATACCTTCCTTGGACAGGCTATCCTGCAGAATCGTTGTCAACTCCGGGTCATCATTTCCCAAAATTCTCGGAGCCATATCCACAACATGTACTTCAGAACCGAGTCTCAAAAAACTTTGTGCCATTTCTGTTCCTATGGGTCCGCCACCGATAATGATCAGTTTTTCAGGCAAACTGTTGATTTCAAAGAGCGACTCATTTGTGAGATAATCTATGGTGTCTATTCCTTTAATAGGAGGTACGAAAGCAGACGCACCGGTACAGATATAGATGTATTTGGAACTTACTGATTTTTTGCTACTGTCACTGCCTGTAATCAGAACAGTATGAGGATCTGTAAATTCAGCTTCACCCTGAACTACCTCAATTCCCATATCTTCAAAAATTTCAGGAGCATCCGCATCTTCGTAAATTTCACGTCGGATTGAATCCACATGTGCCATAACTTTGGCAAGATCTACTTCAATTTTTGTTGAAGTGAGTCCATGGCCTGCTGCTTTTTTCATATCGTGAACTATAGAAGCGGCTTTGATCAGAGTTTTACTGGGCACACAGCCTGTCCATGTACAATCTCCGCCAAGCCGGTGTCTCTCAATCATCATTGTTTTGGCTCCAAAGTTGGCAGCAATTCCTGAAGCTGTTAGACCCGCTGCACCGCCGCCAATTACCAAAGCGTCATAATCATATTTAGCCATTACTCTTTTCTTTTTCTATAATTTGCGATTTAACTTTTCGATACGTTGACCATGCGCCATAAAACACTAAGCCTAAAACTACGGCATAAACCCACCACGGAACATTTTGCCCGGCTATCATCAGGTAGAGATAAGCCGAAATGAAGAAAAATGTTGCACTCATTGAGGGCAAAACGATCGATCTGTCCTGGCGATAATTTTTAACCAGCCAACCGATTGATAGAGAAAAAAGCGGTATTGCACCTACATAAATAGAGCCAAAGATAATAGGATTCACTCCGTATTCAGTACCCAGACCCATAAACCAATCATAAACAGTTTGAAAAATATCCATATTTCCTGCTTTTTTATCTGCCGTCTTTAATTACTAATAATAGTATGGTATTTGCGACTTTGAACCATCACAAATCTCTCACAATTATTTCCCCTGATTCTGTAATATCCGTTAGTATAATTTTATTGTGAGAACGCAGATACATCTGAATAATTAAAGATAGTTTTATGTTCATTTCTATTTTAACCGCCAAAAAGATATCATTAAAAATCCTTATTTTTAAATAAACTTACTGCATATGTATAATAATATTATTATAATTCACTCCACCGCTTGAATTTAAAAGGATTTATCTGATTTTAAATAAAAAAACCGGAATCCATATGGAACCGGTTTTTATTTTTACTGCCTGAAATTTTGAGTTCTGTCATTCAAATTGAACAGGAAACTCTATATCAACATCCGTGTCTATTCCAGTTTGTTCGGCGGGAAAGTCATTACTTTCTTTTTCCGCATCTTCAAAATGGAGTAAAATAACTCTCAATCCGCCTTCAGGAGCGTCATTACTAACGGATAGAGTGTAATTGAGACCAAGAGCCAGGCCCTGTGAATCCGTATCATTTCTTGCCACCTGAATCGCATCAGATTCATTCCCATCTACATTAAATATGTAGAAAAACTGATGTTCGTCGGCTTCTTCCTCTATCTCTTCAGTAATATTTTCCACCGGATCCTTGGTAGTATCAAGTAATTCTATGCTGCCCTGATAAGTTGTCCCCTGCTTTAATTGAAGAGTTTCAATCGTCGGTGCGCTTCCTCCCGGTCCGTCAGAATCGTCCCATACTGCTGAAACCGTTATACCGGTAGCATTTCCCTGGTCATCAAGTTCTTCAAGGGATAGCGTTACACTGGTTATCAGTTCCGATTCTCCCGGCCCATCAACATCTACAGATGCCGGGTCATCTCCGCAAGCCGCAATTGCAGCGGCAAAAGCAATAATTACTACGAATGATTTTAATTTTACATGTAACATGTTACTCCAGTTTTTGATTGTTTTTTGGTGATTGTTTTAAGTAAAAATGCTATTGATTAAAACTGTAATTGTGCCCGCATCACAAGGCTTCTGCCCGGTTCATCTATGAAATACCTGAACCTGCTTAAGTAGTCTCTGTAGGTTGCATTTAAAACATTGTTCAAAGAGAGACTCAGATTTACTTTCTTTCCTGAAATTTCCATTTCAGTACCGCTTTCCAGGTCCAGCAATTGGTAACCGGGCGGCGGCGGAGCAAAATCCACACCTTTCGGAAAATGCGTCTGTTCCCTGGCCATTGTTCCTCTTGCTTCCAGGTAATTGGATCGAAACAATCCGGTATTTGGCAAGTCAAGATGTGCAAACAGCTGAAGACGATCTGATGGCATGAATATCAGGGGAATGCTCTCATCCCGGTTCCATCCTCTCAGAAATGAAACAGTTGCCGATGTTCGCAGATTTTTTAGCAATTGGTATTCAAACGTGCCGTCTACACCCCGTATCACCGCATCGGTTTGCTCGTAGGAGAAAAACGGGAAACTACCCCTTATTGTGAGAGCGGGTTCATCTCCCGGCTGAAGAAAGATATAATTCGTAATGAAATTATTGTACGCGCTTAACTGAAAATAAGCCTTTCCGGTTACGTGCCTCAGTGTCAAATCAATGTTGATACTCCGTTCAGGATCCAGGTCTTCATTTCCTAGTTCAAATTGAGCCGTGCCGTGATGAATTCCATCACTAAACTGTTCATTCACCCCAGGTGGCCTCCATGCTGTGCCAAAATTTCCTGAGACAGACCAGTCAGGAGCAAACTGGTAAGTGATACCTCCAACCAGCGATGCATCGTTATAAGTAAATGATCGTCTTTGAACTTCACGGTTCTCAACTAAAAACACGTCCCGCCAGTGAATGTCAAATCTTGCTCCGGTTTCGGCTGTAACAATACCATTCGACCAGTTTTCGATAACGAAAACCCCAGCTGAATATGACTTAAAATTGGGTATCAGGGATCCGGTGCTTTGGCGCGCATTCCCCTGCTTCATTCCAGAGATTCCAACTGTTCCGGTTAAACTGTTGAACACCGGGTCATGTCTGAATTTCAGGTCGGCACTCCATGTAGTTAGTTCCAGGTCAAATGCCGGCCTCTGCAAAGCTTCAGGATCATTACTAAACCTTCGGTGAGCATCGAACTCTTTTCTCCTGTTTTGCTGCCATCCGGCCTGGACCTCAATCCTTCCAACATTCGAAATCTGGTACTTTCCCTGATATCTGAACAAATCATGCGAAATTTCCTGCCTGGGATTATCTATTTCTCTTCCAAACTCAAAGTCAACGGTTGGCCTTCCCAGCCTGATCGCCCTTTCAAGATCGGATACATTCCCGATATGCGCCCCCCTGAATATACCAAGTTCAGTACCAAAATGACTGAAATAGAGATCATGTTCAAATGAGCCATCTTCATAATTCATGTTAAATGAATAGCTCAGTTCCCGGAAGCCTGTATTCCTCATCACATCTTTTGGAGTGCGTGAATCTGCTGCATTTCTGTAGCTAACCTGAGACCTCCATCCCAGTTTTCCCGATTTATCTAACCCGCCTTCCAGCTTAATACTGCCCGATCCCTGTGCATTATTGGAAAATCCATTCAGCATCAGTTCACCTGATAAATCTTCTTTTTTATTGATATTATCAGAATCCACCCTGATTACTCCGCCGATTGCTCCTACCCCGTATTCAACACCTGAAGCTCCCCGTATGATTTCTATTCTGTCCGGCGAAAAAGGATCGATTTCAGGTGCATGTTCTCCTCCCCACTGCTGCCCTTCCTGAGCCAGGCCGTGATTCATCAACACCAGCCGCTGGCTGTGCAGTCCACGGACTACCGGTTTGGATATGCTTGGTCCGGTTGAGAGAACAGTGACACCGGGAAGGGATTTTACCATGTCGCCAATGGTCTGTCCGCGATGTTTGTCCAGGGCAGCTTTATCAAGAATTGTAAGAGATTTTGTTGACTCTCCGAGAGAATCACGTCCCGCTTTCACAAGAACTTCATCAAGTTTTTGCTCAAGCGGATTCATCTCAATCTCAAGAAAAGTATCAGATTGCACTACAATTAATGAGTCAATGCTTTCAAAACCCACATATCTTACCTGAAGAGTATACTTCCCATACCCGACATCATTAATGGTAAAAAAGCCGTCTTGATCAGAAGAAACTCCCTTGTTTAGTTCAGGCATTCTGATATTTGCACCGGGAAGCGGCTGTCCTGAAATTTTATCTCGAATAACTCCTTCAACATCTGCCAGGGTTTGACCAAAAACGGCTTCAGGCTGTACGTTTAGTGATATTATTATTGGTATGTATACGAAGAACGATACAAACTTTTTCTTCATTGCTGATTAGTGTTTCTAAAAATGTTGCAGAATCAACGGGAAAGCTTTCAAAATCTCAGCTTATCCCCTGTTTAATTATTGGAAATGCGGTTAATCAAACAGTGACAGGAGGACCCCTTTTAGAAGAGTAATCAAGGAAGGGAATTGAAATATCGGTGCAGGAGGAGCTTAAACTCTGATTTCCCAAATAATTCAACGATGGTACTGAATTCGAAAAAGCATCAAATTGAACGTTGGTAATCAGGCAAAGAGAGCAGTGTTCAGCATCAACATCATTGCTGTTATCAACGGGATTATGATGACTTACACTGATAGTTGTAACGGTATGCTCATCAACTGCCAGTGGAGAAAAGTCATGATAGTGAAACAGGGCTACAGCCAGAAAGCTTGTCAAATAGACAAGCAGCGTGATCCGGGCCGATATGTTTCTTATTCTGTTAAGCATTGGCAGAGATATTAAGAATAGTCTAACGACAAATCAAAATAAAAATTGCTTACCTTGCATGAGTAGAAAAAAGTAAGCCCCGGAACGATCAATTCCGAGGCCTTATGCTTAGGTTTCAGCATTTAGGAGTGACTAAATTTAACTAACCAGATAGGGACTAATCTTGGTTTGTACTTGTTTACAAGAGAGAAGTACGTAGAAAATGTTACAGAATAAGTTTCTGCTCAGCCCGATAATATCCTTAGGGCTATTATTTCCGTGTCCGGTTTGCAATCACTCAGCGGGCATCCCTCTTATCGTTTGAAATCTGCTGAAGTTATGATAGCTCCTATTTTCATCATCATCGCAGCAGTCGAATTACCGGTTCTCACTACCTGGTTCTACTTCATCATTCACTGAGTTCGATAGTTCACACTGGCACCGGATTCGGACACAGACACCATCTGCACCCGGATTCCATTTTTTGATTTCCGCCATTCACCAATTCCCATCAGGCTTTTCAACGTCACGCTTTCATGATATAGACGAAAATCTATACTGTCCTAACCGATTCTTTGTTAAAATGGAAACCGTAATGTTTCTCGCAGATTTTCGCTGAGTTATACGCAGATTTCAGCAGAATATCAACGCTCATTTGTTGAACACGTAGTTAAACTCGGCGGATTCATCTGCGAGACTCAGCGAGAAAAAATGCGGAGATTGTGTCAAAGCAGCTATAACAATCTGGCCTAAGAAATCAAATGTAAATTCTTTCCGCAAAATACTGAATCGTTTTGAACAGTATTGGACGAGAATATTATTGTAGACGCATCTATTATTTCACCAGCATCATTTTTCGCGTCAACTGCTCTCCATTTTGCAGGCCTAAACGGTAAAAGTAGACACCGCTTGACAATCTTGAGGCATCAAATGTAACCGTGTGGCTTCCCGCTCCCCGTGAGGCATCACTCAATAATGTTGCCACTCTCTGACCAACCACATTGTAAACGTCCAGGTTTACCTGCTGTGCGCTTGTGAGGCTAAACTGGATTTGGGTAGTAGGATTAAACGGATTTGGAAAGTTCTGCTCCAGCGAAACGCGCTCCGGGATACCTGTAAAAAGTTCGTCGTCAGTACTTACACTTTCACTGAATGAAAATCTTGTTGAGACAGGGAAATGATCGGACGTAGTGCTCAGGTAACTGCCAATAAACGATGGATTTTCCACCCGTTCCGTTCCTTCAAAATAATCGGGAACAAATTCAGAATTAATAGTAATGTGATCGAGCATCGATTGAGTTCTGAAAGAGGTAGCCCCTTGTTCGCTCAGGCTTTTGGTAATAACAAGATAGTTGGAATCGTCTACAAAATTCTGGTAGGGAGACACTTCATTGTTGTAGGTTGAAACCGTAACGTCATCGTTATAATCACCCAGCAGGATCACATTGTCGTTCAGGTGATTGAAGTCGAGGAAGCTTTTCATTTGCTCTGATGCATTTACACGCCGGTTATAAGACTCCTGGTCACCAAAAGCTTTTGCATGAATGTTAAAAGAGAAAATCTCTCTTTGCATTCCGTCAATATTAGCATTGAACTGAAACATCAGCGGCAGGCGTCCGTTTGCCCAGTCAAAAGAGATCATTCCCTGGCTGATTAGCCCTGAATCAAGTGAATCTACGGTTGCGCGTTTAAACATAAAGGCCGTTTTTTGCTGCTGCGAAAATGATGCCTCAAAACCGCCGTATGCTTCGAGTTCATCTACAAGCCGGTTAAACTGAGAGGAATTTGAAATCTCCTGGAATGCATATATATCAGCATCAAGAGTTGTCAGAACGGTTTTTACATTTTCGAACTGCAGTTCTTCGTCATCCGGGCCATTTGAAGGATCGCCGAACCACTCAATATTCCAGGTGATCACATCCAGTGTCTTATCTTTTGAAATATCATCACCGGGAAAGACGACGGGGTCGGCACCAAGATCTTCTGCAAATCTCGGCAAGAGCTGAAATATTCCATCAAACCTGCCCACAACCCCAACAATATTGACCGGTTCCCCAGGAGCCGTAACGCCTACAAGGTTAGTATCATTATCAATTCGCATCTCTGCGATGGCTGTGCCGTCGTTGATCTCGTAATTAGTTCCAGCCTGAAATAAACCAGAAAAATTGATCGTCACATTTTCAATAATTACAAGCTGACCTTCATATCCGCCGCTGTTCATCTGCTGCAGTGTAACAGGCGCCGGATCAACAATTCTGGGGTTGTCCGAAAAAATTTCAAATGTAATATTGTCATCTCCTTCGTACTCACCAATCTGCCTCAAAAAAGTGCCGGGAGCTCCGCCAATAGGATTGAATTCTGTAACCGGTCCGGTTATCACTATCGAATCACCAATCACAGCCTGGGTATGAAACGGTTCCCAGAAAGCGGCAATTCCTGCGGTTTCATCCTGGAAGTACGCCGGACCGCCAAATTCATTTCCCACTGTAACACGCCCCGAAACAGTTACACGGGAACCGAAAGGGACATCCCTTGCCTCAGATATTGGAATAATATCAGCTTCAGAAATGGCTTCTCCGCTCAAATTTAACTGAAACTGGGATTCATTAAATGCGTTACTCGCAATAAGAAGTGTTCCATCAAACGTGCCGGAAGCCTGCGGCGAAAAGGTAACGTCAAACTCGACGGATTCATTAAATTCAAGAGATGTAGTTGTAAGTGGTTCTGCAATAAAAACCTGTGAATTATCAATAGAAACATCACTGATTTCAAGAGTTTGTGAGCCCCGGTTTCGGATGCGTATGGTTTCGGCAGACTGCTGACCCAGGTTAACAGGTGAAAATTCAAGATTCGCACCGGATGTAAGTTCATCATTACCAACAAAAACATCAATTGTAGGTTCCTCTTCTGCCTGGACAAAATCGGTTATAAATAGATTATCAATATTAACTCTTCCTCCTGCCCTGTGCAAAATACGGATTCTGATATCTTCCGGTTCATTAACTTCAATTGTATGATTCACAAGTTCATCTGTGGCGCTGATTTGCCCGCCTGCATCCAGCCACGATGAGCCGCTGTCGGTTGAGTATTGCACCTGGATAAGGCCACCGGTATCATTGGAAAAGCCGGCATTTGAAAAGTAGAATGAAATATTTTCCACGCCGTCTGATTTATTGAACAACATGGTGATACTTCCGTTTTCTCTCATTCTTACAGCCTTTGTATCAAACTTTCTGTCCCTGTCGTCTGTTCCCAGTAGCGCTTCGTCAAAAAACCATGTCCCGGTTGATAAGTTTACATTATCTGCAGACCAAAAACCTTTTGTGCCTTGCTCAAAGTTTTCTGTAAGCTGAGCACTGGAGGGATAAATTATGCCTGATAAAAGTAAAAAAAAGGTGGGTAACATCAATTTGTAACAAAGCTGCATATAGTAAATGATTGATTAAGATTTGTGGAGAATCAAAGATAGGTAAAAATTAGGATGTTATTTTTTAATGAATGTTAATATTTCCAAAAATTCCTTCTTTCGCGGTCGGTCAGGCGGTTGAATCTCACTTCCGGAAAACTTTTTTTCCCGGAAAATTATTTAAGGATATTCAAAATCCTGATTACTATCTTACTGCTAAATTATTTAACTAATCACTAACTATCATACTCTGCCTCTATCATGTTTTATAAAAAGATTTTCTTTTCAGTTTCTCTCTTTCTGTTATTCCCTGTTCTGGTTTTTTCTCAAAACAGTGACGCTCCCAAAGATGCCAGGGCGTATATTGCATCTCCGCAGCACGGTGCTGTTGTACCGTCCTCATTCACAGTTGTATTTGGCCTGAGTGGCATGGGAGTTGCACCTGCCGGACAAAACGTGGAAGGAACCGGGCACCATCATCTGCTGATTGATATTGAGGATTTGCCCGATCTGACCAGGCCCTTGCCAACCACGGATCAGATTCGTCATTTTGGCCTCGGGCAAACCGAAACAGTTCTGACACTTCCTCCCGGCAAACACACCCTTCAGTTAATCTTAGGAGATTTCACTCACACACCGCACAATCCGCCGGTGATGTCTGAGAAAATAACGATATACGTTACAGAAAACTGATTTCTAACTGTTTTTATCAATCAGTTGATGATCGTCGTTCTCTTTTAAGTTCTCCGGAAGCTGTTTCGATGTTTTGGCGCCCAGCTCACGAAGCATCTCGACCTGGCGAATAACGTTGCCGGATCCTGTGCTTAATCTCGTCATGGCTTCGTCATAACTTTCCTGTGTCTGCCTGATGCGGTCACCAACTTTATTCATGCTTTCGGCAAAGAGCACAAATTTATCATACAAGGCTCCTCCCCTGCTTGCAATCTCCATCGCATTTTTATTCTGATACTCCTGTTTCCATACATTCTCGATGGTGGCCAGTGTGGCAAGCAGTGTGGTGGGACTGACAATAATGATATTCTTATCAAAAGCCTCATTGTATAAATCCGGCGCATTTTGCATCGCCAGGCCAAAGGCTGGTTCAATCGGGATAAACATCAGGATAAAATCTGGGGATTTAAAATCATAGATCTGATGATATTTCTTATCACTCAATCCACGAACATGAGCCCGCATGGATGTGATATGCTGTTTCAAAGCCCGCTCCTGATCCGGT
Organism: uncultured Balneolaceae bacterium; assembly: GCA_964449075.1. Lineage (GTDB taxonomy): Bacteria > Bacteroidota > Rhodothermia > Balneolales > Balneolaceae > CAYVBJ01. The sequence goes on from CAYVBJ010000003.1 coordinate 149,330, forward strand.
TTTTCTTCGGCAGATGAAAATTTCTCATAAGCTGTGAGTGATACTTTCGAATCGATAATCAAATGTTTGCCATCCGGTAATTTTACCACAACGTCGGGCTGCAGCCGCCGGCCCTCGTCGGTTGTGTGACTCTCCTGTATAAAATACTCCCGGTCTTTCGAGAGGCCTGATTTTTCCAGGATACGCTGTAAAATCACCTCGCCCCAGTTCCCCTGTTGCTTGCTGTCACCTTTCAGTGCACGGGTCAGGTTTTTGGTTTCCTCGGTAATCTTTTGGTTCAGTTCAAAGATTTTTGTGATTTCGCCTTTCAGCGTATTTCGTTCCCTGGCTTCCGTATTGTAGGTCTCCTCCACTTTTTTCTTGAACTCCTCAAGCTTTTCTCCAAGCGGATTCAGGAGCCGGTCCATATTCTCCCTGTTCTGTTCGGTAAACTTTTTCGACTTTTCGTCCAGGATTTCATTTGCCAGGTTTTTAAACTCCGTGCGAAACTTCTCTTCCATCTTTTGAAGCTCCTGCTTCTGCTCGGTCAGACGTTCTTTCAGGTTTCTGTAATCGGCACTCAACTCGGCTAATTGTTTTTCAGCTTCCTGTGCACGTGTGCGCTCACTTTCAAGTTTCCGGCTTGCTTCCGACTCCTCTTTATCCATTTCTAAACGTAAAGAGTGAAGCTGTTTTTCAAGGTTTGCATTTCTCTCTTCGAGGCGTGATTGTTTCGTTTTTGCCATAAAATATGCAATAGCATAACCTGCGGCAAGACCAATGATTGTAAGTAATACAGCTGTGATTTCTTCCATACCGGGAATTAAAATAATAAGTATTGAGTCGTGAGTATTGGACATTTATAGAATACACTGCCCACAACTATTTTATTCATTGAACAACAACTCGGCGTCAAATTCCTGCACCAGGTGCCAGCGAAGTTTTTCCGAATCGAATACAATGTGAAAGTAACGCTCCTCTCTCGTTTTTACAACGTAATGATAGTGAACCGACGACCCCACACGTTCGCGGTGAGCTTGCCGGATGGTTGCGATTCTGTGCTCTGTGCCATCCGGAAGTTCAAAGCGGAACGGTGTAATGGAATGTTTCAGCCGGGAAGACTTAAATCCTGCTACCACATTGTATACGTGAATTCCGGGATACTTTTGCTCTTTCATTCGCACCTCTGGTTTGTGTTGAAATACATATTACACATATATTATACATATATCAATACCGGAAGTTTGAAAATGTGAAAAACACAGAAGGGAAAAGTGAAAACGCAAAAGTGAAAAGTTACATCAGAATTAATAGTTTCGGTGGTGGTTTTGGTTAGTTCATATCTGCAAAAGCTTTTCTCGTAAACTTGTATTTCTAAATGCAAACGTTCTTCTCACTTTTGCTGAGTGCATTTAGAAGTCCCGATATTCGGGGCGTTTTCAGTTCTCACTTATTCTCACAAGCGGGCCATCTCTTTCAAAGTTGCAATCTCTTCCGGCCACCGTTCGGTATTTGGCGTCTCCAGGATCAGCGGAATGCCGTCGAAACGTTTATCTTTCATAATCAGCTCGAAGGGAGTCCAGCCGATAAGTCCGTCACCGATGCTCTCGTGCCGGTCTACTTTGCTGCCCAGCTCTTTTTTAGAATCATTCAGGTGCATCCCCAGTAAATAATCAAAACCGACAACCTCCGCAAACTTCTCAAATGTCTCCTCAAAGCCCGACTCAGTGCGTATGTCGTATCCGGCAGCAAAAGCGTGTGCCGTATCGATACAAACCCCTACCCGGTTTTTATCTTCAACACGGTCGATAATCTCCCGCAGGTGCTCAAACTTATACCCCATATTGGTTCCCTGCCCGGCGGTATTTTCAATAACAGCCTTTACCCCTTCGGTTTGATCCAGGGCGATATTAACAGACTCAGCAATAATTTCCAGGCAATCTGTCTCACTGATCTTCTTTAAATGACTTCCCGGATGAAAATTCAGCAGTTTGATGCCCAGCTGTTCACACCGCTGCAGTTCATCCAGAAACGCATCCCGTGATTTTTTCAGACTCGCTTTCAGCGGGTGACCCAGGTTAATCAGGTAGCTGTCATGCGGCATCACGGCATCCATCGTAAATCCGTTCTTTTCACAATTCTCTTTGAAGCCGGTGATATTCTCCTCACTCAATGGTTTTGCCATCCATTGGCGCTGATTTTTGGTAAACAAGGCAAATGCCGTTGCGCCAATTTCATGTGCATTCAATGGTGCATTTTCAACGCCGCCTGCTGCACTTACGTGAGCTCCGATATATTTCATGTTATCCGGTTCCATTTAAGATTCAGGTTAGATTAGGGAATCAAAGATAACGGATGGTGAGCGTTCCGGAAAGAAGAGATTTGTTTGGGGATTGCAGCCGAAACAGTGAACACACCCCTGTCACCTCACCTGAGTTCAATCCATGCCCGGTCTACGTGATCTCCTGTCTGCAGACGGTCAACCACTTCCATTCCGCGGGTTACATTTCCAAACAATGTGTAATTGCCATTCAGATGGGGTGACCATTGATGCATGATGAAATACTGGCTTCCTTCTGTGTCGGTTCCCGCACTTGCAATTCCCACTGCACCACGGGTAAATGATTGAAGCGATGGCTCTGTAGGCAGTGTAAAATCGGGCCCGCCAAACCCGTTCCGGAGCTCGATATCTCCACCCTGAACCACGAAATTGGCAACAACCCTGTGGAAAGGAACACCGTCGTACGCACCTGCACGCGTGAGGCTGTCGATGGCTGAAACGGTGGCAGGTGCTGTGAACGGATCGAATTTGATTTCAAATTTGCCTTTCCCTGTTTCCAGTACCCAGTATGGGCGGGTCCCCATATCGTATAGCTGCTTCCAGTCCGGTTTTCGAAATGACTGTTCTTCAGCGGCCACTTCTATCTCCCATCCAAGATCTTTTAGTGTTCTGTTGAGCGGTGGATACCCAATTGATGCCAGTGAATCGATCACTCCGGCAGATTGTTGACGAAAACGATCCGAAAACACCCGCGCAAAAACCTGGTAAACCTCAATATCCTCTGGCAGTGAATATTCATTAAGTATATTTTTCAGGCGATCAAAATCCTGGTCTCGGATAATTGACTCGTCCGTCAAAAAAGGCCCGGCTGCGTACGCCATGCTCCTCTCCTTTTTCTCCAGCGCAGTCCATACAATATCTCTGATCTCATTTCTCAACTTTTCGTTCTGATTGGATTCCATCCACATACCGTTCAAAGCCCGAACTGCATGCAATCCCCGCACCCCGCCTTTTTCAATTAGTGTCTGCAACCTTGTAAGATATTGAGAAGTGTCTTCCATATTTTTGAATACGGAAAGTCCTCGTTCAGTCAGATAAACATTTTTCTCCATATAACTCTCCAGCCGTTCAGCATACGGATCCGGACTGACCGAATTGTCGGCTAAAACCTGAAGTGAAGCGGCGAGAATTTCACCGTTTCTTGTTTGCCGGGAAAATTGTTCTTCGATATGAGTCAAAATCGAACCCGGGAGATCATCAACAGTTCTTAAAGCCTCCATCAGCTGAATAATGACGTGTGGATTTCTGTGCTCAAAAAGTTTCATTACAGGCTTGAAATGCCGGTCCCGATAAGTATCAACCCGGTTGTAGGATCGTGCCATTTCTATAGCAAGCCGTGGTTCATTTTGCAGTTCTTCAGCAGACCAGCGGGATTCGGCCAACAGAAGTCCATCCTCACCCAGTATTCGGGTCATGAACTGGTCTGTACCGGCCTGTTCACCAATCCCGGCTGTAATCCATGCTTCTGACCCGAAATGTGAATAGCCTGAGAATTCAGTAAATGAGTTCAGTCTGCTGCGGTAAAATCCATAGAGAATTCTTTTCCTGATATCCTCTGAATCTGATCCTAAGGCTATCCTGATTATTTCAACCATTTTAATTTCAGAAATGTTTACGCGGGTCAGAATTGATCCTGCAGCAAAGGCACACTCCTTTTCAGTGTAGAGTTTTTGCGTATCTTGCAGAAGTTTATCAAGAGTAGTGCCATCGCCGTGAGCTGAAAAGTACCGGCAGACCGGACCTCTTTGCAGACTTCCGTTTATCCACAGCTCTTCCAGCTCTCTCAGGTCAGCAGTTTCGGATGGATGATAAGAGAGCGCAAACCAGGCCTCGTCAGAATCCTGCTTTTTGGCCAGCTCCAAAAATTCAGTTCTGCTTTCAACCGGTGTTTTAGCCAAAGACAGCCACGCCGTTCTCTTTACACGCTCCTCCTCATGATCCAAAAATTCAAAAATTGCATCTGAATCTCTGTCCAAAACGGCTACATAGAGATCGGGGTAATCCTCAAGGATCACTTCTTCTTTGTGAAGCGGCGTTCCCTGCCGGTTATCCGTTGAACTGCATGCCGAAAAGAGTAAAGTACATGCAAATAATAAAACTGAAATTTTATAAATCATTCTCGTAGTTGAAATTTGTTGCCTGTCATTAAAATTCTTTGTTTCTTACACATATATTATACACTATGTAAAAACTATGGACAATACTCAATTAACCCGCAAGCAAAAAGAGTTCTTCGACTACATCGTAAGCTATAAATCGGAGCACGATGTGTGGCCGACTTACAGAGAGATTGCCGAGGAGTTCGATTACAAATCGCCCAATAGTGTCACGCAGAATATACAAGCTCTTTTGAAAAAAGAGTACCTGATTAAAGGCGATGACAACGAATACGATTTACATCCCGATAAAAGCTCTCTGATAGAAGAGAACAATTCCGCAGGCATTCCCGTACGCGGCCTGATTGCTGCCGGATACCTGCAGGAAGCTGTGGAAGCCGATCTTGGAAAAATCACCCTCGACACGCTCTTTCCCAACATTGGCACTATGTTCGCACTTCGTGTTTCAGGCATGAGTATGAGAGATGCAGGAATTTATGACGGCGATTTTGTTCTGCTGATGGACGCTGATATCAAAGACGGAGACATCGGAGCTGTACTCTACAACGGAGAAACAAGCCTGAAAAAAATATTCTATGATGAAAATGGCCTGCGACTTGAACCCGCCAACGAAGAGTACGACGATATTACGATAGAACCGGACGTATTTGAAGAAGTGCGCATTATCGGCAAATATGTGGGACACGTAAACCGTAGCGGAATTTACAAATCGGAAACTGCAAGAAAGGCGAGTTAATAGAGTGAAAAAGCAAAAGTGAAAAGCTAAAATTAAAATTGAGGCATTTCCTTTTTTCACTTTTCAGTTTTCAGTTTTGCTGAGTACTTTTCGAAGTCCCGCTACATTGGGGCCTATTCACTTTGCATTATCTTTGTAAATTATAAAAATGTTATACTCACAGAGTACCAGACCCAACCAATATCGATGATCTACGAATTCAAAGGATACAAACCGGTTATTCATGAAAGTGCCTATATCCACCCGCAGGCAGCTGTTACCGGAAATGTGATTATCGGAAAGGATGTTTATATCGGTCCCGGTGCAGCGATCCGGGGTGACTGGGGCAAGATCGTGATTAAAGACAGTGCCAACGTGCAGGAAAACTGTACCATCCACATGTTCCCCGGTGTAACGGTAATACTCGAAGAGAGTGCTCATATCGGCCATGGGGCAATCATCCACGGTTCCCATATTGGCAGGAATTCGCTTGTTGGGATGAATGCCGTGGTGATGGATCGCGTAAAAGTGGGCGATGAGTGCATCATTGGCGCACTCTGTTTTGTTCCGGAAGGGATGGAAATCCCAAGCAGAAAAGTAGTTGTGGGTAATCCTGCAAAAATTGTAAAGGATGTCTCCGACGAAATGGCCCGGTGGAAAACAGAGGGAACCGGCTGGTATCAGCGTCTCCCGGAGGATTTACACGAAACTCTGAAGCCCTGCGAGCCGCTGCGTGAGGTGCCAGAAGACAGGGAGGATCAGAGCGGGGGGTTTGAGACGTGGGAAAAAGTGAAAAGGCAAAAGTGAAAAAAATCTGTAAAAAATTGAGCGGCAGCGAAATCCCGGCAGTCAGGATTATAGCTACAGGCAAATGTGAGGTTCTGTCGGGAGCAAAAGAGCTTTCGGCTGTCAGCTATCAGCTATCAGCATAAAATGTCTCACACCTCTTGCCACATTACAATTTTTTTACTTATAACCGGAAACGATTTTCCATCAGAATCGTTATCTTCGTGTAAGCGGTTCCAAAATTCAAATAAATATATTTATACATGAGCGTTGACACACTTGAACAATCCAAACAACTCAACTTTGATCTTTCCGAAGACCAGCAAATGATTCGTGACGCTGTTCGTGATTTTACTGAACGGCACGTAGCCCCCTCTGTTATTGAAAGGGATGCATCTAAAAAATTTCCACATGACATTATTGAGAAGCTGGCTGAACAGAGTCTGCTTGGCATCTACCACGAAGAGCAGTACGGTGGTGCCGGTTTTGATACGGTCAGCTTTTGCCTTGCACTTGAAGAAATTGCCCGCTGGGATGCTTCTCTTGCACTTACTGTTGCTTCACACACCTCTCTTTGCTCCGGACATATAGCTCTTGCCGGTACGCATCAGCAGAAGCAGAAATTTTTAACTCCGCTTGCCAAGGGAGAAAAACTGGGCGCCTGGTGCCTCACTGAGCCCGGCTCCGGCAGCGACGCCTCGGGTATGAAAACCATAGCGGTAAGAGACGGAGATCACTGGGTGATCAACGGAAATAAAATATTTATCACCCAGGGGTCGGTCGGACACACCTATCTGGTTCTTGCCAAAACCGATCCGGATAAAGGCACTAAAGGAATTTCCGCATTTGTGGTAGAGCGGGATATGGATGGTGTGAAGCCGGGTCCGCCAATGCATAAGCTGGGAATGAACTCATCAGATACCACCGAAGTCGTTTTTGAAAATGTAAAGGTACCTGCAGAAAATATGATCGGGGATGAGGGAATGGGATTTGTCGATACCATGAAGGTTTTAGATGGCGGACGAATTGGGATCGGTGCACTCTCAGTCGGAATTGCCCGCGGAGCCCTGGAAGAATCCATCAAGTATTCTCAGGAGCGAAAGCAGTTTGGCAAACCGATCGGGAATTTCCAGGCAATTGAAAACAAACTGGTGGATATGGCTACCGAAATCGATGCCGCCCGGCTTTTGGTGCATCGTGCAGCGTGGCTGAAAGACCAGGGCAAACCGTATACGATGGAGGCATCCAAAGCAAAACTTTTCGCCTCCGAATTATCTGTCCAAGCGTCGCTGGAAGCTATCCAGATCCATGGCGGTTACGGCTATACCAAAGAGTATCATCCTGAACGCTTCCTGCGCGACTCCAAACTGATGACCATTGGTGAAGGAACATCTGAAGTTCAGAGAATGATTATAGGCAGAGAACTCAAGAAGGAGTTTGGGTATTAATTTTGAATTTTGAAATCTTAATTTTGGATTATTTTTAGTAAGATTTTAAATTACTATTAAATCCGGTTGATGATGTCCTTCTAATTTTATCGGTTTCGGTTCAACCCGACTCACGATCTTTTAAAATTTGACACGTTGGCCGGATTTTTTTTATAACCGGATATCATGAAAATATGCCAAATAACAAATTCAACATCGACGACGCCTACCTCTTCGAATCAGAACTTTCTGAAGACGATCGCATGATCATGGAATCGGCCCGTGAATATGCACAAACCAAACTGGAACCACGCGCACTAAAAGGCAACCAGGATGAGGTGTTTGATCAGGATATTGCGAAAGAGATGGGAGAGCTTGGCCTGCTTGGAGCTGCCATTGATCCGAAATATGGCGGATCGGGTGTGAGCCAGACTGCCTATGGTCTGATTGCCCGGGAAGTGGAACGCGTGGATTCGGGCTACCGGTCGTTTATGTCGGTCCAATCATCACTGGTGATGTACCCGATTTCCATCTTCGGAACCGAAGAGCAGAAAGAGCGGTTTCTGCCCAGACTGGCTTCCGGTGAGCTTATTGGTTGTTTCGGGCTGACCGAACCCAATCACGGCTCCGATCCGGGATCGATGGAATCTACTGCGGTCAAAACAGATGGCGGCTGGATCCTGAATGGCGCCAAAATGTGGATCACCAATTCCCCCATTTCAGATGTGGCAGTTGTCTGGGCGAAAGCGAAAGAATCGAAAGATGACAAACCGGTTATTCGTGGTTTTTTAGTCGAAAAAGGGATGGAGGGATTCTCTGCGCCGGCTACCAAACATAAAATGAGTCTTCGGGCATCATCCACCGGTGAGCTGGTATTTGAAGATGTCTTTGTTCCGGAAGAGAATGCGTTTCCGGAGATTCGCGGCCTGAAAGGACCATTTATGTGCCTGAACAGTGCCAGGTATGGCATCGCATGGGGTGTTGTAGGCGCCGCCGAATTTTGTTATCAAAGAGCGCGTCAATACGTTCTCGACCGGAAACAGTTCGGCCACCCGATTGCTGCCAACCAGCTCCCGCAGACAAAACTGGCTGACATGCTTACCGATATCACATCCATGCAGATGCTGGCCCTGCGTCTTGGCCAGCTCAAAGACCAGGGGCGTGATCACCATGCGATGGTTTCACTTGCCAAACGAAATAATGTAAACAAAGCATTGAATATTGCACGTGTATCCCGGGATATGCATGGAGGGAACGGCGTATCCGGTGAATACAGGGTGATTCACCACGTGATGAACCTGGAATCGGTTAACACCTACGAAGGCACATACGATATTCACGGACTCATACTCGGCCGCGAAATAACCGGGATTCAGTCGTTTGTTCCAAAAG